>NZ_JBKDTZ010000307.1:0-36581 GCF_046339755.1 Acidovorax sp. | reverse complement strand
GTCGTCGGCGCCGCGTTCGCTGCCGCTCTCGGCCAGTTCGGCAATCACGCTTCCGGCCAGCACCATGGCGCAGGCCGCTGCCGCCATGCCGGCCAGCAGCACCCAGCGTGCATCGGTGGGCGTCCAGGAGGGCAGGGCCCGGTGCAACCAGGGGCCGCCGTGCCGGCGCAGCGTGCGCAGGCCCCACAGCGATGCAGGCCCCACCAGGCTGGCCAGCGCCAGCCCCAGCAGCCACCAGCCCAGCGGGTGGGCTGCCACCAGGGTGCCGATGGCATGGGCATCCGCCATCATCATCATCATCGCCATCGTGGAATCGGCGCTTTCGCCGTGTACGGTGTGAAGGGCATGGTGAACAAGACAGGAACAGACAAGGATGCCGTTTTTACCCCAGTGCCCAACAGCCCTTCGCGGCCGGTGTGAATGTAGGACGAGGCGCCGACAAGCGCACAGCGCCGTGGCTGACAGGCTCCGGACCGCAGGCCGGGCACCATTGCCGGTAGCGGCGCAGGCATCCTTCCTGTACTGTCACTTCCAGCCCGTCCGCCCCCATCCATGACCATCGCCGAACGCCCCCCTGCCGTCCACCCCCACGGGCGCATCCACCTCGTGGTGCCCAAGCGCCCCGGCGCCGACTTCGATCTGGTGCGCGCCAAGCTCGAGGGCGCTTTCGCGGCGCACACACACGACGTGGTGTGGCACGTGCCGGACCAGCGTGGCGACATCGTCGACCTGGCGGTCACCGCAGTGCGTGCCGCCCAGGCCGATGCCGGGCTGGTCGTGGCTGCAGGCGGCGACGGCACCATCAACGCCGTGGCCGCTGCTGCGCTCCAGGCCGGCGTGCCCATGGGCGTGATTCCGATGGGCACCTTCAACTACTTCAGCCGCGAGCACGGCCTGGCGCTCGACCCCGAGGTCGCCGTGCAGGACATGCTGCGCGCCATGGAGCTGGGCGACATGCGGCCCGTGCAGGCCGGCTTCGTCAACGAGCGCATGTTCGTGGTGAACGCTGCCGTGGGCCTGTACCCGCGCCTGCTGGCCGAGCGCGAAAAGGCCTCCAAGCGATTTGGGCGCTCGCGCATGGTGGCCATCCTGTCGGCCGTGTGGAGCATGTTCCGGCCCGCGGGCGGACGCCGCTGGCGCGTGATCCTGCGCACGCACGAGGGCGCCCAGGCCCGGCAGGAAGAGCACCTGGTCACCACGCTGTTCGTGGGCAACAACCCGCTGCAGCTGGATCGCATGGGTCTTGCGCAGGCCCAATCGGTCGCCGATGGCGGGCAACTGGGGCTCGTCCTGCTGCAGCCCCAGGACCGCTGGTCCGTGGCGCGCACCGTGTGGAATGCGGCCACCGGCCAGTTGGCGCGCGATCCTGCCGTGGTCAGCATGGCCTGCGCTGAAATGAGCGTGGCGCCCGCGAGCTGGCGCCCTGCGCAGGTGAAGGTGGCTTTCGACGGCGAGCGCGAATGGATGGCGCCGCCGCTGCGCTTTCGCGTGCACGACAAGCCGCTGTGGCTGGTCACGCGCACCACGCTTGATCGCGACCCCACGTCCGCACCGGCGGCTGGCGATGTGGCTGCAAGCCCCCTTGCGCAAGAGGTGCCGGCGCCGGAGCCTACGGCTCCACCGGCCATCAGCCCCTTGCCAGCGCTGGGCTGACTGCTTTTCGCTTCTTTTTCACTTTCACACTCGGCTCCACGCCCCACCGCAGCGCCACCCATGTCCGTACTGATGCACCTGTCCGACCTGCACTTCGGCGCCCACGAACCCGTGGTCTGCCGGGCGGTGCAGGCACTGGCGCGCCAGCTCGGGGTGTCGGTGGTGGTGGTCTCGGGCGACGTCACGCAGCGCGCCACGCCGGAGCAGTTTGCGCAGGGCGCCAGCTTCATCCGCGGGCTCGACGCTGGCGCCACCGTCGTGCTGCCCGGCAACCACGACCTGCCCCTGTTCGCCTGGTGGCTGCGCTGGGGCCGGGCCTACCAGCGTTTCCAGCACGAGTTCGGGCAGGACCTGGAGCCCGTGCGACAGCTCGGCCGCTTCTTCATCGTGGGCGTCAACACCACCCGCCCCTGGACGCACGAGCGCGGCAGCCTCTCCAGCGCGCAGATCGCCCGTGTCGAAAAGCAGCTGGCGCAAGCCTACGAGGAGCCCTGGCGCATCGTCGTCGCCCACCACCCGCTCACGGCCCGCAACGCGCACGACAAGGAGCACCGCCCCGCCCGCGCCGAAGAAGCCCTGCTGCGCTGGCGCGACGCTGGCGCGCAGATGCTGCTCTCGGGCCACGCCCATGCCGCCGGCCTGCTGCAGCCGCTGCCCGGCCTGTGGGTCAGCCAGGCCGGCACGGCCGTGTCGCACCGGCTGCGCCACGGCTACCCCAACAGCCTCGTCATCCTGAGCCACGAAGCCGACCCCCAGGACCCCGACAAGGCGCAGCGCTGGGCCTCGCGCTGGGACTACGACCCCGAGCGTGCGGCCTTCCACTGTGTGCAGCGCCAGTGGGTGGATGACCCCAAGGGCGCCCTGGCCATCTGATCCTCAGAATCGGTGCCGCACGCCCAGCGCGAAGCTGGTGCCCTGCGCGTCCAGCGCACGCGGCGGCGCCGGCAGGGTCTGCGTGCGTATGCTGTCGCGCATGGCCACCAGGTACAGGTCGGTGCGTTTCGACAGGAAGTGGACTGGAGCCTGCGCAGCTTCGGCCCGCGCGAAGCGAAAAGCGGCTTCGGCTTTCTGCAGGCCAAGCCCTCCACGGCCTTTGCGCCCATTGCCGTCACGCCCGACGAACTGGGCCCGGCCTGGCGCGACTGCCGGGTGCACCTGCAGCTGCAGGTGCACCGCAACGACGCCTGGTGCGGCCACCCGCATGGCGGGGCCATGCATTTCACTTTGGCGAACTCATCGCCCATGCGGCGCGCACGCGGCGGTTGTCGGCCGGCACCCTCATCGGCTCGGGCACGGTCTCCAATGCCGACGCGGCCATGGGCTCGTGCTGCATTGCCGGGCGGCGCGTGATCGAAACCCTGGCCCAGGGGGCGTCGCGCACGCCGTTTCTGCGCTTTGGCGAGCGGGTGCGCATGGTCGCGCTGGACGGGCAGGGCCGCCCGGGGCCTTTCGGAATGATCGACCAAGTGGTGCTCCAGGCCGCCGCCCAGGCTGGTTGAAGGGGGTTGGGGCAGGCTGCCATGGATGGGGGCACGCCCTAGCTTGACCGCCCACGGGGGCGCGCCTATTCTGGCCGGACGGGATTGCCGTGCCCTTTGCGCGGCCAGGCGTGCGCACCGCCACCGCCTGTGGAATCCGTTAGCCTGCTGCCCATGCACAAAGAATTCAACCAAGACGTCCTGCGCCGCCTGCAGGCATTGATCGCCCGCGAGACCGGTGCCCCTCTGGGCGAGGCCGCCGCCGCCGAGATGGCCGCCATCCTGCGCGGTGCCGATGGCCCTGAGGGTGCGCCGCAGAACGACGACGTGATCGCCGCGCCGCGCGAGGTCACCATCTTGCTGGCCGACCTGCGCGGCTTCACTGCGCTGTCGGGCGCGCACCCGGCCAGCGTGGTCATCACCGCGCTCAACCGCTGCCTGTCCAAGCTCAGCGAGGTCGTCTTCAAGCACGGCGGCACCATCGACAAGTTCATGGGCGACTCCATCATGGTGCTCTTCGGCGCCCCCGTGGCGCGCGAAGACGACGTGGACCGCGCGCTCATGTGCGCCATCGAGATGCAGATGGTCATGCGCGACCTGAACCTGGCCCATATCCGCGAGCGCCTGCCCGAGGTCTTCCTGGGCGTCGGCGTGAACACCGGCACCGTGATGGCCGGGCGCTTCGGCTCCAATGTGTACTCCGAATACACCGTCATCGGCGAAGAGGTGAACCTCGCCTCGCGCATCGAGGCCTTCAGCCTGCGCGGGCAGGTGCTCATCAGCGAAGGCACCTACCAGCGCTGCTGGGGGCTGGTGTCGGCATCCGCCCCCATGCAGGTCTACGTCAAGGGCCGCCAGCAGCCTGTGGCCCTGCGCGAGCTGGTGGCCATTCCCTCGCGCCGGCTCAAGGTGCCACGCCAGGAGTTCCGCCGCAGCCACCGCGTGGACACGCGTCTGCCCTGCCTGTGCCAGCGCATCCAGGACAAGATCATCGTGCCGCAGATCGTGCACACCGCCGTGCGCGACATCGGCTACCACGGCCTGCTGCTCGAAGTGGCCGAGAAGATCGAGCTGCACAGCGAGGTCAAGCTCGAATTCGACCTGAGCCTGGTCGAGTACCGCGCCACCGAGGTCTACGCCCGCGTCGTTACCCTCAAGTCCGAGGGTGGCCAGTGGCTGGCCGGCGTGGAGTTCACCTCCATCAGTGCCGAATGCCTGGAAAAGGTGCGCATGTTCGTGCAACTGTTGGTGGCTGCGCGGTAAACCCGCAACAGGAAGCCGCGGGTGACGCCCGCATCGGACCGGCTGGACAGAATGTCCAGCGGCCGCGTGGGGAGGCTGTCTATCATGGGCCACGGGACACAGTTGGCCTGTCGGGCGGTTGGTTGCCGCCTCACTGGGGCGCGGCCTGGTGTTCCTTGTCGTACCTCGCCCATCCCCTCCATGGCTCATTGAATGTCTTCGAACACCCTGACCTTTACCTGCATTGGCACCGACACGCCGGCCCTGACCCATCTGCACCAGCTGCTGCAGGCTTGCATCGGTGTGAAGTCCGAACAATGGCCAAAGCTCCTTCAGGAGTGCTTTGAAGACTGGGAGTCGCCCTATGTCATGAGCGCCTCCCTGCGCGGGCAGACGCTGCGTTTCGTCGTCGACAGCTCGGCGGGCGACGAGCTGGACAAGTCGCACATCCTGGCCCTGCATGCCGCAGGGGCCGAGCACATCCGCCTGCGCACCTGGTATGGCCAGGTGGGCGAGACGCGCACCCTGTACCTGCACGGCGGCAAGCGCGTGTCGGCCAAGTCTTTCCCCGCGCCCACGCTGTCCGAGGAGGAGCGGCTGTACGAGCTGGTGCTGGAGGGCAAGGACGCGGCGCTGGCCAAGGAGGTCAAGGCCGGTGCACCGCCCGATGCCGTGGTGGACGGCAAACCGCTCTTCGTGCACGTGGCCCGCGCGGACATGGGCAAGTCGATGGAGGCGCTGTTCGACGCCAAGGCCGACCTGGGCCGCTGCCTGCCGTGGGCGCCCGAGGTGGTGCGCGCCGTGGCCTACCGCGACAGCAAGAAGACCGAGCCCATGCTGCGCGCACTGCTGGGCGCGCCGAAGCAGGGAACCAATGCACCGGCCGGTGCGCCCGTTGCCGACGCCGCCGCGCTGTGGAACGCGACGGTGCTGCGCGGCCTGGGCAAGGTGCCTGCGCTGCTGGCGTGGCTCGTGGCGCAAGAGGGGGTGGACGTGAACGCCATGCTGCTGTTCGCCCAAGAGGACGGGCAGCCGCTGCAGGAGATCGGCAGCCTGCTGTTCAACAGCGTGGAGTTCTTCAAGGACGACCCGGGGGTGCTGGCCGCGCTGGCGGCCCGGGGCGCACGCTCCGTTGCACCGCCCGGCATGTCCGACGCCCGCCGCATCCAGCGCATGTACTGGGGTTACCGCGATGCCGAGACCATTCCCCAACTGGCCGCCGCGGGCGTGAACCTGGACACGCCACCCATGGATGGGGATTCGCGCTCCCTGCTGCGCCTGCTGCTGCGCACGCCCTGCATCGGCAACCGCGACCTGACCCTGGCCACGGCCCTGCTGGACGCCGGCGCCACCGCCCGCTGCTGGATGGACCCGGTCGATTTCCAGGCCGGGGTGCTGGCGCCGGTGTTCTGTGCGCGGGACCGGGTGATGCTGGGCCCCATCGTCGCGCCGGGGGAGGACGAACGCTTCGACATCGAGCGCGACGGCAGGCTCATCGTGCACCTGTTGCGTGGGCTGCTCGCGCAGGGGCTGGACGCCAATGTGCAGGTTTCACTGTGCCTGATGGCGCTGGGCCGGGACTACGGACAGGATGTCCGCTACCCGCGCCTGCGCTACCGCGGCCCGCTGCTGGGCGCCATTGCGTGCCTGCTGTGCGGCCCCGGCAGCGACATGCGATCGCTGTGCCTGCCCCTGGTCACGCTGCTGCTGCAGCACGGCGCATCGCCCCATGCCGAAGCCGTGGTGGTGGCAGATCTTCCGCGGGACGAGCACTTCAGCGACCTCTACATCCACGGCGACTGGCCACGCAACACCCGGGACTTTGCACCCACAGGGTCCGTGCTGGAGCGTGTGCGCCAGCGGCATGCAGCGCACGCGGACGACACCGATGCTGCAGTCCTCGAGGCGCTGGAGCAGCCGAGGGGGTAACTGCGGTCGCGGTGTCCAGGTTGTTGCGGAGCGTTGCCTTCAAGCTGCTGCAGGCCTGGTTCCAATCGCCTCGACACGGCACCGGCAGAAGCTGCGCCGGGCCCAACCCGGCACTTGCACTTCCAAGGTGGGCTCTGCCAGCCTTTCCATTCAACACCCCAGCTGCGTCGCCAGGTCCGTCAGCCGCGTGCTGTGCAGGTCGTTCCCGGCCTGCGCCGATATGTCCTTGGGGTGCGCCGCACCAAACTCCAGCGGCCGCTCCACATAGATGGTGCGCAGCCCGCAGCCGCGTGCCGCCGCCAGGTCGTCGTGGTGGGCCGCTACCAGCGCCACCTGGGCGGGCTCCAGGTCGAAAGTGCGTGCCACGCCCAGGTAGGTGTCTGGGTGGGGCTTGTAGGCCTTGAAGACCTCGGCGCTCAGGATGCAATCCCAGGGCAGGCCGGCGCGCTTGGCCATGTTGGTGAGCAGGCCGATGTTGCCGTTGGACAGCGTGGTGATGGTGAACCGGGTCTTCAGCCGCGTGAGCCCGGCCACGCTGTCGGGCCAGGGGTCCAGCCGGTGCCACACGCGGCTCAGGTGCCAGCGCTCGGCCTCGGTGAGGTGGGCCAGGCCGAAGCGCGGCAGGATCTCGTCGAGGATGCTGCGGTGCAGCTCGTCGATGCGCGTCCAGCCCAGCTCGCCGCGCATCACCCGCGCCATGGCCGGCTGGTAGCCGGCGCGCCAGGCCAGGGCGAAGGCATCGGCATCCACGGCCGGGTACAGCGCCCGCACCTCGCGCACGATGCTGCCGTGCCAGTCCACCACGGTGCCAAAGATGTCGAAGGCCAGCACCTGCACGGTGCTGGCAAGCTCGTCTGCAATGCTCGGTGGGGTCATGCGCTGGCCTTGCTAGGGTGAAGAAAACACCCCAGCGTAGCAGGCCCGGCCGGCAAGCCGCCGCCAGCACGTTTTGCCGGGCCGTGCTATGGTTACAGGATTCGGGTTTACCCCCGTAACTCCGTTTCTTCTCCAGCCCCTGTTCCCTCTGCGCTGCACCATCGCGTGCGGCGCAGTGCTGTCTTTTTTCTGCCGCCATGACCGCGCCCCTGTCGCCTTCCACGTCGCCCATCGCCCACACCCCCACCGACGACCGCACCCTGGTGCGCGCCGTGCTGGCCCTGGGGGTGGGTGGCTTTTCCATCGGCACGGGTGAATTCGTCATCATGGGCCTGCTGCCCGAGGTGGCGCGCGACATCAACGTGAGCATTCCGCAGGCCGGCCACGTCATCAGCGCCTATGCGCTGGGCGTGGTGGTGGGCGCGCCGGTGCTGGCCGTGCTGTGCGCCAACTGGGGGCGGCGCGCGCTGCTCATGGCGCTGATGGTGGTGTATGCGCTGGGCAATTTCGCATCGGCGTTGGCGCCGGGCTACCTGTCGCTCAGCGCCATGCGGTTGTTCACCGGCCTGCCGCACGGCACTTACTTCGGCGTGGCCGCCCTGGTGGCCGCAGCGCTGGCGCCGCCCGGGCGCCGCGCGCGTGCCGTGGGCTGGGTCATGCTGGGGCTGACCACGGCCACGCTGGTGGGCGTGCCGATTGCCGCCGCCCTGGGCGAATACTTCGGCTGGCGCGCGGCCTTCGTCTTCGTGGGCCTCATCGCCATGGCCGCCGTGGTCATGGTGCGCCTGTGGGTGCCCGACATGCCGGCATCGCACGGCGCCAGCCCGCTGCGCGAACTGGGCGCCCTGGCGCGCAAGCAGGTGTGGTTCACCCTGGGCATCGGCGCCATTGGCTTTGGCGGCATGTTCGCGGTGTTCAGCTACCTCAAGCACACCCTGCTCGAAGTGGCCGGCATGCCGCCAGCGCTCATGCCCTTCGTGCTCTCGCTCTTCGGCTTGGGCATGGTGGCGGGCAACATCGTCGGTTCGCGCATGGCCGACAAGGCCCTCATGCCCACCATCGGCAAGGTGCTGCTGTGGTCCATCGTGGTGCTCGCGCTCTTCGTGCCCGCCGCGCACCACCCCGTCAGCGCGGCCTTGGCCACCTTCTTCCTGGGCACGATGGTCGCCATCGGCCCCGCGCTGCAGATCCGCCTGATGGATGTGGCGGGCGACGCGCAGACCCTGGCCGCCGCGCTCAACCACTCGGCCTTCAACGCCGCCAACGCCCTGGGCGCCTGGCTGGGCGGCGTGTCCATCGCGGCCGGCCTGGGGTGGACTTCCACCGGCTGGGTCGGCGTGGTGCTGGGCATCTGCGGCGTGGGCATCTTTGCGTGGTCCCTGTCCAGCGAACGGAACACCCGGCACGCCACGGCGTGAACGTGGCGGCGGTGCGACACCGCTGCAAGGCAGGCAATAGCCACCGCGTTCTGCGTTACAGTGAACGCGGGCCAACCCCATTGTTGGCCACGTCGCTCGGACGGTTCCGGGCGCTTACGTGAAAGTTCACCAGCATGTCTGCTTCTCAGGGCAAGCGCCGCTTTGCGCGCATCGATCGCCTACCCCCCTACGTCTTCAACATCACGGCCGAGCTGAAACTGGCCGCGCGCCGCCGTGGCGAGGACATCATCGACATGAGCATGGGCAACCCCGATGGCGCGACCCCGCCGCACATCGTGGCCAAGCTCACCGAGGTGGCCCAGCGGCCCGACACCCATGGCTATTCCGCCAGCAAGGGCATCCCGCGCCTGCGCCGCGCCATCAGCCACTGGTACAAGGACCGCTATGCGGTGGACATCAACCCCGACACCGAGGCCATTGTCACCATCGGCTCCAAGGAAGGGCTGGCCCACCTGATGCTGGCCACATTGGACCGGGGCGACACCGTGCTCGTGCCCGACCCGAGCTACCCCATCCACATCTACGGAGCGGTGATTGCCGGGGCCGACATCCGCAGCGTGCCCGTGGCGCCCGATGTCGACTTTTTTGCCGAGCTCGAAAAGGCCATCCGCGGCAGCTACCCCAAGCCCAAGATGATGATCTTCGGCTTCCCCAGCAACCCCACGGCGCAGTGCGTGGAGTTGTCGTTCTTCGAGCGCGTCATCGCCCTGGCCAAGAAGCACGACATCCTGGTGGTGCACGACCTGGCCTACGCCGACATCGTGTACGACGGCTACCGGGCCCCCAGCATCATGGAAGTGCCCGGCGCCAAGGACGTGGCGGTGGAGTTCTTCACCCTGTCCAAAAGCTACAACATGGCCGGCTGGCGCGTGGGTTTCATGGTCGGCAACCCCGACCTCGTGGCCGCGCTCGCCCGCATCAAGAGCTACCACGACTACGGCACCTTCACTCCCCTGCAGGTCGCGGCCATCGCCGCGCTCGAGGGGGACCAGCAGTGCGTGAAGGACATCGCCGCCCAATACCAGCGCCGCCGCGACGTGCTGTACAAGGGCGTCACCGAAGCCGGTTGGGCCGTGGACTGCCCCCGGGCCAGCATGTACATCTGGGCCCGCATCCCCGCGCCCTACCGCGCCCTGGGCTCGCTCGAATTTGCACGCCAACTGCTCGACAAGGCCAAGGTCTGCGTCTCGCCCGGCATCGGCTTCGGCGACCAGGGCGACGAGTACGTGCGCTTCGCCCTCATCGAGAACGAGGCCCGCATCCGCCAGGCCGTGCGCGGCATCCGCGCCATGTTCAAGGCCGATGGGTTGTTGAAGGTGCCTGCGGCGGTGGCGACAACGGCGTGATGCCGCAGTGATGACGGCCTGCCCGGTATGGGCAGGCTCGCGGACGAGGAGCGGTGGGCGGGCAACCAAGCCGCTTTCTCCCGGTGCGCAGGGCCATCATCGGGCCGCGTGTGATTCGATACGCAACAGACGTTCGCTTACGACAGCCGGCCCAGTCGCGGTTTAGACTGATGGGTATGCACATGTTCGACTACCACCCCGACGACCTGGACGTCACCATTTCCGAAATGCTGGTCGCCACCAGCGACTCTGCCGACCACGAACTTCCCGAGGTGGTGCCGGCGGTGTTGAAGCTGCTGCGCAAGCGCCTGGGCATGGACGTGGCTTTCGTCTCCCAGATCGCAGATGGCCGCCGCACCTTCAAGGCGGTGGACAGCTCGCCAGACTTTGCGCCCGTCGTGGAGGGCATGTCCGACCCCGCCGAAGAAAGCTGGTGCCAGTACGTGGTCGAAGGCCGCCTGCCAGAAAAGATCGACAACGCCGTGCCCCTCGTCATGGCAGGCCAGGCGCCCGACCCTGGGTTCGACATCGGCACCCACCTGAGCACCCCTGTGCGCTTGGCCGATGGCCAGGTCTACGGCACGCTGTGCTGCTTCAGCCGGGGCGTGCAGAAGGATGCAGATATTGATCGGCTGCGGTACACGGCGAACCTGCTGGGCGAGAAGTTGTCGGAGGGGGCAGGAGAGGCTTCTCGCTGAACTCGCGGTGATGGGGTGGCGACCACGGCGCGCTTGTTGTGGCCCCGCAGCCCCTCAGGCCTTGCGCAGCCCCTGCAACGTCTGCAACAACACCACCCGCGTCTGCCCCAGCACCATGCCCTTCCATTCCTCGTTGTCGCAATAGAAAGCGTCGCGCAACTGGGCGCGGATCTCGCGCTGCTGCGCGGCCGGCGCGTCGGGGTGGCGGCGCAGCCAGGTGTCCGCGCGCAGGCGGTACAGCATGTCCGGCTCGGGCACGGTGCCGAACTCCAGGCCCATGGGCGCGATGCGGGCGTTGGGGCATTCGTCGAACGCGGTCGATACCACCGGGCCCGACACATCGGCCGAGGCCGAGTCGCCGGAGAACGGCGAGAACACGTCGGCGCCCCACCAGGATTGGGCCAGCGCCAGGTCCTCGGGCGTGTTGCGGCCGGGGTAGATCTTCTCGCCGTGGCCGTAGGGGCCCAGGCCGGTGTGCTCGTCGCTCCAGCCCAGGTGCGTGGCGGCTGCCGCGGACTTGCGCAATATGGAGCGGATGGTCCTGGTGCTCCACGACGGGGCGGTGCCGCCGTAGAACAGACCGTCGGGCGAGGTGTACTGCCCCTTGAACACGGCGTTGCGAAACGCGGCCATGCCGTGCTGCGCAATGTAGGCGGCCACGGCCGCGTCGTCGGCGGGCGTCGGCGGCCACGTGGCGGGCAGCACCAGCGGCTCCACTTCGGCGTAGGCCGTGTTCACCGGCAGCGGCGCGCTGAAGTCGATGTGGTTGCGGTTCAGGTCGATGTTGTCTTCGTTCGTGCGGTGCAGGTGCGAGAACCCGTGCGGGTTGACCGCATGCACCAGCAGCAGCGCCACTCCGGCCTGTTCGAGGCGCGCGAGCAGATCGGCATCGTGCAGCGCGGCGACCTGCGTGCCCGATCCGCTGAAGCCTTCGGGCCCGTGCGTGCCCGAAGTGACGAGCAGGATCTTCTTCGCACCGATGGCGCCGACCAGCGCCACGTCGGTGGCCAGTTCCTCGCCCAGCGCGCCGCGGTGCTGCGGGAGCACAAAGGATTCGATGGAGGCACCGCTGTGCGCTGCCGCGTCGAGGAACTTGGCGCGGGCTTCGGCGTAGGTGCCCGAGAAGTAGCGCGTGGCGGCGCTGCGGTGTGGGGTTTGCATGGCGAAGGTCTCCTGTAGGGGTGCGTTGGGTTTGACTACATCGCCCAGATCCGCGGCGCCTCGCCTTGGAGCGCCCACATCTGCTCACGCCACGCCACGCGCACGGCCTTGAGCAGCTTCATCGCGGGTTCCACCTGCGGGGCCAGCACGCGCAGCACCACCATGCGGTCATTGGGGCTGGTGACGCCGGCGGTGGCGGCCACGGCGGGGTGCGCGTCCACCACAGCGCGGGCCACGTCCAGCGCGGTATCGCGGCGGTTGCGCTCCAGCGCGCTGCCGGCGGCAAAGAACATGCTGGCCATGCAGCGCTGGCCGGCCAGGCCCAGGGGGCTTTGCAGCAAACGTTCGTCGGCCGCGTCGATCACGCCGCGCTCCAGCCACAGACCGGGCACGGTGAGGTGCTGCACGAAGCGGCCCTGCACAAAGGGCTGCTCGGCATGGGGCAGGCCCAGGGCGGTCACGTCCCAGCCCATGCATTCGGCGCCAGGCGCCAGGTTCAGGGTGAGGTGGTTCTCGGCATTGCAGGCGCTGTAGCACAGCGCCTCCAGCGGCAGCCATTCCAGGCGCGCGCCTTCGGCCAGCGTGAGGTGGCTGCGCTGCAGCGCCAGCGGGCCGGTGGATCGGTAAAAGCGCGTGGCGCCCGGTGTGGTGACCAGGCCGTGCGCGCCCGGGCCCACGGTGGCGGCGATGTCCAGCGTGTCGCCGCCCACCAGGCCACCGGGCGGGTGCACCAGCACGTTGTGGCAGATGGCGTCGCCCTCGGGGTACAGGCTTTGCAGGATGCGCAGCGGGCCGTTGTGCTCGTACCGCGCCACGGTGCGGGTGGCGTTGGGGGTGGGGCCTTCAACGGTGTAGTCGAGCTGCAGGCGCGCGTGCCAGGACATGGATGGAAGCTGCTATTAAATGAATAGCTGATTATGCCCTCGCACCTGCCTGCGGCCGGTGCAGCGGGTGCTACGCAGCCTTGGCCACCGGCGGCACCCAGCTGCGCAGCTTGCCGGGGTTGAGCAGGCCCTGCGGGTCAAAGCGCTGCTTGATGCCCACTACCGCAGGGTCAAGGTTGTTCTGCTTGCCGTCTTCCACGATGTACACGTGCGGGTTATTGATCTGCACGCCATGGTCGCGGTAGATCTGCATGATCTGGTTCAGGCGCTCTTCGGTGCTGTAGCGGATCAGCTGCAGCCCGCTGCAGTTGAAGGCGCCTTCCTTGGTGCGCAGGAACTCCAGGTGCATCATCACCTCGCCACCCAGCGCCTTTTCCAGTGCCTTGACCTGCTCGATGCGCGTGGCGGGGGTGAAGCCGCTTTGGATGTAGGTAAGCGTCTTGTCCACCTTCAGCGCGTGCAGGGTGGTGTGGTTCCAGGTGTATTCGAGCAGGGTCTTGTGGCTCTTTTCCACCTCGTCGGCGGTCTTGCGGTAGCTCACGGTGCCGCCATATTTCGCGGCCATGTCGCGCATGCCGTCTTCGGAGTGCGGGGCCACCAGCAGCATCACCGCGTGGCAACCCTTGGGCAGGTGCTCGGCCAGGCTGGTGAAGTAGTCGGGGATGGGGGCGGCCAGAAAGCACACCTCTTTTTTCTCCAGCCCGGGTGCGGCGCCAAAGCGGTCGGCAAACTCCAGCGCAGCGTCGAACTCGGTGAAGGTGACGATGCATTCCGTCCACGCCACGGTGGGGGTCAGCGCCACCTCCAGCTCCAGCACGATGCCGTTGGTGCCGTAGGTGTGGTGCAGCAGCATGGCCTCGGGGCCGCGCAGCTCGATGATCTGGGGCTCGGGCTCCACCGTCATGGCGCGCACGGCCAGCACATTGCCAGGGGCCGCCAGCGGCCCGTGGTTGATCGACCCGGCCCCGCCAAAGCCACCGCCGAACAGACCGCCCAGCGTGGCGCTGCGGTAGGTGGAGGGCAGCCAGCGCAGCTCTTGCCCCTGGGGCTTGGCCTGCGCGTCGAAGTCCGACAGGCGGATGCCCGCCTGCGCCCGGCCCACGCCGCCCCGCACCCAGCCAAAACCGTTGTAGCCCGACAGGTCCAGGATCACCCCACCATGCAGCGGCGTGCTCTGTCCGTAGTTGCCGGTGCCGCTGCCGCGCACGGTCAGGGGGATCTGCGCGCTGGCACAGGCGGCCACCACCTGGCGGATCTCGTCCTCGGTGCGCGGGCGCACGGCCACGTCGCCGCGCTTGCCGGCCAGGTCGCGCTTGAGCACGGGGCTGAACCAGGCAAAGTCCTGCGACAGCCGGCCCACGCGCAGCGGGTCGGCAATCCAGTCCAGGCCAGGCAGTTGTTCGGGCAGTTGGTGGGCGGTTAGGGTGGTCATGTCTGTCTCTCCTGTCGGTGCGGCGGGTGGTGGCAGGCACAGCGCGGCCCCCACCACGCGTGCGCGGTGTCAAAAATGGATGCGGTCCGGGTGGGTGGGGTCAGTCGTGCGAGTTTTCGCTGGCATGCCAGCTGCCCAGGGCCAGGCGGGTGCCCCACGCCATCAGCGCGAACAGCGCCACGCCGGTCAGCGATATCAGCAGCAGCGCAGCGAACATGCGCGGAATGTTGAGCTGAAAGCCCGCCTGCAGGATCTGGTACGCCAGCCCCGCGCCCTGGCCGCCCGTGCCGGCCACGAACTCGGCCACCACGGCGCCGATCAGCGCCAGCCCGCTGGAGATGCGCAGCCCGCCGAAGAAATAAGGCAGCGCGCTCGGTATGCGCAGGCGCAACAGGGTCTGCATGCGCGTGGCGCGGTTGAGCTTGAAGTAGCTCTGCAAGTCCGGCTCCACGCTGCGCAGGCCCAGCGTGGTGTTGCTGATGATGGGGAACAGCGCCACCAGCGCGGCGCAGATCACCATCGACGCGGTCGGGTCCTTCACCCAGATGATGATCAGCGGCGCCACGGCCACGATGGGCGTGACCTGCAGCAGCACGGCATACGGGAACAGCGCCGTCTCGATGCGCTTGCTCTGCACGAACAGAAACGAGATCAGCACGCCCGCCACCGTGGCCACGGCAAAGGCCAGCACGGTGATCTTGACGGTGACCCAGAGCGAGCCGCCCAGGGCCGCCCAGTCGGTGAGCAGCGTCTTGAGCATCAGCAATGGCGAAGGCACCAGGTAGGGAGGCAGCTCCATGGCGGTGACCAGGCCCTGCCACAGCGCAATGAGCACCAGGCCCACCAGAACGGGATAGACCACGCGCTGCACGCGCGGCTGGGCCATCAGCGGCATGCGCGCTGCTGCAGGCTTGGCGGGGGCGCGGGCGGGCGTGCTGCGCTCGGCAGGCGCTGCAGCGGATGCGGCTGGAAACGGGGTGCTCATGCTGCGGTCTCCTCGGTGTCGGCGCTGGCGCGCAGCAGGCTGTCCTGCAGCTGCTTGGCATAGCGGCTGAATTCGGGCGAGACCATGAAGTCCGCCGTGCGCGGGTAGGGTGCGTCGATGCGGAACTCCTCCACCACGCGGCCGGGGCGCGCGGCCATCATGACCACGCGGCTGGACAGGAACACCGCCTCGTGGATCGAGTGCGTCACGAAAATCACGGTGAGCTTCTTCTTGCGCCACAGGTCCAGCAGATCCGCATCAAGTCTGTGGCGCGTGATCTCGTCGAGCGCGCCAAAGGGCTCGTCCATCAGCAACAGGTCAGGCTGGGTCACCAGGCCGCGCGCAATGGACACGCGCATCTGCATGCCGCCCGACAGGGCGCGCGGCAGAGCGTTGGCAAATTTCGACAGGCCCACCAGGGCCAGGGCCTCGGCCACCCGGCCATCGGCCTCCTGGCGCGGCACGCCGGCCAGGTCCAGCGGCAGGCGCACATTGGTCTGCACGCTGGCCCAGGGCATGAGCGTGGGCGACTGGAAGACAAAGGCCATCTTCTTGCCGCTTTCGTCGAGCTGGGCCACGGGCTTGTGCCACAGCTGAAGCCGGCCATCGGTGGGCTCCAGCAGGCCGGCCACCATCTTGAGCAGCGTGCTCTTGCCGCAGCCCGAGGGGCCGAGCAGGGTGACGAACTCGCCTTCTTCGATGGTCAGGTCCACCGGCAGCAGGGCCTGCGTGCCGTTGGGGTAGGTCTTCTCGGCCGACAGTACCTGCACGGCGGGCGTGGGGCGGTGGGTCGTCGCCGGGGCGGCGGGGGTGGGCTCAGCGGACTGCATGGGGTCGCCTTTCGATGGATGCGGCCCGCCCCGCTGCGCGCGGGGCCGGGGCCGCTGTTTCAGGGCAGGTCGGGCTTACGGAAGAACCTTGAGGTCCTTGACGAAGGCGGTGCTGTACGTATCGGCCAGCTTCACCTTGGCAGGGTCGATCAGCTTGGCCTCCACCAGGAAGTCGTAGCTCGCCTTGGCGCGCGCATCGGTCATCACGCCGATGCCCATGCTGGCCGCGTCGCCGCCCGTCACCATGCCCATTTCCTTGAGCTTGGCCACGCTGTAGGCCAGCTGCTCATCGGTCATGTTCGGGTTGTCCTTCTTGATCAGGGCGTTGGCCGGTGCCGGGTCGGCCAGGTAGCTCTTCCAGCCTTCCATGGTGGCCTTCACGAACGAGGCGACGGCGGTGCCGCGCTCCTTGACGGTCTTGTCCATGCAGCTCACCGTGGTGGCGTAGGCGGGGTAACCCTGGTCGCTGAACATCAGGGTGTTTGCCTTCACACCGGCCTTGGCGATGGCAAACGGCTCCGACGTCAGGTAGCCCTGCTGGGCGGTGTTCTTGTCCGCCACGAAGGGCTGGATGTTGAAGGTGTAGGGCCGCGTCTGCGCATCGTTGAAGCCGTACTTGGCCTTGAGCCACGGCCAGTAGCCGCGCTGGGCCGACGAGGCGATGAGGATGGTCTTGCCCTTGAGGTCCTCGAACTTCTTCACGTCCTCATGCGCGATCAGCACCTGCGGGTCCTTCTGGAACACTGCGGCCACGGTGGTCACCGGCACGCCGCCCTCGCGCATCTGGATCATCTGCAGGTCGCTCGACCCCATCACGCACTCGGCCTGGCCGGCCGCCATCATCTGCACGATGTTGACCTGCGGGCCGCCCATCTTGATGGTCACGTCCAGGCCGTACTTCTTGTACAGGCCGGTGGCCACCGCCTGGTAGAAGCCGCCGTGCTCGGCCTGCGCGTACCAGTTGGTCATGTAGGTGAACTTTTCCTGCGCGTGGGCCTGCATGGTGCCGGCGGCACCAACAGCGAGCAGCGCGGCTGCACCAAGTTTGGAAAGGCGGGAGGCGGTCTTCTTCATCATGGCAGTGCTCCGGTAGGTGGTGGAGGGGAACAGGGACGAAAACGGGGGAGGGATACGGCTGCGTTCGCAGGTTTCAAGCCAGGGCGGTGGAGTGCTCCACATGGCCCGTGTGGTTGGCGCGGCCCCAGGTGGCTTCGGGGCGGGCGGCCCAGCGCAGCAGGTGCAGTTCGGTGATGGCGGCGGCCCAGCTCACGGCCAGCGAATCGAGGATGGCGTGGCCCTGTTCCGCCGTGGCCGGCAGCGGGTCGCCGATGATGCCGCTGGGCCCGAAGTCGCGCGCACTCCAGGCGCAGGCGGGCCGGCCGTCGGGCGAGAGCAGGGGCGAGTCGAACACGGGCGGGTAGTTCACCACCGCGCGCTCCATGTGCACGGTGTCGGGGGCCAGGGCCAGCATCAGCGCCGTCTCGGCATGGCCGGCGTGCATGGCCAACTTCTTTTCTTGCTCCGACAGGTACTTGCCCGCCACGTGCGGCACGCGCCAGGTGAAGCTGGGCACCACGATGAAGTTGCCATGGCGCAGGCGCAGCTCGCGCGCGCACATCTCCATCACCTGCGGCTGGCCGCCGTGGCCGTTGACGAACAGCAGCTTGCGAAAGCCCGCGCGGTAGACCGACTCACCCACCTCGTTCATGGTGGCCAGCAGGGTCTCGCCGCTCAAGGTGACTGTGCCGGGAAAATGCAGGTGCTCCTCCGACTTGCCGTAGGTGATGGGCGCCATGGCAAAGGCGGGCACCTCGGCCGGCAGGCGCGCCAGGGCATGGCCCACCACACCCGCGCTGATCACCGTGTCCACCGCGCAGGGCAGGTGCGGGCCGTGCTGCTCCGTGGCGCCCGTGGGCAGCACGATGACGGTGTTCTCCTTGTCCGGCAGGTCGGCGATCTCGGTCCAGCTCAGGTAGGGCAGATAGCGGTGGGGCGGGGTGTAGCCGTGCAGCATGGGGCGGGTCTTTCGTGAAGGGGATGTAGAGGTCAGCGCAAGGGGAGGTAGGCGGTTGCTTCGACCTCGATCAGGATGTCGGCCGTGGGCAGCATGCCGGTGACCTCCACCACGGTGGAGGCCGGCGGCTCGCCCGGGAAGAACAGCTTGCGCACGCGGCTGTACTGGGGAAAGTGGTCCAGGTGCTTGAAGTACTGCACCAGCTTGAACACGTCGGACATCTGGCCACCCGCGGCCTCGATGGTCTGGCGGATGCGGTCCAGCACATACCAGCTCTGCGCCAGGATGGGCCCTTCCTTGATGTCGCTGCTGAACTCGCCCGTGCGGCCGATCAGCGTGGCCGCCTCGTCGGGGATGTCGGCATAGCCGCGCACGATGCGGCTGGCGGCGGGGTCCACGGCGATGATCCCGGACAGGAACACCAGGTCGCCCGCGCGGCGCCACGCGGCGTAGCGGGCCAGGGGCTGGGCGATGCCCGGGGTGGCGGGTGCAGTCATGCAAGGCTCCGTACAGGGATGGGGGAAGGAGAAGGCGTGGCGCCCGCCACATGCCAGGCAGCGCTGGCGTGCCCGCCGGCCACGCGGCCATCGCGCAGCACAACGCGCTGCTGCGTGCGCGACGGAAAGCCCCAGCCATCGGCCTGCTGGAAGACGATCAGGTCGGCCGGCATGCCGGGCTGCAGGGGCAGCGCATCGGGCCCGCGGCGCAGCCAGTCGCTGCGGCACAGGGCTTCGGACCAGCGGTCGAACGGCGCGTCAAGCTGCGCCGCCAGCACGCCGGTGGCCAGGGCCTCCAGCGGGTCCAGGCTGCCCACGGGGCAGAACGGGTCCTGGATGTTGTCGCTGGCCACCAGCACCGGTATGCCGCGCGCATGCGCCTCCTTGATGAGGGTGATGCCGCGCTGGCGCGGTGTGCGGCCCGTGGTGGCGTCCTGCAGCAGCAGGTTGGTGATGGGTAGGGTGACCAGGGTGATGGGGCAGCGCGCCACGGCGTCCAGCGTGGCCAGGGCGGTGGCCTCGTCCTGCGCGGCCAGCGCGCAGGTGTGGCCGCAGACCACGTGGCCGTCGAAACGCAACTCCTTGAGCAGCGCCGCCGTGGTGGCCAGGCCCTGGGCGCCGGGGTGCAGCTCTTCGTCCACATGCAGGTCCACGTTCAGGCCATGGTGCTGCGCGGCCTCGAACAGGTGGCGCAGGGCCTGCGCATCCCAGTTGGTGGAATGCACGAAGCCGCCCAGCAGCGCGCCCGGGCCGCTGTCGGCCACGGTGGCGGCCAGCCGCATGGCGGTGGTGCGCTCGGTGTAAAGGTGCAGGGGGATCAGGGCCACGCGCTCCAGCAGCAGGCGGCCAGTCCACTCGTGCGCCAGCGCGCGCAGCACATTCCAGGCAAGCGGCTGTGCATCGGGCTCCCACCAGTCGCAGTGGGTGCGCACATGCACCGTGCCGGCCTCGTACGCCCATTGCAGGGCGCGGCTGGCACGCTGGCGTATGTCTGCCTCGGTCCAGCCCTGGCGGTCCACCATCATGGCCTCGATGGCGCCCAGCAGCCCGGGTTTCACCGTGCCCATGCGCGGCAACGTAAAGGCCTTGTCCAGGTGGGTGTGCGCATCCACCAGGCCGGGCAGCACCAGGGCGCCGGCCAGGTCCCAGGTGGCACCTGCGGGGGCAGGCTGCGCGGCTTGGTGTGGCGCGATGGATTCGATGCGGCCCTGTACCAGGTGCACGTCGGCCAGCGCGGGCTGGCTGCCCTGGGCGGGCCACTGGCGTGGCAGAAGCCAGCGCGGCAGCCGTGCGCGCAGGATATGGTCGGGGGAGTTGGATGCGTGCATGCGATGGGTGCCCTTATGCAAAGCGCGCCATGGCCTGGCCCACGCGCGCCTTGAAGGCCGCCAGCCGCGGCGGCGTGGCCACGTTCATGTGGTAGTAGGCGTGGTAGTCCACGCGTGCTTTGCCGCCGGTCAGCAGGCGCATGTAGCGCGTGACGGACTTGCGCGGCGGATCGCCCATCAGCAGCGCCGTCCAGCGCGGGCGGCCATAGGTCACCACGGCCGAGATGCGCTTGATGTGCGTGAGCGAAGGCTTGACGTTCTGCGGGTCGCTGATGTCGAAGGCCACGCCAGGCATCAGCACCCGGTCGAAAAAGCCCTTGAGCATGGCCGGCATGCCGAAGCACCAGGTGGGAAAGCAGAACACCACCGCCTCGGCCCAGAGCAGCCGGTCCACATAGCCCTGCACGGGCAGGCGGTTGCTGGGCACCTCGTGGTAGCCCAGGCGCTCCTCGCGGCTGAGCACGGGGTTGAAGCCCTCGGCGTACAGGTCGCAGTCGTCCACCTCGTGGCCCGCGCCGCGCAGCTGCTGCACCACCTCGGCATGCAGGGCCGCGTTGTAGCTGGTCTCCACCGGGTGGCAATAGATCACGAGGATGCGCATGGGCGGGCTCCTTCTTCAAAGGTCAAGCGTGAGCGTGGGCCCGTGGCTGCGCGCGCAGCACACGGCCACATGGGTGGCCTGTTCCTCCGCGCTCAGGCAACTGTCGCGGTGGTCGGGCGCACCGGCCAACCAGCGCGTGGCGCAGGTACCGCACACGCCCTGTTCGCACAGGGTGTCGATGGCGATGCCTGCAAGCTGCAGCACGTCGGCCATGCTCTCGCCGGGCTCCACCGGCAACCGCATCTGGCTGCGCGCAAGCACCAGTTCAAAAGTCTGTTCCGTGGCGGGCAGCAGCGCTGCCGTGGCTGGGGTTTGCATGTTTGACCACTTGATTTGATCGATTGGTCAAACTATTGCAAATGCTGTGCCAGCAGGCTTTCGGGCCGTTGCTTGCTTTGCCCTGGGTCAAGGCGCCGTACAGGGGCTCTGCCACGCCCGCAAGCGTGCAGGCCTGTTCACTCTGGTGCGAAATCAGGGGCCAGGCCGCAGCCCAGCAGCACAAAGTTGGTGAGCTCGCGCACGATGGGTTCGCGGTCGATGGCCTCTTCGGGCGCCAGGCCCAGCATGATGTGCACCTGCACGCCATAGTCTGCGTAGTGCTGCGTCATGCCCCAGATCTGCATGAGCAAAAGGCGCGCATCCAGCGGGCGCATGCGGCCCTCGGCGATCCAGCGGTCGATCAGGTCCACCTTCTGCTGGGTGGACTTCACGGCCACGGGCCAGTAGCGGCCCAGGTTGCGCCCGCCGCCCAGCACTTCGGTGGTGAAGATGCGCGACAGGCCCGGGTTGTCCAGCGCATAGTCGAGCTTCTTGCGCACATAGGTACCCAGCACCTTCTTGGGGTCGTCGCTCTGGCTATCGAACTGGAAGGCGCCCGACCAGCCGTTGAGCACCGAGTACAGCAACTCCTCGTACAACTCTTCCTTGCTGGCGATGTAGTAGTGCAGCTGCGGCTTGGTCAGGCCCGCGCGCTCGGCAATCGCCTTGGTCGATGCACCCTTGAAGCCATGGCGGCTGAACTCGGCAATCGCCGCCTCGCGGATCGCGCCCAGAATGCGCTCGCGCCCCTGCTTGGAGCGGCTGAGCAGGGCGCCGGAGACATTGCTGCTGCCATCGGCTTCGGGTTCGGTCACGGAGGGGGCTTTGGGCGGCATGGCGGGGATTGTCGCTGGTCGCTCACGATTTCCAGAAGCCGACATGGGGGGCACTCGCCTCTTCGAGCAGGGCCGGGCCAATGCACTCGATGGCGTGCGGCGATGCGGCGAACACGTCGCGGCACGAGAGCTCGGCATCGCGCTGCTCCGCGCGCTCGCCGCGAAACTCGCGCAGCCGCACCGCATCGATGCCGAACACCACCCGCCCGATGCCCGACCAGAAGATCGCGCCCGCGCACATCACGCAGGGCTCGGCCGACGAATACAGCGTGGCCTGGGCCAGCGCATCGCGGCCCACGCGCGGGCTCAGCTGGCGCACCGCATTGGTCTCGGCGTGGCCGGTGCAATCGCCCGTTTCGGTGGCATTGCAGTAGGCCTCGGCCAGCAGCTCCCCATCGGCCCCCACGATGATCGCCCCGAAGGGCCGGTTGCCGCGCGCCCGCGCCGTGCACGACCAGGCGATGGCCTTGCGCAGGTAGGTGCCATCGGTGTCGTCGATGTCGGCAGGGTCGTCGAACTGGTGGTGCGGCACGGCGGCCATCAGGGCATGCATGGGTGTCTCCGTCAGGATGATCGGTTGCTGTTGCCACCGCTATGCATTTGGCATGCCACGAACAATGTGTGACATGTATGCATGCCTTTCCGGCCCCGGCCTCAGGTTTTCCACGCGCCCTGGTGCGAGGTCGAGCATTCCTCGATCCGCGCCGGCCCTATGCAATCGATGGGATGGGGCGAGCTGTTGAACACATCGCGGCAGAACAGCTCGGCATCGCGCTGGTCCAGCCGCTCGCCGCGGAACACGCGCAGGCGCACCGCGTCGATGCCATACACCACGCGCCCGATGTTGGCCCAGTAGATGGCGCCCGCGCACATCACGCAGGGCTCGGCCGACGAATACAGCGTGGCGCCGGCCAAAGCCTCGCGGCTGTGCACCGGGCTGGCCAGGCGCACGGCCGAGGTCTCGGCATGCGCGGTGCAGTCGCCGTTCTCGCCCGTGGAGTTCCAGGCCTCGGCCAGTACCTGGCCGTCGGCCGCCACGATCAGGGCGCCAAACGGCCGGTTGCCGCGCGCGCGGGCCTTGTCGGCCAGGGCGATGGCCTGGCGCAGGTATTTGCCATCGCGCTCGTCCAGGGGCGCCTCCTGCGGCAGCAGCTCTGCGGGGGCGGCGCCGTTCATGCCACCACCTTGCGGTCGGCCAGCGCGGGCAGGAAGGCGGCGTTGAACACCCGCTCGGGCGCAGGCTTGCGCGCCAGGTTGAACACGGCCGCCACCTCCTCGATCTGGTGCGCCAGCACGGTGCCCTGCACGCCGCCCAGGCCCACGGCCTGCGATTCGGCCGTCTGCAGATACTGGCGCGTGATGGCCCAGCGTTCGCGCTCCACGTCCATGTTCAATATGGCCTCGCGCGCCTTGATGGCGGCAAACGCCGCCTCGGGGTTGGCCAGCGTCTCGCGCAGCGCGCGGTTGCTGGCGCGCAGAAACGCCTTGGCCACCTCGGGCTTCTCCTGCAGCAGCTTGCCGGCCAGCACGGCATTGCCATACAGGTTCAGGCCCGCCTTGTTGTATTCGAGCACCGACAGATCCTTGGCCGGCACGCGCGCGAACAGCGACACGGCCGAGTCGTGGAAGTAGGTGGCCGCGTCCACATCGCCGCGCACCACCACGTTGTCGCGTGCGCTGAAGTCGGTGGTCACCCAGCTGAACAGCTCGGGTGGGGTCTTGAGTGCACGGGCCACCATGGGCCAGCTGCGGCGCGTGGACTCCACGGCGGCAGCCGCCACCTTCTTGCCCTTGAGCGACTGGAAGTCGGTGGTGATGCCCCGGTCCTTGCGGCCAATGATGACGAAGGGCGCGCGGTTGTAGTACTGGTAGATGGCCTGCACCGGCGTGTCTGCGTTCTGCGCATGGAACTCGGCCAGCGAGCTGATGTCCCCGAGGCCGATGTCGTAAGCGCCGCTGGCCACGCGCGTGATCGATGCGACCGAGCCCGAACCCACATCGATGCTCACGTCCAGGCCCTCGTCCTTGAAGTAGCCCTTGGCCTGCGCCAGAAAGAAGGGCGAGGTCTGGCTCGTCACGCGGAAGTCCAGCGTGAACTTGAGCGGGGTCAGCGTGCCCTGCGCATGCACGGCAGGGGCGCCCAGCGTGGCGGTGATGGAGGAGGCGAGGGTGGTCGAGAGAAAGCGGCGGCGTTGCATCAACATGGCGGTGGCCCAGGTTCGGTGGAATGTCCCGCACCCACAGGCGTGTGCCGCCGCGGGACCGGGTCGAACTGAGCAATTTCCGGGCGCCACCACAAGCAAGGGGTGGCAGCGCTGAACGCTTCTACTCGGCAGGGGCTGATGCAGAAAGCGTGCCCGGTGCCGCGAAAGCGCTGCGCCGCGCTGCGCGCCAGGCACGTTTTGCCAGGGGCTTACCTTGGCGCAATCCGCTGCAGGGCCTCTTGTGCGAAGGGCTGGCATGCGCCGAGCACGCGCCTGCGGTGCGCTGGCTTGGTGCGCCGGCGCCCTAGTTTGGTGAGCGCTGGCGCACGGAGTCGAACGGTGCCGTGGGTGCCCCTGTGGAATGCGCGACGGCATGGCTGGCCTGCCGTTTGCTAGCATCAGGGGTAAGAGTAGAAGCGTTCAGTCCAGCCCATCCGCATTGCGTGGACCGGCTGGCGGGTCATTGCTCTTGAAGCCGGTGGCGGCTTGCGTGCGGTGCGCGTGCCCTTTGAGGGCCTGCGCAGCCTGCGGGCCGTTGCCATTGTTCCCTTCAAGAGCCACATGGCGCCGCGCCGCTTCATCCTCTTCTGCGGCCTGCCGTGTGCCTTGTTTGCCATTGATCAACGAGGAAACCACGCCATGCAAAGCACTGCCACTCCCGTCTACGAACCCACCGTCGCCCCCGACGTGCTGGGCGAGCTCGAAAAAGAATCGCGCATGGGCGGCGCGATGGACGGCGAGACCTCCACGCGCGAAGTGCGCCGCATCGACATCTCCAACTTCGACGAGCGCAAGGAAGAAATCGCCGAGCAGCTGTGGGCCGCATCGGTCGACATCGGCTTCTTCCAGGTGACGAACCACGGCATCCCCATCGAAGACATCCGCGCCGCCTTCACGCGCGCAGAGGCCTTCTTCAACCAGCCCAAGGACACCAAGGCCCAGTGGCCCCTGTCGCGCAACTCCGGCTGGGAGCACAAGGCGCAGATCCGCCCCTCCACGCGCACGCCCGACCAGAAAGAGTCCTACCAGGTCACCCGCCCCCGCATGGCCGGCCTGTGGCCCACCGAGGCCGAACTGCCCGGCTTCCAGGCCGCCACGCTGGCCTTCGAACACCAGTGCTGGGAGGTGGGCATGCGCCTGCTCTCGTGCTTTGCCTACAAACTGGGCTTCGACGCCGACTTCTTCACCCGCGCCCACAACCCCAATGTGCCCACCTACCAGAGCACGCTGCGCATGCTGCATTACTTTGCGGTGGACCCGGCGCTCAAGGACGAACTGGGCCTGTGGCGCGCCGGCGCCCACACCGACTTCGACTGCCTCACCCTGCTGTTCCAGCGCCCCGGCCAGGGCGGCCTGCAGGTGCTGCCCGGCAAGGAGGCCGAGGGACGCCAGTGGACCAGTGTGGAGCCCGCAGAGGGCGTGATCACATGCAACATCGGCGATATGCTCACGCGCTGGAGCGACGACCAGCTGCCCAGCAATTTTCACCGCGTGCGCAACCCGCTGCCGCACGAGTACCAGGGCGCACGCTACAGCCTGGCCTTCTTCTGCCAGGCCAATGAAGACGCCGTCATCGAAGGCCCTGCGAAGAAGTACCCGCCCATCACCGGTGCCGAATACCTGCGCCAGCGCATCAGTGCGAACTTCTCCAACAAGTACTGAGTAAGGGAGTGGGCGCGCGGCGCTCGCTCAGGTCCCGCCGCGCATCCACAGGTAGGCGACCACAGTCGCCACCAGCACCACCGCCACCACGATCCAGTTGCCCACACCGCCACTGGGCTGCTGGCCGGGCGAAAGTCCGGGCGCTGCTGCACCCATGCCGATGGATGCCGGCTCGCCCATCGACTGCTCGATCGCATCGGCCCGATCCTTGGCGTCCTTCAGGCCCAGCCCCTCATGGTCGCGCAGCAAGCGAATGGCCTCGATCTTGTTGCCCTCGGTCAGGGCCTGGCGCACCGCGTCGGGCACATGGAAGCAGTCGTCCAGCGGCTGCGCCGCACGGGCCGCCACCGGCACTGCCTCGCCACGCTGGTGCGCGTCGATCAGGTCCTTGGCTTCCTTGAGGCCCAGGCCCGTGGCCGCACGCAGGCGCTTGATGGCCTCGATGAGCTGGCCGTCATCGATGGCGGCAAGCACGTCGGGCGGGAGGGTGGGGCCGGTGTGGGGCATTGCAAGTCCTGTGTGGTGGGGACCGGGGCTTTGTACCACGCACCTCCGAATGCCCATGCAGACCGAGGCGAAGCCAGTCCGTGCCCGCGTGAACAAGTTCTCAAGACATCACCTACCGCCAACTTGTGCCCCCGCCTCTGGCCATCGCCCGATGCCATGGCCGAATACATCAACGCCCTGGCCGCGCTGAGCGACACCGTGCTCCCCGGCCCCGCCGAAGGCCGCCAACTCTCCGGCCGCCACACGGCCGAAGACATCGCAGCCCTTTTTCTGGAGCGCGGCGCCAAGCAGGTCGTCGTCAAGTTCGGGCCTGAGGGGGCTGAGAGCGGATAGCAAAACTCAGCGAAGCGGTTCTGGCTAGGCGCTGTGTCGCAGGCAGTACGAGTAGTACGACAAGACGCGGCAACGACGCCAGAAGAGCTTTGCTAGCCGCTCTTACTACGCGCAACGCGATGGCGCATCCTGCATCGCCCCCGGCCTGCGCGTGGAGCGCGTGGTGGATACCGTGGGCGCTGGTGACGGGTTTGCGGTGGGTGTCGTCAGCGGCTTGCTCGAAGGCTTCACCCTGGCCCAGGCGGCTGCCCGTGGCAATGCCATCGGCGCGCGCGTGGTGCAGTTTCCGGGGGATGCGGATGGGTTGCCTACGCGGGCGGAGTTGAGGTGAGGTGGGGCTAAACAGCGCGAATCACTACTAGATGCAGAGAGCCGCCATCAAGTTCTGGCTGGTCGATGACTCTTGAATTCGATAGCAGTCATTGAGACGCGCTCAATCTGAACTTCTGCTTTACCCCCTCCCCAAAATTAGGTATTGAGGATGCCCATTGCCCTGGATGATTGTCGAACGGGTGCTATGGGCCAAGATCGGAAGCTGATAGGGCATGCTTACCCTCTGGAAAGCGGCCATTCAAAGTTCGCTAGTGTCTAAGTGAACTCCTTGTTGCGACTGCTCTAACGTTCAAAGCAGCGGCGAGAGATGCTCTAAAAGACCATAGCGCCCATCGTCGTCAAGACCAGTGAACATTTCGATGTGGGCTAGCTTTTCAATCTCGGCTGGAGGGTCTGAGTTTTCAATGACAATTACCTGAAGCTTGTCCCCCAAGCTGGCGAGGTGCCGGTAAAACTTTTCTGCGAGGCTCGTTTGCTTCATGGCTATTTCGTCTGGCGAAAGGGCGCCATGCTTCGATTTCGGCTCGCGGTAGGCTAGAAGCGGCGTATCCAGAACAAGGAATCCGGGATGCGGTAGATCGTTGTCGATGCAATGAATGATGACGGCTACTTTAAAGGCGGCGTGCATGACGGCCCGCACGCCTTTGCCATTCGCCGAACGCTTCTTTCCTCCGACCGTGATGTCATTGGCATCCCCATCGAACAGCACTTTGTCGGCATCAGGGAAGCCCCAGGCCGTCAAGACTTTTTTGACGGCCTCGCCGAAGTCAAAAAGGACCGTTGAATCCGGCCCAACCGGTGGCGCGTCGTTTTCGCGCTTCGTCTGTGTAGCGTCGATCTCTTCACGACGTTTGGCGAAGCTGTTACGACGCTCGTATAGCCCGATCAACTTGTTGAGTTGCGCACGTTCGACGCTGAAGCTCTCGTATGTCGTCCGCAGGGAAGCCTCGCTAGGCCGAAGTGCCTGGATGAGACGGTCGAATGCCTCAGTCTCGTTTCGCAGTGAAGCGATCCTGGCCGCCAGGTTCTGGCTTTCAAAAAGCAGCGATTCCATCTCGTGTTTGAGTTCCCGCTGCTCGCGCTCAATCTTTCGAGCCTCGGCAGCGGCAGCCAGATGCGCCATCGAGATCTCCTCGGCTGCATGGAAGTGCTTCTGAGCGGCTTGAGGCGCTCCGCAGACGGGACAGTCGCGACCGGTCATGGCGGTCAGCAACCTGCCTCCCTCCTCGATCGCATGCAGACGATCTAAATCTGAGTTGTAGACCGCCTGTAGCTTGGAAAATCGCTCAAGCGTTAGTTCAAGATCCCTAGCGCGCGCGGATAGCTCGTCCGCGCCGTCTTTCGCGGTGCGTCGCTCCAGAACAAGGCCGTCCAACACTATCTGTGCATGTTGTATTGCCTGGAAGGTCGCTTCACTGGTCACTTCAATCTCCGCGAGCTTAGTCCTTGCTGCAAGCATGTTCATTGGCGGATCATTCAGCTCGGCGTCAAGCTGTGCGAGCAATTCGTCGATCAACTCCAGCTTGCCCTTTTTGGCTGCCACCCGAGCCGACTCAGTCGTCCCGTTTGCTGCAGATGAGTCGTCGGTGCCAGTGAGGAGCAGCTTGAAGATGTTCCTTTCCAACGTGCGCTTTGAGGGAATGCCGGACAAGAACACCGGGCTGCCCTTAGCCATAATGTCCTGCTCGCCCACAACGAAGTATTTCGACAGCAAGCGAACCGAGAACGACTCCTTTTTCCCGCTAACGTTGGTCACAATCCACCGGCCCTGAAGGCCCAGTGCCTCCAATATCCGGTAGGAGACGGTTTTCTTGTTTTTGTGGCTGTGTCTTCCTCCAAGAACTTCGCCGCGACCTTTCGCATCAGACATTACGAGGCCAGGATAGATCTTGAGATCACCGCCCCTTGTCGGCCGATACAAAGTGAACTCGCCTTCATTCGCTACCGTTACGCCAAGCCAGACGGCGTCATAGGCTTTGATCTCGTCAGTTTCTTCAAGTTTGGCGGCCGCGCCCAGCGCGAAGAGTACCACCTCAGCCGCAAAAGACTTGCCGGTATTGGAAGCGCCGTAGACGATGTTCAGACCATCGACGAACTTCAGCGTGGCCGGCGAGATGTTGGGTCCTGTGAATCCGATATGACGCAGTCGAATGCCGACGATCATGGGCTCGCTCCATCCTTGTTTTCTAGCCGGAAGTCGGCGGTCCACCGACCGATGCGGCTTTCCATGACGGTTCGGATCTCGTTAGTGGCCATGCCGGCAAAGCGAAGCGCCATCCATTGCGCCCGCTCTTTAAGCGCGAGCGAGTAAGGTGACTGAAGGAGTTCGAGGTAGGCCGGCGCATCCTCGCTGGCGCCATAGGCGATTCCATCCTCTGTCTCAAAGACATCGACGAGATGGACCTCTTGCATCAAGCGCAGGCTTTTCTCCACCAACTGGCGTCGTACGGCCAGTTCCCCAGCGCGATTAGGCAAGTCTGGATGCAGGCTTTTCGGCGCATCCTGGCCATCTAGGTCACCCGTGTGCACCACCAGATGGTCCAACCAAGTCATCTCTAGAAGGTCGCAGCGGCGCGGGTAGAAAGCCTCAAGGATGGCCAATGCGCGGATCCCCGTCTCCAGGGTACTGTTGAATGGATGGGCGCGGAACGGCATACCATCTACGCGTCCCATGGCATGACCCCCTCGTTGGCCAGCATGTGGCAAGTGCCTTGCTTGACTTGAGGTCCAGCATGCTTACCAAGGACACCTGTGGCATGTAGCACGGCTGCTTGTTGCATCACTTGGTTGACGCGCATGAACTTGTTAGGATGATCTCCCTGATGGACATCGACCACTCCGTGATAAATCTCGTGGCGAAACTGCTCCATCAGCTCCGGGGGAGTGGAGTCTCGATAGAAGCGGTCAAATGCCGTAGCGTCGAAAAAACGGGTACGTTGGCGTGAGAGGTGGGGGCCGATCTGTGGGCAGACTAACGCGGCTTGCGGATCCGGATAGTTGCTGGGGCCGCGCTCGTTGTAAGCCGTCAGAAGCTGGCCAAGGTATGCTGACTCGCTTGCCTCAATGACAGCGGGCACTACTCCGCTCGGTCCTTTACCGGGGTCTGCGCCGAACCATTTAACTAGTGCCGCCATACAAGCGGGATCCTTGGCTAACTTCGAAGCGTCGAGGTAGTCGATCTTGGCGAAATCGAACTCCTTGATTTGGGCTTCGATTGCCGGGCTCAGCTTCACGACTTGGCCTTGTACTAGGTAGCTTGCGATGAGCTTGTCCCACCGATCAATGAACGCTTGCTTGAACTTCGCCGGATCCGATATGAACGCCAATGCCGGGCGCACGACACCCTTTGGCGCGACGAAGACATATGCACGCGGCAGTGAGTAAGCACCGGCGGCCGCGTGCATGAATATTTTCCCCAGCTCTACAAAAAGAGACCTCTCAGACAGCTTGCTTCCGAGCTGTTTGCATTGAAAGTTATCCCAGAGCCCACCCATACGCTGGCTTGTGACATAGCCTGTGACGTCGCGGCCAAGATCCCCAGTACCACTCCATCGTTGGTACGAGTGATACTCCTTCGAGCGCTGCTGGATCCAGTCCTCGACGAAGCTCTCAAGCTGAGCCGGTGTTAGCACGAAGATCTGTTGGGCGTAGTTATGCAAATGTTCTCCTCCCAGTCAAATCCTTGTTTGCTCCATTGCTCGGCGCGTTGATGATAGTAGGGTTCAGGTCGTTTGCTACTGCGCAACTTTGCAGGAGGTGCGACTGCCGAACGAAGCGACTCAACGGCGTGTGGTGAAGCACTGCGGGCAGTTCGTCCGGCTTATTCGCCGGAACGACCGTTGGTCCGAGGAAACCTGAGCTGCTGAACGCGGTGAGCAGCCCATGGGAAACGGTAGGTGGAGCGTCGTGAATTTTGCTGACAGCGGTTGACTATCAAAAAATTATCACTGACCAAATGAGTGCAATTTTTCCTTGACTGTGAGCTAGCGCGGGTGCGGCTATCACCTGCCTCTCGTGGAGAGGTCTTCTCCTGAAGGATGATTTTTATCACCCCACAGGCAATTGCGAGCAGCGGTTGATATTGCGATGTGCCAGCCGATGAGCGGATGCATCGACGTGATGAAGGAACTCGAAGAGGCATGCTTCAAGGTGCGACCTACAGATACGCACAGATGGCAAAGTGGATTCCCTTTGGTCAGCTAGTAACCTGTTCTCGCTGATAGTATCTGAGCCATTTCAATAGTGTAGATTTTTACTTGGCAGTCGTCCGAAAATTAACATGAATCAATTGATCGAGCACCTTGAGCCATGGCTCATGATCGCGGTTGACTGGTACCACACGCTAAGCAATTCATCGTGGTGGCCGATGGTAGTTGCCGTCTTCGGGCTCTTGGGCACTTTGTTTGGAGCTGTCCGTGGCGTAACAGCCGTCAAACAATACAGGTTTAAGAAGCAAGCCGCGAAAGCGCATGCTTTCCAGGATGAGGAGGCGCGGCTGAAATGGTTCCAGCCGCAGGACTTTCTAGCTGCGGCACAAGACTATCTAGAACCCTACTGCTCCAATGTAGATCCAAGTGATCGTGAAGACCTTCGAAATACAGTGGCCGTGCGAGAGCCCGTGCTCGCTGCATTGGACCGAGAGCTTGACGCTGAGGACAACCGTCACATCCTAGTCCTCGGCGATTCGGGGATGGGAAAGACGACTTTGATGTTGAACCTCGTTTCGCGGGAGCAACGGCGCCGCACAAGTGCACGCCGTCTGGCCCTAATTCCACTGGGCGAACCTGGTGCTCTTGATGCCATTCGCGCTATTCCTGCACAGCGCGAGACGATCTTGCTTCTAGATGCACTTGATGAGGACCCGCGTGCAATCGAAGATGCAAGTGCGCGCATGTCGGAAATCATGACAGCTGCTTCGGCTTTCAAGAAAGTAGTCATGACATGCCGAACGCAGTTTTTTGCCTCTGATAGTGAGATCCCACAACAAACCGGGCTAAAGCGACTCGCTGCGCGCAGGGCCGGTGAACCAGTTGGGTATCAGTGGCGTACCGTTTACCTTGAGCCTTTTGACAGAAAGCAGATCGATAGCTATGTGCGAAACGCGATTCCCTGGTGGAAGCTAGATCAGCGTCGAAAGGCGCGCCGTATCGTTGCCGACGTTTCCGATTTGGCGGCCAGACCGATGCTGACTGCATTGATTCCCGAGTTGGCAAAATCAGACCGGGAAGCACACACCCTTTGGGACTTGTATGCCTTCATGGTCGAGCAATGGATCGATCGCGAAAGTAGCTGGATTGCTCAAGATGCTCTACGCAAGCTCTCAAAAGCCATTGCAGTGGAAATCGTACTTCAGCGCAAGGCGCGTGGTGGCGAGAGAGTCTCGAAGGCTCAGCTTACGCAGCTTGCTGAGGAGCAAAATGTGCTCATAGAAACTTGGAAGCTGACCTCGCGCTCTCTCTTGAACAGAGATGCTGATGGTCTGTTCAAGTTCGCACATCGCTCTATTCTCGAGTACTTCTTTGTGGAGTCATTCATCCAAGGCGACAAGCGTTGCTTGAACGTGAAGTGGACGGACATGATGTGCGATTTGTTTCTGAGTTGGGGTATGTCGACTCAGGCGGACGATGCGTCGGCTCTTCACCTGCTGGAAATGGATTTTCGTGAAACTGGCCTCTTTCCGATCGTTGATCGTCATGAGCCCTCCACGAGGATTGATGCGATTTGGGCAAAGAAGGCTTTGTCGGATCGTGACACAACGGCAAGGCGAAGCAAGTTTCCGAACTCTTGGCGCATCGCCGTAGCTCATGTCATCCGACGCATGACCGTGCTCCGTGCCTATGACTTTGCTGATGGGCTCGTCTGGCAGATACAGGATACGCATGAGATACTGGATCGAGACGAACGGTGGATTTATCACTGCGATAGGTTTTCGCTTCGGGGGGTAGATGCGAAGAAACGCGAATGGGCGGTCGTGGACCTATACGAGTTGGAGCTGCTTTGCGATATCCTCGATAAACGAGATATCCTGTTTGCTGCAATTGACCAGAGAGAGCTTTACTGGCTATCAGACACGGACGGCGTGTACTCGACTTTGGCTCGCGTACGCACAAACGAGAACAGTCAAGCGGAGATTTTTTCTGAGTTGGAACTACTGCACAGTGGAAAAACTAGCGCTAATCGCACATATGTGATTGATGTCTATCGAGTGGTCACCAAGAGTCTGACCGTAGGGAAGATTCGAGCCATGTCGGTCCTCGCGCATCACGGCGATGCTGCTGCCATGCACGCAGCCGATACAGATGCAATAGCCACGACGTCGTGGGACATCGCGCGCGGGCTCAGGACCCCAGTATCTAAGGAGCGACTTGCCTAAGATTGCCTTGGGCGGCGTTGAGTTTGAATAATTTCAACCCCTATATGGGCTTCTTGCTACCGGAGGTCCGTGGAATGAACAGCTACCACGGATCGTTCGTTAGTGCCCGCGATCGTTTTGCTGTGTATGAACGCTGTACCGCCCCACCGGCGGTGCTTCAAACGCCCAAATCTACCTAGCCCCCACACCCCCATCCCCGCCATCCCAGCCAACTTCTGCAAACTCGACCGCTTCTCCAGACACGCCTTGTACTCCGCCTGCCGCACCTTCTCCTGCGCCAGTTGCGCGGCGCGGGCGCGCTCGGCCTGCAGCTGGGCAATCCGTTCGCGGACCTGGGGCATGGCGGCCAGGGCGGCCTTTTCTCCTTCGAGAATGGTGCTGGCGCGTTGGGCGAAATCGGCGAGGCCGATGTCCAGCACCTGAGGGCGGATCACCACGTCGGCGCTGGCGAGTTCGGCCTCGCCCAGCTTCTGGCCCGTGATGGCGATGGACTGGCCCAGCGCGCCCAGCATGTCGCCGCGAGCCTAGCCGCAGGTCGCCAGCTGGCCGACTACCCCGTGGCCTGTTGGTGAAACAGCAGGTGTGCTCAACTCCAGATCCAGGGCCGCAGCTCCTGATCTCTCTGCTGAAACGCCAATATCTCGCCGGCTTTCTGCTTCGTCACCCCAATCGCATCCAGCCCTTCGAGCAGCATCTTGCGCTCTTCGGCTGGCACGTCGAAGGCCAATTCCCGGCCATCAGGCAGGCGCACCGTGCAGGTCCTGAGATCGACGGTCAGGACCAGGGTGCCGGTGTGTGCGGCCTCGCCGATCTGCTGAACGTCTTCGGGTGCGAGCGTGACCGGGAGAACACCGTTGCGAAAGCAGTTGTTGTGGAAGATGGCGCCGAACGACGGTGCAATCACGCAGCGCAAGCCGAACTGGCGAACCGCCCACGCCTATTTCACACCGGCCGGCGCCGGGCACCCCTCGCCCATGCCCGCCATTCCCGCCAGCTTCTGCAGGCTTGACCGCTTTTCCAGGCAGGTCTTGTGTTCTGCCTCTTGCACCTTCTGCTGCGCCATTTGCGCAGCGCGGGCGCGCTCGGCCTGCAGCTGGGCAATCCGTTCGCGGACCTGGGGCATGGCGGCCAGGGCGGCCTTTTCTCCTTCGAGAATGGTGCTCGCACGCTGGCTGAAGTCGGCGGCGCCGATGTCCAGCACCAGCGGGCGGATCACCACGTCGGCGCGGGCCAGCTCGGACTCGCCCAGCTTCTGGCCCATGATGGCGATGGACTGGCCCAGCGTGCCCAGCATGTCGCCCGGCGACTTGCCGCGCGCCTTGTTGGAGATGTCCACCGCCACCACCACGTCGGCGCCCAGCTGGCGCGCGGCGTCCACGGGCACGGGGCTCACGATGCCGCCGTCCACAAAGTGGTACTTGCCGATGGTGACGGGCTGGAACACCCCTGGCACGCTGCTCGATGCGCGCACGGCCTGGCCGGTGTTGCCGCGGGCGAACACGGTGCGTTCGCCGTCCTCCAGGCGCGTGGCCACGGCCACGAAGGGTTTGGCCATCTGCTCCAGGCTCTTGCGGCCGACCTGTTCGTTGACGTAGTCCTCGAGCTTCTTGCCCACCACCAGGCCACCGGACGACAGCTGCAGGTCGCGGATCTTGGCTTCATCCAGCGCCACGGCTTTTTCCTGCATGTCAAAGGCGTTCATGCCACTGGCGTACAGCGCACCCACCACGGCGCCCGCGCTGGTGCCCGAGACGACGGCGGGTGCGAAGCCATTGGCCTCCAGCATCTTGATCACGCCGATGTGGGCAAAGCCCTTGGCCGCGCCGCCGCCCAGGGCAATACCGACCTTGATGGGGGCGGGCGCCGCTCCCGTTGCCGCAGTAGCAGGGGCGGCTGTTACTGCCGGGGGCTGGCTGGGGGTGGTGCCGCCGCCGCATGCGGACAGGCCGGCCACGGCCAGTGCAAGCGCCAGGGGGCGCAGAAAAGTGTCCAGGCGCATGGTGCCGAAAGATCCTGTGGTTACAGGGCGGCGAGTATATCGACGGGTGCTTTCCGGCGTTGCCGCCAGGGTTGGCCGGCTCGGCTTGGCTCAGCGCCAGAAGTCGCGGTGCAAGGCCGTGATCTCTGCTTCGAGCGCCAGCACCGGGCCCAGCACCTCGGTGGCGCGCTGGCCGGCGGCAAAGACCGTGCGGCAGGGCAGGTCCAAGGTCGGGTTCTCGGGGTGGTCGCCGGTCAGCGCCTTCAAGGCCGACTCCTCCGCGCCATACAGCACCCGGCCGATGCCGGCCCAGTAGATGGTGCCTGCGCACATGGCGCAGGGCTCGAAGGTGGTGACCAGCGTGCACTGCGCCAGGTAGGCCCCCGGGTAGTTGGCCGCGGCCGTGCGCGCCAGCGTGCTCTCGGCATGGTTCACCGTGTCGATGTTGCCCTGCTCGGCCAGCACGGTCTCGCCGTCGGGCGCGACCAGCAGGGCGCCAAAGGGGTGGCGACCCATGCCCATGGCGCGCTGCGCCACGGCGTTGGCGCGGCGCAGCAGGGTGGCGGCCTGGGCTTCGCTCAACGCCATCGTGTTATTCGCCTTGCGAACCGCGGTGTGCCCAGCCGGTGGTGCGCTTTTCGACCCAGCTGAACAGCTCGTACATCACCATGGCCATGGCGCCCACCACCATCAGGCCGGCAAAGGCCAGGCCCATCTGCATGGACGAGCCCGCGCTGATCAGCAGGTAGCCGATGCCTTCGTTGGCGGCGGTCATCTCCGACACGGTGGTGCCCACGAAGGCCAGGGTGATGGCCACCTTGAGCGAGCCGTAGAAGTACGGCATGGAGCGCGGCAAGCCCACCTTGGTGAGCACGTCCCAGCGCTTGGCGCCCAGCACGCGCAGCACGTCTTCCAGCTCGGGCTCCAGCGTGGCCAGGCCGGTGGCGATGTTCACCATGATCGGGAAGAAGCTGATCAAGAAGGCCGTGAGGATGGCCGGCCCCACGCCAATGCCGAACCACACCACCAGAATGGGCACGAAGGCCGCCTTGGGCAGCGCGTTGAAGGCCGTCATGAGCGGGTATACGGCGGCATACGCCAGGCGCGATGATCCGATCAAAAAGCCCAGCAGCACGCCGACCACGATGGCGAGGCCAAAGCCCGCCATGGTGACCCAGAAGGTGCGCCAGGCATGGGCGGCGATGACACCGCCAAACTCCACCAGCTGCGTGCCGATGGCCCAGGGGCTGGGGAAGATGAATTCCGAGACATTGAAGGCCGAGCAGATGATCTGCCACAGCAAAACAATGGCGACGAGCAGGATCCAGGGGGACCAGCGTTCCGCGGTTTTCTTGTGCATGGTGTGTCTGGATGCCTATCTATTGCTGGATGGGGGCGCCGCTCTTGCGCATCGCGCCAATGTGGCCGCGCAGCTCGTGCACGATGTCGGTGAACTCCTTGGTGTAGGTGATCTCCAGGTCGCGAGGGCGGGGCAGCTCGATGTCGCGGCGCACCACGAAGCGGCCGGGGCTCTTGCTCATCACGTACACCGTGTCGGCCAAAAAGACCGACTCGCGCAGGTCGTGCGTCACCAGGATCACGTTGAACTTCTGCTCGGCCTGCAGGTCGCGCAGAATGCACCAG
>NZ_JBKDTZ010000306.1:0-6613 GCF_046339755.1 Acidovorax sp. | reverse complement strand
GTCCGTGGGCTACACGCGCTTTGGCGGCGACATCGCGGCCCCCAACTACATCGACTACAGCGTCGGCGGTGCCTATGACTTCGGTTCGGGCCTGTCCCTGGGTGCTGCCGTGGTCGGCGCCAACAAGAAGGACTACTTCGGTCCCGTCAACAAGTCGCGCGTGATCGTGACGCTGACCAAAACCCTGTAAATCTTTTGGGGGCGCGCAGAGCGCCCCTTCCGGAGGAACCAAAAATGAAAATGGTGACAGCCATCATCAAGCCCTTCAAGCTCGACGAGGTGCGTGAAGCCCTGTCGGACATTGGGGTTCAGGGGATCACGGTGACCGAGGTCAAGGGCTTCGGGCGCCAGAAGGGGCACACGGAGCTGTACCGCGGCGCGGAGTACGTGGTCGACTTCCTGCCCAAGGTCAAGATCGAGGCCGCTGTGGCGGACGAGTTGGTGGACCGCGTGATCGAGGCCATCGAGGCCGCTGCCCGCACCGGCAAGATCGGTGACGGCAAGATCTTCGTGACGCACCTCGAGCAGGTGGTGCGCATCCGCACCGGCGAAACCGGCAAGGAAGCCCTCTAAGGGGCACGCCGCATCACACACAAGAGAAAAAAAGCCATGAAAAAATTGCTTGCTTCCTTCATCCTGGGGTTGAGCCTGCTGTCGGTCGGTGGACTGTCGCTGGCCCAGGCACCTGCCGCCGAGCCTGCGGCGTCGGTGCCAGCGGCTGCTGCCCCTGCTGCGGCACCCGCCGCTGCCCCTGCGGCAGCTCCTGCTGCGGCCGAAGCCGCACCTGCTGCTGCTGCCCCCGTGCCCAACAAGGGCGACACCGCCTGGATGATGACCTCCACCATCCTCGTGATCCTGATGGTCCTGCCCGGCCTGGCCCTGTTCTACGGTGGCCTGGTGCGCAGCAAGAACATGCTCTCCGTACTCATGCAGGTCATGGTCACCTTCTCGATGATCGTGGTGCTGTGGTTCATCTACGGCTACAGCCTGGCGTTCACCGAAGGAAGTGCGTTCATTGGCGGCTTTGATCGCCTGTTCATGAAAGGCATCTGGGACAACGCAGCCGGCACCTTTGCCAATGCTGCGACCTTCAGCAAGGGTGTGGTGATTCCGGAAGTGGTGTTCGCAGCCTTCCAGGCCACCTTTGCCGGCATCACCTGTGCCCTGATCGTCGGCGCCTTCGCCGAGCGCATCAAGTTCGGTGCCGTCATGCTGTTCATGGTGCTGTGGTTCACCTTCAGCTACCTGCCGATCGCCCACATGGTGTGGTTCTGGATGGGTCCCGATGCCTACACAGGCAAGGAAGTCGTCGATGCCATGACCGGCAAGGCCGGCCAGATCTGGCAGTGGGGTGCGTTGGACTTCGCTGGCGGTACCGTGGTGCACATCAACGCTGCTGTGGCTGGCCTGGTGGGCGCATTCATGGTGGGCAAGCGCATCGGCTACGGCAAGGAAGCCATGGCGCCGCACAGCCTGACGCTGACCATGGTGGGTGCTTCGCTCCTGTGGGTGGGCTGGTTCGGCTTCAATGCCGGCTCCGCACTCGAAGCCAACGGCTTTGCCGCCCTGGCCTTCATCAACACGCTGGTGGCCACGGCTGCAGCCGTGCTGGCCTGGTGCATCGGTGAGGCGCTGGCACGCGGCAAGGCATCCATGCTGGGTGCTGCCTCGGGTGCCGTCGCCGGTCTGGTGGCCATCACGCCAGCTGCTGGCAACGTGGGCATCGGTGGTGCACTGGTCATCGGCCTGGTGGGTGGCTTTGCTTGCCTGTGGGGTGTGAACGGCCTCAAGAAAATGCTGGGTGCCGACGATTCGCTGGACGTGTTCGGCGTGCACGGTATCGGCGGCATTGTTGGCGCACTGCTGACTGGCGTGTTCAACGCCCCCAGCCTGGGTGGCCCCGGCTATGTGGCGGACTGGGTCACGGCCACCATGGTGACATCTGCGGACTACTCCATCGCCGCACAGGTGTGGACCCAGACCAAGGCAGTGCTGTTGACCATCGTGTGGTCGGGCGTGGTGTCCTTCATCGCCTACAAGATCGTGGACCTCACCGTGGGTCTGCGTGTCTCGGAAGAGGCTGAACGCGAAGGCCTGGACATCACTTCGCACGGCGAAACGGCGTACAGCCGTTGACGGGATCGGCCGGGGCTGCGGTGTCTGGTGGTGCCGCAGCCCTGACCACCCGGCTTTTTTGAACCGTTTGATTTTTCTGCGAGAGTCTCCTCGGAATCCTCCTCGGATCCCTTGGCCCGCCACCCGGCGGGCTTCTTTTTGAGCAACCCGCCCCTCGGCGGGTTTTTCATTGGAGGGCAGCGCAAGGGCCGATTGCGAACCTCACGCCGGCCGTTCAAAAAATTCACAGCCTTGCCAGGGGCCCGGGCAGGGTGCAGCCGCTACGATGCACGGCATGGATTTCGCCCTTGCCCAGATCACCGAACGCGTGCGTGCCGCCGCGGCCGACCAGACCCCTTTGCGCATCCGCGGCGGCGGCAGCAAGGACTTCCACGGCCTGGCCCTGCACGGCGAGGTGCTGGACACCCGGGTGCTCCAGGGCATCGTCGACTACGAGCCGAGCGAACTGGTCGTCACCGTGCGCGCCGGCACGCCGCTGGCCGAACTGGAGGCGGCCCTGGCCGCCCAGGGCCAGTGCCTGCCTTTCGAGCCCCCGCACTTCGGGGTGCAGCCGCAGGCCGCCACGGTCGGTGGCATGGTGGCGGCCGGCCTCTCGGGCCCGGCGCGCGCCAGCGTGGGGGCCGTGCGCGACTACCTGCTGGGCGTGGTGCTGCTCAACGGCCAAGCCGAGCTGCTGACCTTTGGCGGGCAGGTCATGAAGAACGTGGCGGGCTATGACGTGCCGCGCCTCATGGCGGGTTCCTGGGGCACGCTGGGCCTGCTCACCGAGGTCAGCCTCAAGGTGCTGCCCGTGGTGCCGACCGAGGCCACGCTGCGCTTCGAATGCGGCCAGGATGAGGCGCTGCGCCGCCTGCATGCCTGGGGCGGCCAGCCCCTGCCCCTCAATGCCAGCCGCTGGGAGGCCGGGGTGCTGCACCTGCGCCTGCGTGGCGCCGTGGCCGCCGTGAATGCGGCCTGCCGCAGCATGGGCGGCGAGCGCCTGGAGGCTGCTGCCGTGGCCGTGGATTGGAACGTATGCCGCGACCAGACGCTGCCCTGGTTTTCCGCACGCCAGCCCGACCACGCCCTGTGGCGCCTTTCGCTGCCCGCCACGGCACCCGCTATGGACTTGCCTGGTGGGGCCCAGCCGCTGGTCGAATGGCATGGCGCGCTGCGCTGGGTGCAGGCCCCCGAAGCTGCCGGCGATGCTTTGCGCGAGGCTGCGCGCGCTGCAGGCGGCAGTGCGGCGATGTTCCGGGCACCCCAGGCGCGCGAGCCGGGCGGGACGGGCCACGCCGCACTGCCCTCGCGCGCGCTGGAGCAGATCCATGCGCGCCTCAAGCACAGCTTCGATCCAGCTGGCATTTTCAACCCCGGCCGCATGGCCCCGGGCTGGTAGGCCTCCTGGCATGCGCCGCCTGCGCCACCTCACGGGCCACCACCGCACGGTGGCCAGCAACCGCGTGCTGGGCCTGCTGCTGGCCTTCAATGCAGGTGCCGTGAACGCTGGCGGCTTTTTGGTGGTGCACCTGTATACCTCGCACATGACGGGATTCGTCTCCATGCTGGCCGACAACCTGGTGCTGGGCAACATGGCGCTGGTGCTCGGTGCGCTGGGGGCCCTGCTGGCCTTTACCAGCGGTGCGGCGATGACGGCCGTGCTGGTCAACTGGGGGCGGCAGCGGCACCTGCACAGCAGCTATGCGCTGCCCCTGCTGCTCGTGGGGGCGCTGATGCTGGTCTTCGGCCTGGTAGGCGCCATCACGCTGCGCTGGCATACGCCGTTCGCCGTGCCAGCCACCGTGCTGCTGCTGTCCTTCATCATGGGCTTGCAGAACGCCACCGTGACCAAGATGTCTGCGTCCCAGATCCGCACCACCCACATGACCGGCGTGGTGACCGACCTGGGCATTGAGCTGGGCAAGATGCTCTACTGGAACCGCGCCGGCACGCCCGCCCAGGCCCTGGTGCGCGCCAACCAGGCGCGCCTGCGCCTGTTCGCGGGGCTGCTGGCCATGTTCCTGGTGGGCGGCGTGGCCGGTGCCGCTGGTTTCAAGCATGTGGGCTTCGTGTTCGTGGTGCCCCTGGCATTGGTGCTGCTGGTCCTGTCGCTGCCGCCCCTTTGGGCCGACCGCGCGCGCCTGCGCCATCCGCTGCACAGGCCGGTACCCGCGGCTGCACCCCCCGAGCTCCAGAAAAAATAGTCCCCCGACCAGGCATGCACCATGCAAACCCAACTCTCCCCTGAATACCGCGCCCGCGCCGATGGACTCGAAGCCGAAGCCATCCTGCGCAAGTGCGTGCACTGCGGCTTCTGCACCGCCACCTGCCCTACCTACCAGCTGCTGGGCGACGAGCTCGATGGCCCGCGTGGCCGCATCTACCTGATCAAGCAGGTGCTCGAAGGGCAGGCGCCGACGCGCGCCACCCAGATGCACCTGGACCGCTGCCTGACCTGCCGCAACTGCGAGAGCACCTGCCCGAGCGGCGTGCAGTACGGCCACCTGGTCGACATCGGCCGCAAGATCGTCGACGAAAAAGTGCCGCGCCCCCTGGGCGAGAAGGCCTTGCGCTGGGCGCTCAAGGAGGGGTTGCCCTCGCCGCTGTTCGCCCCCGCCATGAAGGCCGGGCAGATGGTGCGCGGCCTGCTGCCCAAGGCCCTCAAGGCCAAGGTGCCGGCGCCGCAGAACCCTGGCGCCTGGCCGGAGAGGGAGCATGCGCGCAAGGTGCTCATGCTGGCCGGCTGCGTGCAGCCCGCGATGATGCCCGGCATCAACACCGCCACGGCGCGCGTGCTCGACGCTGCGGGCATACAGACCCTGGTGGCGCCCAAGGCGGGCTGCTGCGGTGCCGTCAAGTTCCACCTCAACGACCAGGAGGGCGGCAAGACCGAGATGCGGGCCAACATCGACGCCTGGTGGCCGCTGGTCGAGGCGGGGGGGGTGGAGTGCATCGTGATGAACGCCTCGGGCTGCGGCGTCACGGTCAAGGAGTACGGCCACATCCTGCAGGACGATGCGCAGTACGCGGCCAAGGCCGCGCGCATCAGCGCCCTCACGCGCGACCTGTCCGAATTGCTGCCGGACCTGCTGCCCGAGCTGGCCGAGCGCCTGGCGGGGCGTGTGAAGCTGCCGGCCGACGTGCAATACGCTTACCACCCGCCTTGCACGCTGCAGCACGGGCAAAAGCTGCGCGGGGGGGTGGAGACGCAGCTCGCCAAGCTCGGGTTCACGCTGCGCGTGGCGCGCACCGAGTCGCATCTGTGCTGCGGCTCGGCGGGCACCTATTCGGTGCTCAACCCCGGCCTGTCGTACCAGCTGCGCGACCGCAAGCTCGGTGCGCTGGGCGAGGCCTTGGGTGAGCAGCCGCCCACGGCCATCCTCTCGGCCAACATCGGCTGCATCACGCACCTGCAAAGCGGCACGGCCACGCCCGTGCGCCACTGGATCGAGGTGCTGGACGAGGCCTTGGCTGCAGCGCGCTGAACCGGCGATGGCGCGCTGACCGGATGGTCGCCCAGCAAGCGGATTAGGCGCCAGGCGCCAAGGCTGGCATGATTGAGGGTTTTCTTGCTTGCCCCCTTCCTTTTCCGCTACGCCATGACCGACAACGTGCCAGACCAAGAACAGAAGAACGCCGCGCCCGGCGCCGCTGCCCCCACGGCAGACCAGGCCGCATCGGCAGCGCCCGCCGTGGCCGAAGCCGGGGAGGGCGCCACCGCCGCGCCTGCCGGCAAAGCCCGGCGCAGCCGTGGCGGCCGGGGCGGCCGCAACAGCAACACCCACAGCGGCAACAACGGCCAGCGCGGCGCAGGCCAGCGCGCCCCGGAGGCGGAGGCCAAGGCCGTAGCGGGTGCACCCGCAGGCCCTGCGGGCCAGCGCACTCCGCCGCGCACCCACCCGGTGCTGGAGCAGCTGGCCGGCCTGTACCCGCAGCTCTTCGGTGCGGTGTTCCGCCCGCTCAAGCGCGGCATCTTCCAGGATCTGCAGGCCGCCCACCCCGAACTGTTCGAGCGCGAGGCGCTCAAGGCGGCGCTGGGCATCCACACCCGTTCCACCCGCTACCTGCAGAGCGTGGCCGCGGGCGACAAGCGCCACGACCTGGCTGGCCAGCCCGTGGAGGCCATGGCCCCCGAGCATGTGCACCACGCCCTGCTGGAGGTCTACCGCCGCCGAAAGAACAACAAGGCCCGCGCCACCGAGGATCTGCTGCCCAAGTTGCGCAACCGCATGGTCCAGGCCTTCGAGGCCTCGGGCCTGACACGCGAGGCCTACACCGAGTTGGTGGCCGGCCGTGACGATGAGGCCAATGCCCTGCTCGAAGAGGCCTTTGCCGAGTGGTCGGCACGCAACGCCCGCGACGAGGCCCTGCTGCGCGCCTTCGAGGCCAGCGGCCAGACCCTGGAGGCCTTTGCCGACATGTATGGCATGCCCGCCCGTGCGGCCGGCCAGACGCTGGAGCGTGCGCGCCGCTACCGCGGCGTGGGGGGGGGGGGGGG
>NZ_JBKDTZ010000305.1:0-77175 GCF_046339755.1 Acidovorax sp. | reverse complement strand
GCCGCCCGCCTACACGCGCACCCCGCCACGGGCCTCCGCGCCCCCGAAAATAGTCACAACAAGCCCACGTCGCTTGCAGGGAGTCCAACCCTGATTCCCTGGGTGGCATGGCGGCAGGGGAGGGGCCTGCCGCGCCCTGGTGGGGCTGGCGAGGCGGGAGGCCAGAAGCCTCGGTCGGCGGGGGAAGGATGGTACCCCCGGGGACTGCGATAGCCGGATTGTCTTCCTTTTCAGAAAGCCAGTACCGGCTTCCAAGTTGGGGCAGCCCTGCCTTTTTGTTCCGGGTGCTGGCCCTGTCCTTGCTGGGCTACAGCCGCAGCTGGGCGCGCACGCGCTTCATCTCGGCGTGCAGCTCGTCGGTGGTGCGGTGCTTGAACTTCTCGGGCAGCAGGCTGCGGCGCGATGCCTCGGAGATGGCGAGCAGCTCCATGTACTCGATCATCAGCGTGTCGCGCGTGGGCATGTAGTCCACGGCGGCCTGCAAAAACACCTCGCGCGTGAGCCGGCCATCGCCGCGCTCGGCCAGGTCGATGGACAGCAGCGTCAGCGCCTCCAGCTCGGCGTTGGAGAACTCGGTGTCTTCGAGCGCGGCCTCCATCCAGGCTTCATCGGCGCCATCGTCCTGCTCCTGCTGGGAAAGCGGTTCCACCGCCTTGCCAAAGCGCTTGAGGATCACACGCACGATGTTCGCGCGCTCGGCCCCGTTCTCGGGGAAGAACAGCGGTATCTTGGTGTCGAAGCGGCCGGGCCGCTTCATGTCGGCGTCGAGCTTGTCGGGCCGGTTGGTCATCATGATGAACAGCACCTGGCCGCGGTTGTCGGTGTCCGACATGAACTCCTTGAGCCGCGCCGTCACGCGCGACGACGTGCCGCCATCCTCGTCGCCCTCGCCGCCCAGGCTGCGGTCGCCCTCGTCGATGATGAGGGCGATGGGCCCCATGGCCTTGACCATGGCCAGCACCTTCTCCAGGTTGCTCTCGGTCGCGCCCACCCACTTGGAGCGGATGTTCTTGAGCATCACCGCCGGTATGCCGGCCTCGCGCACGAAGGCCTTGGTGACGAAGGTCTTGCCCGAGCCCATGGGCCCCACGACCAGAATGCCCATGGGGATGCGTGCCACGTTGCCCGAACGCACGGCGGCGGCAATGGCAGCCAGCTCGGCCTTGACCATGGTCATGCCGCCCACGCCTTCGAGACCGAATTTCGGCTCGACGAACTCGATCAGGCCAAAGCACTCCTGCGTCACCAGTTCGCGCTTGCGCGTGCGCAGCAGCGCCGCGATCTCCTCGAAGGCATTGCCCTTGGCCGGCGCCTTGCTGCCCGGCTGCAGCAGGTGGCGTATCTGCTCGTTGGTCTGGCCGCTGGTCAGTTTGGTCAGTTGCTTGGCGCGCGCCTCGGCGTCCTCGGTGCCGGCGATCAGCTCCTTGATCAGGGCCTCGCGCTCGGCATCGTTGGGCGCCTGCGTGTTGCTGTCGTTGCCCAGCAGGCCAAACAGTTGCACCAATCGCAGGCCCGAGGCCTGCTGCGCCAGCCGCGTCACCTGGTCGGCGTGCAGCGAACTGTCGGCCATGCGGATGGTGGTCTCGCGCTCGGCCTGGCCGGGCATGGGGATCTCGACGGTGGCGATGCGCGGGTTCGACAGGATCTGCGCGTTGAGCTCGGTCAGCGATTCGACCAGCAGGAACACCACGTTGTCGCTGTCGCCGATCTGCGGGCTCAGCGACCAGCGGTGCAGCTTGGCGATCGCCTGGCGGTCGTGCATGGTCATCATGCCCGGGTCGCCCGCAGGGAACAGCGAGCCCGCATAGTGGATCACCACCGCCGTGCCGCTCTCGTGCATCAGTGCTTGCTCGATCCCGTCGAGCGGCTCCACCTCGGCATCGAAGGCCCGGCCCGCCAGCGCCTGCGTGCCCGAGGCGATGCTGTGCGACAGCACGCGCTTCTTCTTGCCCTCCAGCAGCGAGCGGAACAGGTACTGCTCCAGCTCCACGAACTTGCCATCCATCAGGATGCGGTCGTAGATGTTGCGGTACAGCACGAAGACCGAGGCATCGCCGCTCAGATAACGCCGGCGCACCGTCTCGACCCAGGCGGGGGTGGCAGGCACTGCGGAAGGGGTGGGTGTGCTCACGGGATTCCTCGGGCGATGGCAAGCGGTAGCTGGGTTTTCGCAGGCTTACATCTGCTTGGCCGCGCCACCCTGGGCGCGCGCTGCCTTGAGCTGGGCCAACTGCGCCTCGGCCGTGGCACGCGAGGCGCCCTTTTGCAGGCCTTTCATGCGCACGTCCAGGTCGGCGCCGCGCAGTTCGTCGCCCAGGTTGGCTTCGGAGATCACGTTGGCGATGTGGCCACGCACGTTGTCCAGCGCGCGGATCTCGGCGTCCACCGACAGGCCTTCGAGCTGGCTGTGGATCTGGATCTTGGCCGTGGCACCGGCCAGCTAGGCCAGGTTGCGGTCGCGCTCGTCTTCCACACGCTTGATCTCGCTCTTCATTTCCAGCAGCGCATCCTTGATCTTCTCGGCCTCGGCCATGGCCGTTTCGGCCTCGGCCGTGAGCTCGGTCACCGCCTGGTCGTTGTCGTTCTTCATCTGCAGGATGCTCACGGCCAGGTCGTCCTGGTTGGTGTCCATGGCCTGCTGCAGGTTGGCTTCGAGCTGGGCCTGCTTTTGCTTGGCGTTGTGCAGGCGTGTGGTCACGTCGTCGCGCTGGCGGATGATGGCGCCCGCCGCCTTCTTCAGGCGGTCGTAGTTGGCCTTCATGCTGTTGATCGAGTTCTCGTACGCGATCTCGGGATTGTTCTTCTCGATGCCCGAGACGAACAGCGAGAGAAAGCCGGTGAACAGGTTGCTCAGGCGGCCGAGGAAGTTGGAAGAAGCCATGGTGCAGGTTCCTTGCTTAGCTGATGTTGACGTTGTCGAAGAAGGTGCGGTGGTCCTGGGCAAAGGCGACAAAGCCCTGCTCCACCTGGGCCAGCATGGCGGCGTGCTGGGCGGGGGGGATGTACGCAAAGGCGGCGTTCACGCCCTGGGTGGCCCACTCGAAATGGTCGGCCTCCACGGCACCGCCTTCACCCGAGTGGATGCCCACCCAGGACAAGGCCTTGTGCTTCGTGCCGCCGATGTCCACCTCGGTGTGGAACAGGCGCTCGGCCAGGTTGCCGCCGGCCTCGCGCAAGGTGGCGCCGATTACGGTGAACTCGCGGTCGGCCAGCAGCTCGCTGCCCAGGTGGTAGCCCATGGCGTGAAAGATGGCGTCCAGCGTGTCCGGCTGCCCACCGCCGTAGCCGCTCAGCACGCCCTGGTTCAGCACCTTGAGCCAGGCAGGCTCGGCCGCCAGCGCATTCACCGTGGCCATGTCGGCCTGCGGCATGGTGGTCTGCACAATGCCCTTGAGGAAAGCCTGCGCCAGGCTGCGGTGCGGGTCGCGGGCGCGGGTGGAGTGGTCGTCGAACTCGTCGCGCGCCGCGTCGAAGATGTAGCTGGCCACCAGCACGTTGCGGTCGGCCGCGGGCAGAAACGGTTCGGCCGGGTCGGTGAACAAATGGCGCGCGCAGCCGATCTTGCCGGCCAGCGAGGCCACGCTGCAGCCGAAGTAGCCGTTCCAGGCGATGTAGCGCGCGAAGAAGCGCACCAGCTTGCCCGGCTCGTCGGACACGATGGCGGCCTTGAGCGATGCCTCCATCAGGCGCGTGTACTCGTCGAAGTCGACAAGGGTCTGCAGGTGGGACTTCTGTACGGTGGTGGTCATCGGGGCCTCATTTCACGGATTGGGCAACGGGGCGGGGTGCCGCTGGTGCGGCGCTGGCCTTGGCTGCGGCAGGGCTGGGCACATGCACGCCGATGGTGTCCAGCTCTTCGCTGATATCGGCTTCCAGGTTCTCTTCGATGGCCAGGCGGTCCACGCTCTCGCGCAGCCGGGCCGAGGCATCGCTGGCCATGGGCATGGACACGGCCTGCTGGAACACCTCTTCGATGATGTCCGGCATGGACACCATGGCCGCCTCGATGGCGAACATGCGGCTGCTCAGGCGGCTGCTGCTTTCCAGCAGGCGCTGGTAGTCCTTGCGCGCCTGCAGCAACTGGCGGCGCTCACGCTCGCCGGTGGTCGCTTCCAGCTGCTCCTCCACGCTGCGCAGGCGGTCGGCGATTTCGCGCTTGCTCAGCTGGCTCTGGCGTTCGTTGGCGCTCACGATGGCGAGCCAGCGCGCCAGGTAGTCGCGCGTCACGTCTTTGAGGCGGTCGATGTCCTCCACGCTCAGCGCGCAGGTACGGGCCTTGACCATGCGCTCCAGCGCGTCGATGCGGTCCAGCGTCTGCAGGTACACACGCATGCGCTTGGAGCTGGGGTCGCACTCATTGCGGTCGCCCAGTTCCTTGAGCAGGCTGTCCACCTGCGCCTGGTAGCGCATCGCGGCGTACTTGCGGCGCACGCTGTAGCGGAAGGTGGACATGCCCGGCACATACAGCAGCGCCAGCCCCTCCACCGCCGCATAGGCCGTGCCCACGAAGATGAAGCCCGGCAGCCCGTAGGGAAACGAGGCCAGCACCGCCAGCGCGGCCGCGCCCAGCGAGGCCGTCACATTCCACTTGCTGGTCAAGAACTCCTGGATGTAGGGGGGCTCTTCCCGCTCGCCCGGGTCGAATTTCATACGCTCAGCGTGATCTGGCCATGGCCCTTGGCGTCGCGCAGCGACGTGAGGATGCGGTCCTGCATGCGCAGCGTCTCGGTCGAGCGCGCCCACGCCTCCGAGCGCGGGTGCTCGGCATGGATCATGAAGTCATCGGCAATCTTGGCCGGCTGGGGCGAGAGCACGATCACACGGTCCCCCAGGGCCAGCGCCTCGCTCACGTCGTGGGTCACGAAGACCACCAGGCAGGGGTTGGCCTTGCACAGCGCCAGCAGCAGGCGCTGCATCTCCTCGCGCGTCTGCGGGTCCAGTGCGCCGAAGGGTTCGTCCATCAGCAGAATGCGCGGTTGCAGCACCAGCGCGCGTGCCAGCGCCACGCGCTGGTTCTGCCCGCCCGAGAGCTGCGCCGGGCGCATGGCCTTCTTGTCGGCCAGGCCCACGGCGGCGAGGATGGTGTCCACGCGCTCCTTCACCTCGGCCTGGGTGATGCGCCCCTTCCAGAGCTTGAGCGTGAAGGGGAAGGCCACGTTGTCCCACACCGTCAGGTCGGGCCGGTTGGCGTATTGCTGGAACACGGTCACCGCATCGTCGTGCTGGTCCAGGCACTCCTTGCCGTCGATCTCCACCCGGCCCTGGGTGGGCGTCTTCACGTTGAACGGGCGCACCCCGCCCATCATGCGCATCAGCGTGGACTTGCCGCAGCCCGAGGGGCCCAGCAGCATGTTGATGCTGGGGTTCTCCAGGTGCAGGTCGATGCCGTCGATCACGCGCAGCACGCCCCGGCCGTTGGCGGCAGGGTACTCCTGCACGATGCCGGTCATCTGGATGGAAATGCTCACAGGGCTCGATGTCATGCTTGGCTTGTTGTTGTAAGGGTTCTCCGGGCGCTCACACAGTGCTTTCCCACGGGAACATCTTGCGCTTGGCCCAGGTCATCACGCGGTGCGTGATCAGCGCCAGCGCGATGATGGTGATGATGCCCGCGAACACCTGGTCCATGGCCGAGAAGCGGCGCGCGTTCTGGATCAGCTGGCCCAGGCCCTCCTTGGCGTTCACGTACTCGGCCACGGTGATGTAGGTCCACATGACGGACACCGCGATGATGATGCCGTCCACGATGCGCGGCATGGCCATCGGGATCACCGCGCGGCGTATGCACTCCCACGGCGTGGCGCCCAGGTCGCGCGCGCTCACCCAGTACGACTGCGGCACCGAGCGGATCGCGTCGCGCACCAGCGGAATCAGGTAGACCACGGCGCCCGAGAACAGGAAGAAGATCTTCATCTCCTCGCCAATGCCGAACCACATCACCATGATGGGCAGCAGCGCCACGATGGGCGCCGAGCGGAACGGGTCGATCAGCGGCGACAGCGTGGCATTGATGCGCGGCGATGCCCCCATCAGGATGCCGATGGGCAGCCCGATCAAGATGACCAGGATGCCGGCCACCACCAGCCGCCCGCCCGACCACAGCACCGAGGTCAGCAGCAGGCTCTCCTGGCGCACGGGGTCCCAGGCCAGGCGGTAAAAGGCCGTGGCCACCTCCCAGGGGGCGGGCAGGCGGTTGGAGCTGACCAGGCCCGACGCGCTCAACAGCGCCCAGGCCACCAGCACCGCCACCACAGCCCCCACGCCCAGCATGCGCTGGGTCTGGGGCGCGATCGGATGGCTGGGGTTCCAGAAATGCGCCATCGCTGCCGCTCCCTCAGCGGGCCAGCACGGCGATGCGCGTGGCGCGGTTCATCTGGCGGCAGGTGTCCAGGTCCACTTCCAGCGCGGCGGGGTTGGCTTCGTTGCAGATCGGGTTGTTCGAGCCATTGCCCACCACCTTGAAGCGCGCGGCCGGAATCTCCCACTGGGTCACCACGTACTTGGTCACCGCATCGGCGCGCGCCTTGGACAGGCGCTGGTTGGCCTGCGCGCTGCCGGTCGAGTCGGTGTTGCCCGAGATCTCGAAATACGCCGAGCCATTGCTGTTGATGAAGGGCACCACCTGGGTGTCGATCACCTCCTGCGCCTTCTTGGTCAGTTCGGCCTGGCCCACGGGGAAGTTCACGCTCACCGGCTTGGTCAGCGCCGCGGGGCGTGCCTCGGCCTTTTGCATGCCGGCCGTGTCGAAGGTGAACTCGGGCTTGGCGGCGGCGGCGCGCGCGGCCTGGTTGTCCTTGAGCAGGGCGTTGATGAAGCGGTAGTCGAACGAGTTCTGCGGCGAGACCACGGGCGAGTTCGGGTTGGCCAGCGAGCCGGCGGCGCGGTAGATCGCGTCGAACTCGCGGTACACGCGCTCATAGTGGTTGGTGTCGCCCGCCAGGCCCAGAATGCGGGCGTTGTCGTCCAGGCCCGTCCACACCAGGTTGGAGAACAGGCTGCTGATGAAGGGCATGCCCTCCTTCTTGGCCAGCTGGTCGAAGAAGGGCTCGGTGCGCACCAGCGCCTCGGCGGCACCGGCCGGGTTGGCGCGGGCGGCGGTCACGCCGTCCATCCAGCCCTTGACGAAGCCCTGGAAGGCCTGCTGGTTGGCAGGGTCCTGCAGCAGCTTCTGGTTGCAGACCATCACGTCGTAGATCAGGTTGGTGGCCACCTTGGTGGAATACACCACACGCGCGCCGGGGGTGGACTTGACGGCCAGCGACAGATCCGGGTCCCACAGCACGGCCGCGTCCACGCTGCCCGCGGCAAAGGCCGCGCGCACGCCGGGCGTGCCCTCGTCGGCATTGATGTAGACCACGCGGTCCAGCACATTGGCCTTTTGCTTGGCGCTCAGGCTGGAGTTGTTGATGGCGTTGATGAACAGGCCGTGCGAGGGCGTGTACTTGAGCAACGCCACCTTCTTGCCCACCAGGTCCTCGATACGCTTGATCTCCGGGTCGCGCGCGATCACCGCGTCGGCGCCCTGGGTGTTGTCCACGATCATGATGGCGCGGCCATCGAGCTTGGTGTTGATCAGGTTGGGCTGCTCCTGCGCCCAGAAGTCCGAGGTGCGCCACGCGCACTGCGCCGTGTTGCTCTCGAAGATGGTGGTCAGCGTGGGGATGTCGTCCTGGATGATGAACTCCACGTTCACCCCCGCCTTCTGGAAGATCGAGCCCGGCTGCGTCTTCAGGCTGTTGCCGTTGGCCACCAGGGCCGGCGCATAGCCGTGAAAGCTCACGATGCTGACCTTGAGCGGGTTGCCGGGCGAACCCAGGGCGCCGCCCTTGGGCGCGGCGGCTGCCGGAGCCGAGGGCGCGCTGGTGTTGCCGGTGGCCACGGCAGGCGCCGAGCCGTTGCTTTGGCTGGCGACCTCGTGCGAGGCCTCGGTCTTGCCCAGCTTGTCCTGTACCCACATCTTGCCGCCCATGTTCCACAGAACGGAACCGGCAGCCCCCACGACGATGACCGCGATCAGCGCCTTGCCCAGACCAGTCAGTTGCATTGCTCTACTCCTGTTATTTATTTTTGAATCGGTGAACCACCGGAGAACGTGATGACGATCTGGCCGAGGCGGTTCATCTCCGCATCGAGCCGGGCCGACTCCCTGTCCCCCGCCTCCTGGTTCGTCCTGGCGGCCGCACGCACGTCGGCCATCTGCTGCGCGGCACGCGCCACGCCGCGGTCCAGCAGCGCCGTCAGCTCTGCGATCTGCTTGCGCACCTGGGTGCTCTTGTCCTGCTCCTCGGCCTGGATGGCCGCGATCTCCCGGTCCGCATTTTGCAGCGCGGAAGCCACTTGCTGGGCGATTTTCTGCTTGGCAATGGCCAGCGCCTTCACCTTGCGTTGCGCGTCCAGCACGGAATCATCCACCGTCCATGTGTCGTCGGCCTCGTCCATGGCGCGCACGGCCTGCTTGCGCACTTCCATGGGCATGCTTTCCAGCCCGGCCATCAGCTTGAGCAGCTTTTCTGCCGTGTAGGCCACCACGGGCACATTGGCCTCGCGGTACAGCTCGGCAAAATCCTTCTGCTCGGCCACCACGCTTTGCTCGGGCGCGAGCATGGGCTGCGGGGCCGCAGCGGGCGCGGGCGCAGGCGCGGGTTCCGGCTCCCGTTCGGGCTCGGGTTCGGAATAGGCCTCAGGTGGCGTGTCGTCCTGGGCGTGGTCTTCCGGATCGAGGGTCACGAGTCCGGTCGCCGCCAACATCTTGCTGAGTTTGGTACGCATGGAAATCCTTGCAAAGCAGCAATCAATGTAACGTACTGCACGGCACGCCAGCGTGCACGGATGCAAGTTGCGCGCCTGCAAAGCGTGCCTTATGGCACGCTCCAGAGGGGGAATAGCCCGCCCGGGAGGTACCTGCTTTTCCATCGATGTTGCATGGGTTTTTTTTGCACGGGCGGCCTGCACAAGCAAAAAAGGCCCCCGGCGGTCAGCCGGGGGCCTTGTGTGGGGAAGCTGCCGGGTCAGTGCGCGTCGGCCTGGCGGGCGGCGTTGATGACGGCCGAGGTATCGCCCCGGGCACCGTTGAAGAACACATTGAGCGCCACCGCCGTGATCGACGCCAGCAAGATGCCCGACTCGATCAGCGGGTGGATGGCATGCGGCATCCACTGGCGGAAGTTTGGCGAGATCAGCGGGATCATGCCCACGCCGATGGAAACCGCCACGATCATCGCATTGAAGCGGTTGTTGCGGAAATCCACCCCGCCCAGGATGCGGATGCCCGTGGCCGCCACCATGCCGAACATCACCAGCCCCGCGCCGCCCAGCACCATGGTGGGCAGCGACTCCACCAGCGCCGCCATCTTGGGCAGCACGCCCAGGATGATGAGGATCACGCCGCCGGCCACGCAGACAAAGCGGCTCTTCACGCCCGTCACCGCCACCAGGCCCACGTTCTGCGAGAAGCTGGTGTACGGGAAGGTGTTGAAAATGCCGCCCAGCAGCGTGCCCAGGCCGTCGGTGCGCAGGCCGCGGGTCAGGTCGTCCTGCTCGATCTTGCGGTCCGTCATGTCCCCGAGGGCCAGGAACATGCCGGTCGACTCGATCATCACCACCACCATCACCAGCGTCATCGTCAAGATCAGGATGGGGTCGAACACCGGCAGCGCGATCTCGAACGGCAGCACCAGGTCGAACCAGTCGGCCTTGCCCACCTTGTCGAACGTCATCAGCCCCATGGCCGCCGCCACCACGCCGCCGATCACAATGCCCAGCAGCACCGAGATATTGGCGATGAAGCCCTTGGCGAACTTGGCGATCAGCAAAATGGACACCAGCACCAGCGCCGAGATGCCCACGCCCGTCAGGTCCGCATAGCGCGGGTTGGGCACCGTGGGCACCACCGCAAAGCCCTTGGGCACCGGCGGCAGCGAGGAGCCGGGGGCTCCCGCGGCCGACTGCGCCTCGGTCAGCCACTTGATGTGCTCGGGGTTCACCACATTCGGCGCCGTGGGGCCCACCGGGTTGCCAAAGATCCAGTTGATGCCCACGCGCATCAGGCTGATGCCGATGACCGCGATGATGGTGCCCGTGACCACCGGCGGAAAAAAGCGCAGCATGCGGCTGACCATGGGCGCGATCAGGATCGAGATCACCCCCGCCCCGATCACCGAACCGAAGATCAGCCCCGCCCCCGCCGTGCCACCCGTGCTCTGCGCCATGGACACCATGGGCGCCACCGAGGCGAACGTCACCCCCATCATCACCGGCAGCTGGATGCCGAACCAGCGCGTGGCCCCCAGCGCCTGGATCAGCGTGACCAGCCCGCACACGAACAGGTCGGCCGAGATCAGCTTGGCCACCTGGTCGGGCGTGAGGTTCAGCGCCCGGCCCACGATCAGCGGCACCGCCACCGCCCCGGCATACATCACCAGCACATGCTGCAGCCCCAGCGCGCCCAGGCGCCCTATGGGCAGTTGTTCATCCACGGGGTGCACGGAGGCGGACATGGGAGGGCTCCTTCAGGGGTTCATTGTTGGGATAGGGGGACGGTATCCATCTTCCGTGTACAACCATCCATACAAAAAGTGTATACACGTTAGTCGGCGACGCTTATCCCGGTAAACCCTAGGGTCCTGCTTCGGGGGGAGGGGCGCGCAGCCGCTGGCTGCGCGAGAAGATCAAGCCAGAAGGGCCTTGACGAGGTCCAGCTGTCTATCAGGCCGTCCCGTATCCAGCGCCAGGTTCGCCTCGATGCGCTCCAGGTGCTCGGTCATGCTGGCCACGGCGGCGGCCACGTCGCCGGTCTTGCACAGCGCCAGGAAGTCCGCATGCTCCTCCGATGAGCAGTGCGGGTCGTTCGACGAGTCGTACAGCATGGCAATCAGCGAACTGCGTGCCACCAGGTCGCGCACCAGCTGGGCCAGGGTCTGGTTGCCGGCCGCCTCGGCCAGCACCACGTGGAAGTCGCCCAAGAGCTTTTCGCGCACCCGGCCAGTAGTGGTGCTCTCGCGCAGCGCCGCCCGCTCGAAGCGGATGTGCTGCTCCAGCATCTGGTAGTCGGCCGGCGTGGCGTTGGCGATGAATAGGCGCACCACCTCGGCCTCCAGCACGCGGCGCACGCTGAACACCTCGCGCGCCTCCTGCACGCTGGGCCGGCTCACGAAGGCGCCCTTGTCGGGGATGATCTCGATCAGCTTGTCCTTGGACAGCATCACCAGCGCCGCGCGGATCTTGGTGCGGCTCACGGTGTAGACGCGGCCCAGCGCCTCCTCGCGCAGCCAGGTGCCCGGCGGCAGGCGCTTTTCGACGATGGCGGTGGCCAGGTCCTGGGCAATGCTCTCGGTGGAGGCCAGGCGCCCGTCGGCCACTGTGTCGGGCGTGGGCTCGGTGTCTGGTGCCAGGTCGGCGGGAAGGGCTTTGGGGCTCGTGCGGGCGCGGGGCATGGGGTCCAATTGTGGCGTGATTCGCCCGCGAGCGCGGATCAGGCCTCAGGCCGCGCGGGGTATGCGAACCGGGGGCACCACCACCACAGGGGGCAGCGCAAAGCCCGCCAGCGCCCCGGCCATGGCCTTGGGCAACGGCCGTGCCAGCTCGCCGTGCTTGCTGGTGGAGAGGCCCAGCAGCACCAGCGATTCCACCATCGACGTAGCGGCCGCTACCCCGTCGATCACCGGCACACCCAAGGTTTGTGAAATGTGCTCGCACAGGTCGGCCATGCCCGCGCAGCCCAGCACCAGGGTGTCGCAGCCGTCCTCGGCCAGGGCGCGGCGGCACTCTTCGGTGATGCGCTCGCGCGCGTTCGATCCGGGCACCTCCAGCTCCAGCACCGGCAGCTCGCAGGCGCGCACATTGGCGCAAAAGCGCTGCATGCCGTAGATCTCGGCCAGGTGCCAGGCCTGGCCCATGGTGCGGCCCAGCGTGGTCACCACCGAAAAGCGTGCGCCCACCAGGCTGGCCATGTGCATGGCCGCCTCGGCAATGCCCACCACCGGGCCGCGCGCCAGCTCCCGTGCGGGCTTCAGCCCCGGGTCGCCAAAGCAGGCGATCACATAGCCGTCCACCCCGTCGCGCTCGCCGGCCGCAATCTCCTGCAGCAGGCCGGGCACGGCCAGCGCCTCGTCGTAGTGGCTCTCGATGGAGGCCGGCCCCATCGCGGGGCTCACCGCCACCACCTCGGTGCCCGGCCGCGCCACGGCGCGCGCGCAGGCCCCGATCTTCTCGGTCATGCTCCAGGTGGTGTTGGGGTTGATGATCTTGATGCGCACGGCTCGGCTCTTTCTTTCTCGGTTGCTTTCAATTTTTTCGGTTCAACGCTACGTAGATCACGAAGCCCAGCCCCATGCCGATGAACCAGGCATAGTTGGCGGCCGGCCGCAAGGTGGGCACGATCACGCACAGGATGGGGATCAGCGCCGACGGCACCATGGTCCACACGGCGCGCGGGTTGTAGCCCTTGCTGTACCAGTAGGCGCCGTGCTTGCTCATGGTGTAGAGGGCATCCACGTCCACCTGCTGGCGGCGCACGATGTAGTAGTCGGCGATGAGAATGCCGAACAGTGGCCCGATGAACGAGCCCAGCACGTCCAGCGTGTAGTGGATCACCTCGGGGTTGGCATACAGGTTCCAGGGCGTGATGAAGATCGAACCCACGGCGGCGATCATGCCGCCCGTGCGCCAGCTGATGTGCTGCGGCGCCACGTTGGAAAAATCGAACGCCGGCGACACGAAGTTGGCCACGATGTTGATGCCCACCGTGGCGATCATGAAGGTCAGCGCGCCCAGCACCACGGCCGTGGTGCTGTCGATCTTGCTCACGGTGTGCACGGGGTCGGTGATCAGCTCGCCAAACACCGGCAGCGTGGCCGCAGTGGTCACCACCGTCAGCAGCGAGAAGAACACGAAGTTCACCGGCAGGCCCCAGAAGTTGCCCTTCTTCACCGCGTCAAAGCTCTTGCCATAGCGCGAGAAGTCGCCAAAGTTGAGCATGGGCCCGCTGAAATAGCTCACCACCAGCGCAATCGCCGACAGCATCACCGGCAGCGCATCCCAGCCCTGGAACTTGACGCCCCCCAGGTTCAGGTCGATGTTCTTCCAGCCCGCCTTCCACACCAGCCAGCCGCACAGCACGGCCATCACCACGTACACGGCGGGGCCCGCCCAGTCGATGAACTTGCGTATCGCCTCCATGCCGTGCCAGAACACCAGCGCCTGCAGCACCCACATCACCATGAACGCCACCCAGCCCAGGGTGGAGAGGCCCGCAAACCCGTGCTGCGCCACATCGGCATACGGCGCCAGGTTGGGAAAGAAGTGCAGCGCCAGCAGCAAGAATGCGCCCGACGCCAGGTAGGTCTGAATGCCGTACCACGCCACCGCGATCAGCCCGCGGATGATGGCCGGTATGTTGGCCCCCAGCACCCCGAACGACGCGCGGCAGATCACCGGGTAGGGCGTGCCCGTCACCTGGCTGGGCTTGGCCACCAGGTTGCAGAAGAACTGCACGATCACGATGCCCACCAGCAGCGCCACCAGCACCTGCCAGCTCGACAGGCCCAGCGCAAACAGGCTGCCCGCCGTGATGTAGCCGCCCACGCTGTGCACGTCGGACATCCAGAACGCAAAGATGTTGTACTGGCCCCAGGTCTGGCGCTTCAGGGGCGCAAGGTCCTCATTGGTCAGGCGTGGGTCGTAGCCCGGCTTGATCAGGGCATTGCCATGGTGCGGCCCGGCGGGGGCTGTGCCCTCGGCCAACGGGGTGGTGCTGCTGACGGCTGTGTTCACGGGTGTCTCCTCGTGTGGAAAAGGACGGGTTCCAGGCATCTGCGGCCTGGTTGAAATTTGCACCCTATATTTGTATACAAAAATAGGATGCAATAAAACACCATCCAGACGGGAAATCCCTGGGGTTTACCCGGGGTGCCTGCGGTGCGCGCAAAACAAAGCCGCCCGGGCCTTGGCGGCCGGGGCGGCGATGAGAGAGGGGAAAGGGGAGGGCGGCTCAGCCGTCAGTGCCAGAGCGGGTGCCCGCCAGCGGGCTGAGCGAATCGCGCAGCCGGTCGCGCACCAGCGGCTGCCCCGGGTTCAGCGCCGCTTCCACATGGCCGATGTGGGCCAGCAGGCGCTCGCGCGCCAGGGCCGTGTCCCCGGCTTCCAGCGCCTCGACGATGGACTCGTGCTCCGCGCACGACTGGCTGGCCTCGTGCCGCGACTGGTAGAGCGATGCCGCCAGCGTGGTGCGCGCCGTCAGGTCGCGCAGGATGTCGCTCAGGCTGCGGTGGCCCATGCTCTCCGCCAGGCACACATGAAAATCCGCCAACAAAAAGGCGCGCGTGGCTGCGTCCGCCCCGTCGATGGCCTGCTGCTCCTCGGCAATGTGGGCGCGCAAACGCGGCGTCACCGCCTGCAGCGGCCGCCCCGCGTCGGCCAAGATGCCCGATTCGATGATGCGCCGGGCCGAGAACGCGTCGCGCGCATCCTCCACCGTGGGCTCCACCACATACCAGCCCCTGCGCGGGCGCACCTCCACAAAGCCGCGTGCCTGCAGCTGCATCAGCGCCTCGCGCACCAGGGTGCGGCGCACGCCGAACAGGTCGGCCAGCTCCTGCTCGCCCAGGCGCTCGCCGGGGGCAAGCTTCTGGGCCAGGATGGATTCGACCACCTGCTGGGCGATCTGGGTCTGGCTGCTGGTCGGGGTGGTGCTCATGCAGCCGATTGTGGCGTGACTCGGGCCGCTGCCATCTCGGGGGCGGGCTCGATGGGCGCCACGTCCTGCCCGTCCAGCACCGCATGGGCACGGCTGCGGTCGATATCGCCCTCCCACGCGGCAATCGCCACCGTGGCCACGCAGTTGCCGATCAGGTTGCCCAGGGCGCGGGCAATGCCCATGAACCAGTCCACCGACAGCACCAGCACCAGCCCGATGGCCGGAATGGCCGGAATCGCCTGCAGCGTGGCCGCCAGCACCACGATGGCCGAGCCTGGCACGCCATGCGCGCCCTTGGATGTGACCAGCGAGATCGCCAGGATGGTCAGCAGGTCCGCCATCGAGATCGGCGTGTTGGTCGCCTGCGCAATGAACACCGCCGCCAGCGTGATGTAGATCGAAAACGCGTCCAGGTTGAACGAATAGCCCGTGGGGATCACCAGCCCGACTGTCGAATCGCGGATGCCCATGTGCTTGAGCTTGGCCATGATCTGCGGCAGCACGCTGTCCGACGAGGTGGTGGCAAACACCACCGCCAGCTCCTCGCGCAGGTAGCGCAGCAGCTTGAACAGGCTGAAGCCCGACACCCGCATGATGGTGCCCAGCACCACCACCACGAAGATCGCCACCGCCGCATAGAACAGCACCACCAGCATGCCCAGTTGCTTGAGCGATCCAATGCCGTACTTGCCCACCGTGAAGGCAATCGCACCCAGCACGCCCAACGGCGCCAGCTTGATGATGATGCCCATGGTCTTGAACAGCACGTGCGACAGGTCTTCGATCAGCACCGTCACCCGCGCACCGCGCTCACCCATCATGGCCAGCGCGCAGCCGAAAACGATGGAGAACAGCAGCACCTGCAGCACGTCGCCATTGGCAAATGCGCTCACTGCCGTGTTCGGGATCAGCTTGAGCAGAAACTCCGTGAAGCCCCCACCCGTGAGCTTGCCCGCGTTCTCCACATAGGCGCCCATGGCCTTGGGGTCCAGCGCCTTGGGGTCCACATTCATGCCCACACCGGGCTGGAACACAAAGGCCAGCACCAGCCCCAGCACCAGCGCCACGGTGGTCACCACCTCGAAGTAAATCAGCGACTTGATGCCCACCCGGCCTACCCGCTTAAGGTCCCCCGTGCCCGCGATGCCATGCACCACCACGCAGAACACGATCAGCGGGATCAGCATCTTGATCAGCTTGATGAAGCCATCGCCGAGGGGTTTGAGGGCAATGGCGGTATCGGGCCACACCAAGCCCACCACCACGCCGGCTATGAGGGCCAACACCACTTGGCCAAAAAGGGATTTGAAAAACCGCGCCATGCCCCGTCTCCTTCAGTTGTGTCTTGAAAGCAAATCTTGCATACAAGAACTGTAGGCAAGTTGAAGCGAGGGTGTATGAGGGTATGCCCTTAGCGTTTGCGCGACGGCGGCGGATGGCAACGTGCCGACTCCTGCAGACTTCCGGCTAACGGAGTCAAGATCAGGTCGATTGCTGCTGGCACACTATCGCTCCTAAGAACGACAAAACTCTATGCGCAATTCAGCCGAGCTCTACCTTCAAACTCTGCAAAAGCACTTTGCCCAAGCCCCGCAGTGGTTCAGCTCCGGTCTCAGTCATCCAGTGACGCCGTTTGTGCCCGCTACTGGCGCGGCGCTGACCACTTACCAGGGCGGTCAATACACGGCATTCCAGCGCTGGTTTCACTTCAAAGAAGCCTTCTCCCCTGAGTTCGTGAGCGCGGCTATCGCATCGCTGGGCTATCGCCCTAGCCATGTCATCGATCCGTTCGGAGGGTCTGGCACCAGCGCTATTACTTCGCAGTTGCTGTCTATCAACGCGACGACTGTTGAAGTTAACCCGTTTCTCGCGGACGTGATCAAGGCTAAATTGAGCCCTTTGACCGGTGAGAAACTGCTGTCAGCAGCGATCGACTTTCAGGCTCAACTTCAAGACACGCCTGCCGACTTGGCTCGGCTTGCGCACCTACCCGCGACCTTCATCGAGGATGAGGGTAAGGACAGGTGGATTTTTCCGCGTGATGTTGCCAGAAGGCTCGCGCAGTATCTCACGTGCATTGACGCAATTGAGGACATTGATGTTCAACGTTTCTTTCGCATTGTGCTCGGGGCGGTACTAGTCGACTGCAGTAATGTCTATGTCAATGGCAAGGGGCGCAGATACCGTGGTGCCTGGCGTTTGAATCAACCAGTGCCTGAGAAGCTGGATTTGCACTTCGGGCAGCAGTTCAACACGTCCTTCGAGGACGTGATGCGGTTTGAGCAACGACCGCGTTCACGTGTCACCGTCATCAATGGTGATTCGCGCACGGCGCTGCAAGAGGTGCAAGAGAAGGCGGACTTAGTCGTCTTTTCCCCGCCATACCCGAACTCGTTCGACTACACGGATATCTATAACGTCGAGTTGTGGGTACTCGGTTATATCGAATCATCTAGAGACAACCTGACATTGCGGAACAAGACACTTCGTTCCCATGTGCAGGTTCGACGGAGCTATGAGGGACCCAAGGGTAAGTCGAAAAAGCTGAGCAGCGTACTGGACCTCCTTGGAAGTCGCCGCGACACGCTGTGGGACTCGACCATCCCTGAAATGGTTGGAGCTTACTTTCACGACCTAGAGCTCGTGCTTGAACAAAGCCAGCGTTTGCTGGAGAGCACAGGTCGGGTCATGATGGTCGTCGGAGATTCTCGGTACGCTAACGTGCGCATTGAAGTAGCTACGATCCTCGCGGAGCTCGCCGAAAGTATGGGTTTTGGTCGAGTTACGACGCGAGAAGTCCGGCAGATGCGCGCGAGCGCTCAGCAGGGTGGCAGTTTCCAGCTTGCCGAAAGCATTGTAGAACTCACGCTTTGACAGTGCTCGGCCCGGTGGGTGGATCAGGGTATCGATCCTTCCGGTGCTCCACATGCGACGCGGTGACCCAGTATCGTTTCGCGATCACGTTGTAAGGGATTGCTGCTTCCTCAACGGCCTTGCTAATCTCCTCGCGGTTGCCCGCACAGAAGTCGTACACGCATAAATACGCAGCGTCCAAAGTCTCGTCATCCCGGTAGGCGGCAGTCTGTGAGACGCCCGACTTGGCCCAGTCGATATTGCTCTGAAGATTGATGGGGTTGGGTTTCAGGGTTCCCGGTCGCGGTGTCAAGAAGTCACGCGTCACCTTGAGTTCAATGACGGCGCTTATGAGTTTTTCCTTCATCGGCGTCAACGTAATATCTGCTCGGCCATGGCCAATCACCGTCTCTACCTTAACCCTGGCGACTTCCGAGTATTTGCCGAGCAGGAAATGCAAAAGGTCGTTTTGCACAACGCCTTCAGGACTTTCAACTGTGATACGCGTTTCGCGGTCCTTCCACCATGTACGCGACTGGCGCGCCGACCTCTCATAGAACTGATCCAGCGCCTTGTCTAGCGCCGCTAGGTCCAATACGACGGGTGCGTCATCAAGTTCACGTCGAATTTCCGGCGATGCGTCTGAATCTACCCCCTCAGCCCAAATGACCAATAAGGACGTGCTGAGCAATGCCACAGTCAGCGCGTTCCCAAGACCTGCTGCCCGGATGGCGTCTGTCATCACGTTGGTGTCTGACAGGTACTCAGGTTTTGCGTAGGCCCCGATTTCTCCAGTGCCAATGGCAAGCGTGCCTGCGAAAGGATCATTGGGTGTACCACCGAGCATGGGCCGTCGTGTCCAACCCAACTCCTCGCCCACATCAGCGCAGTTCTCATCGTACACAAACACTGCGGGGGCCGAAAGATTCTCGCCTTTGGAGCGGAGGTATCTTGCATGCTCAGTGAGAGTCCGTGCCCAGGCATCGAGGAAGGCCGTTTGCGTGCCGGCATCCGCCACAGACAGACTAGCTGCGCCTTCCTCCAATACAGCGTCGATGGCTGACTTTAGGGCGCCGCCAAGTCCCATGGTTTGCGTGCCGCTGACCTTCATGTCTCTGCCATCGCCCGATCTAGGTAGTCGCAATACAAACGTACGCCGTCACGCTGTGCGTCGGGCCGAAGTTTGCGAAGGTGGTCGATAAGGTAGTGCGCTACCTCCATGTTTTTGTTATCTGTGCTCCACTCCGAAAAATCTACTACTTCGCCTGGCGCGACTGTCGCATTCCCATAGTTCGCGTCGACAGAGCCGATGTCCGTGCGGGTGTTCAAGAATCGCCCAAAACAGGCTGACACAAGCTCTCGCAGCAGGCGCGCGGTCCGCTGAGCTTCCTGGGAATGGGCAAGCATTGCTTTGCAGATCTCAGCCCCCTGCGGTCCGAGTCCATATTGAGCTGCCATATGTCCCTTTGCACCGAACTCCACGTGTTCGACGATCAAAACGCCAGCGAATGCTAGGCGGTCAATCTCTCGCTGCACGTCGGGGAAGAAGGGATACTCCCCTCGCTTTAGCACCCTCCCCCGCACGCGGGTCACGCCAAACAAGTCCGCCAAGGTGTTCGCCAGATAAAGAATGACGTGTAGCTGTGAGGTAGCCACTGGCGTTAAGCCCATGCGACGAGCCTCAGCGATGCAAAGTACCACCCAGGCCTTCCACATGCCGGCGCTTTCAAGGCCAGAGGTTGCTGCCATATTCATATCTGCGGGGAATCCTGCGGCACATCGGGATATATCGCTTGATCACGCTCTTCCTCATAAGCTGTGCGAAAGCGCTCTAGCGCACGGGTGGGGACGGCAACAGTTAAAAGGTCTAAGACGTGCGAGGCTCGCTCCTCGACGGGGATCATCGGCGGCATCTCGCTCGGTGTCTCGTCGACGACTTGTCCATAGAATCTTTTATCAGGGTAGGCACCGAAAAGAGCTGGAATCATCTGCTCGCGGTTTACGTTGGACGACGCGATTAGCCGAGTCTCGCGAGCGTTGTCCGATCGGGTCGCAAAGCGTCGGAGAAGGTCGGCAGCGCGGGGTACGAAGACCGAATCAAGACTGGATTCGGGTGTTTCCAGGATTAGCATGGTCGGTGCGCTTGGAGCGGCGAACTCCAAGAGTGCCATACGGAAGGCAAGGTCAATAAACTCCTTTTGGGACTCAGATACCGACTGACCAGCTTCGCGCACGGTTGTGATGTTCCGATGCACGCCAGAGGTAAGCGCGGGGATGAAATGCGGGAAAGTAAAAAGATCCGTATTCGCGCGTTGCCCCAGTCTCCTCACTCTAGGCGTGTACTTGATTTCGCATTGCTCGGCTAGGAAGCCGCGAATGTATTTGGCAAAAGCCTGTTCGATTTGGCCAGAGACTGCTCGGACCTCCTGATCAATAGCCTCGGTCAGCTCGCGGAATTTCCCAGCTAGCTCGATGCGCTCAACCTCCAACTGATTCAGAGCTGCTTCGAACGTCAATAAGGTATTGTTGAGTTCATTCCTTCGCTCAATCACGTTTGGCAAGTTGTCCCCTAGAGCTTTGAGTTGTCCTTCCAAGGAAATTCGCTGCGACGTTATGGAAACAAGTTCCGCAGCCGCGGATGAGTAGTCCTGCTCAGCGTCTCGTAAAGGCTGCTCCATCGCCGCTAGATCAATTTCGGCGGCGGTGATAGCCGCGCGCTGATGTTCGATCGCCTCGCCGGCATGCGGGTCGTTTGTGGGTCGATGCCCCTTTTCAATGGGACTGCCGCAAACGGGGCATGTGTTCATGTAAAGTTTGGCAACGACACGCTCCGTTGCTTCAGGGGTTTGCGTGCCACACACTAAGCAACCAGCGCCCGCCTCGAAATGGGCCAAAAGATACCGCGCTGGGCTGTCCAGTTGCGGAAAGAATGATTCATAGAAGCTGTTCAGCTGCGTGGCCAGGGCTGAGCGACCATCGTGGATCTCTTGTCGGCGGTTTTCTATTTGCTCGCGTAGTTGGTCGCGCGTCTGGGCCGACTCATTCTTACGGGCCACAAGTGCTTTCATGTCCTTGCCGCGCTCCTCGATCAACTGGACGAGCCTTTCGAGTTGACCGCCTTCAATGGTGCTCGTCTGCTTATTGAACTCCTTACGCCGCTTGTAAACGACTGCATGAACGTTACGGTACTCACTGTCCTTGCTAAGCAGTTCGTTAAACAGTTCGACATACTGCCCACGGCGTTCGCCTAGTTCGTCGACTAAAATTCCCAATACGTCGCCCTGCGCCGCTGCATCCCAAACAAGACTGCGTCGATCCTCTAGATAGAACACGATGTAGCGCAGCAAGAACACGAAGTCCTCGAATGAGGACAGGCCCGATGCGGTCATCACTTGCTCGCGATAGGCTGCCTCCATTTCGACGCCGCGCGATGCAGGAAATGGCTGTTGGTCTACAGAAAGCTCAACCACATCTAGGTTCGCTAACGACCGCGTCACTTCGAAGTGGTGATCGCCTAAAGTGAACCAGATGGTTACCTGCGCATTGACCGCATCATCAGGTGCCCGCTTGCGAAACCAGAACCGGTCTACTGGAACAATCCGGCGTCGTTTGTCGCCTAATTCGTCATCCCCAGGGACATCTACGGCGCCCGAAAGGGCGCGAAGTAGCATGGTCAGCAAGGTCGTTTTACCAAGACCATTAATACCGACGATGACGTTGACGCCCGGGACAAAGCAGTGATCCAGTCCAGGCTGTGCGTCGGTGCCAGCGTATAGAGCGAAATTTGAAACCTTAACCCGCTGAAGGACCGGAAAGTTGATCATTTGGGAGTGTTGAGATACGTCACGGCGATGTTGTGATCGCGCTGCTCGAACAAGGCCAACATGTCGGGACACAGGCCTTTTTCCACTCGCAGCTCATTGATGTTCGATGTCGGTATGCACAAAGGGTATAGCGGTTGCGGTATTGAGCGCTAGGTCCGCAGTGAGTGTGTAGGGCCGCTAGTTCTAGTCGGTTGAAATCGTATTTGGCGGCGCCACTGATCGTCCATCGTGATTGGTTCTGAGCCCTGTCTGTGAAGCCCCGAAATAGAAGCCAATGATCAGTGTGACCATGGGGGGAATAATTTTGACACAAGCATCAAAAATTACCTTGCCAGGAGATTCGGTCGAGGGCGGCGTCGCGTCGGGTCCCAAAGCGTACAGAATCGCTGCGAGCATAAATATGAACGCTAGAAAAGCAAGAACAGAAGCAGCAAAGTACATTTTGCTCTTCTCTATTTCTTTCATGGTACCCACTGCAAACATGCCTCGGGCGACGTAAGCAGCTAGCACACTTATCACTATAAGGGTTACCAAAAACAAGATTTCTCGCGACATAGCTTCCTGCCCGTTGGTCAAAGATGTACGTTGTGAAAAATCGTAACTGTCATCCTGTTGGATGGCAACTGAATATTTGCACTCTAGCGTTCACAGCTTATGCCAGCTCCTGAGGCCTTTGGGGCCAGCGCCTAACGCACCCAATAGCAGCAAGTTTCGGCCGCAGGCTGCAAGCGGCCTTGTGGCTTTTGCCAGCCGCATTGCGCTGGACCGAAACGGTTTTTCATTGAACCCACTTCAAGGAGGACAGCACTTCATGGGAATGGGGACCTGATGACAGGTAGGAGGGCGCGGGGGCTTGACGCCTTGGTTGATGGCACGGAGTTAGGCAATGATGCCGGCTATGTACTTGACCCTGCGCGATATGGCTGCGACGGGGCATGGGGTGTTTCGTTGGCTCGCCTGAGGCTGCGGTCGCGTCGGCATTGCTGCGGTGAGAATATGGCAATGAAAAGGCCGCGCCCTGTGAGGAGCGCGGCCTTGATATGCGATGACCCGCCAAGTGGGCCGGGGCATGAACAATCAATACCCCAACGTCTTCCCATCCGGATTCCGCGGATCCGAGTACCCATACAGCGCCCCACCGCGCAGCTGAATCGTCTGCGTGCGCCCCATCGACGGCTTCACCGCGATGTTGTGCCCGCGCTGCTTGAGCAGTGCCAGGGTGTCGGGCGACAGGCCCTTTTCCACACGCAGTTCATCAGGCGTCCACTGGTGGTGCACACGCGGTGCAGCAGCAGCTTCAGCAGGGTTCATGCCGAAGTCAATGGTGTTCACCACCGTCTGCAGCACCGTGGTGATGATGCGCGCGCCGCCGGGGCTGCCGGTCACCAGGGTGGGCTTGCCGTCCTTGAGCACCAGGGTGGGCGTCATGGAAGACAGGGGGCGCTTCTTGGCGGCCACGGCGTTGGCGTCGCCGCCGACCAGGCCGTAGGCGTTGGCCACGCCGGGCTTGGCCGAGAAGTCGTCCATCTCGTTGTTGAGCAGGATGCCCGTGCCCTTGGCGACGATGCCGCTGCCGAAGTTGGTGTTCAGCGTGTAGGTCACGGCCACGGCGTTGCCGGCCTTGTCCACCACGGAGTAGTGGGTGGTCTGGTCGCTCTCATACGGCTGGGGCTGGCCGGGCTTGATGCTCTTGCCGCTGCGCGCGGTGTTGGCGTCGATGCCCTTGGCCAGCGATTCGGCGTAGCGCTTGGAGGTCAGGCCCTTGAGGGGGATCTTCACAAAGTCCGGGTCGCCCAGGTACTCGGCGCGGTCGGCATACGCCAGCTTCATGCTCTCGGCCATGTAGTGGATGGTCTGGGCGCTGTTGGGGCCCCACTGGGCCAGGGGCAGGGGCTCCAGCATGTTCAAAATCTGCACCAGGTGCGGGCCGCCGGAGGAGGGTGGCGGCATGGTCACGATCTCATGGCCGCGGTAGGTGCCGCGCGTGGGCACGCGCTCGGCCACCTTGTACTCGCGCAGGTCCTGCAGCGTGAGGGCGCCGGCGTGCGGTGCCATCTCGGCGGCGATCTTCTGGGCGATCTCGCCTTCGTAAAACGCCTTGGCGCCCTGCTGGCCGATGAGGCGCATGGACTGGGCCAGGTCTTTCTGTACCAGCGCGTCGCCCACCTTCAGGGGCGCGCCGTTCTTCCAGAAGATGGCCTGGGTGGCGGGCCACTTGCCCATGTTCTTCTTTTCCTGGTCCAGGATCTTGGCCAGGGTTTCGCTCACGGGGAAGCCTTTGTCCGCCAGCTCGATGGCGGGGGCGATCACGCGCGACAGGGGCAGGGTGCCCCAGGTCTTGAGCGCATGCTCCATGCCGGCCACGGTGCCGGGCACGCCCACGGCGTAGTGGGTGTACAGCGACTTGCCGTCCACCACGTTGCCCTTGGCATCGAGGTACATGTCGCGCGTGGCCTTGTTGGGCGCCACTTCGCGGAAGTCCAGGGCCACGCTCTTGCCGGTCTTGGCGTCGTGCACCATCATGAATCCGCCGCCGCCCAGGTTGCCCGCATTGGGCAGGGCCACGGCCAGCGCAAAGCCGATGGCCACGGCCGCGTCCACCGCGTTGCCGCCGGCTTTCAGGATATCCAGGCCGATCTGCGAGGCCAGCTCCTGCTCGGTGGCGACCATGCCGTTGCGCGCCACCACGGGGTGGAACACGTCCATGTCGAAGTCATAGGCGGCGCTGGCGGCCTGGGCCGCTGCCGTCTGCTGTACTGCCGGGGCGGATGCCGGGACGGCAGTTACGGCCGTCGGGGCGCTGCCGCAGGCGGTCAGGCTGGCCAGGGCCAGCGCGACGCTGCTGGCCAGCAAGGTGTGGCGGATGCTCATTGGGTAGGTGCTCCTCTGTTATCAGTCTTTTGGGTGTGCCCGTCCGGGTGTCGGAATGACAAACGGGCGCATCCCTGGTGGAATGCGCCCGCAGCAAGTGTAGGTCGGGTCGGCATGGCGGTTGGACTCCGCGCCATGCCGATCTGTAAGCGAGTTATGCGAGCAAGTCCTTCAAGGTGCGCGCAATCACCTTGGTCGCGCGGCGCAGGTCCTGCAGGTCCAGGCGCTCGTCGGCGCGCTTGGCGTGCGATTCGAGCACGGTGCGCGGGCCGGCGCCGTAGATCACGCCGGGAATGCCGCGCTCCACGTACAGGCGCACGTCGGTGTACAGGGGCGTGCCCAGGGCCGGCTCGGGCTCGCCCAGCAACTCTTGCGCGTGCTTCTGGATGGCATCGACCAGCGGCTTGTTGCCGGCCAGCGGCGTCATGGCGTTGGCCAGCAGCAGGCGGCGGATGTCGACCGAGATGCCGGCGCGCTCAGCCGCTGCCTGCTCGATCACGCGGCGGATGTTGGCTTCCACCTCCACCGGGTTCTCCTCGGGGATCATGCGGCGGTCGAGCTTGAACGTGACCTTGCCGGGCACCACGTTGGTGTTGGTGCCACCCTCGATGCGGCCCACGTTGAGGTACGGGTGCTTGATGCCGGCCACGTTGGAGGTGACCTTGAGGTATTCCTGGTTCTGCGCATACAGCGCGTTCCGGATGTGCACGGCGCCCTGGTGCGCGTCCACGCCGGTGTGGGGCACGGCAGCGTGCGCCATCTTGCCGTGCACCGTCACCTCCATCTGCAGGCAGCCGTTGTGGGCGGTGACCACCTCGTACGAGAAGCCGGCCGCGATCATCAGGTCCGGTTTGGTCAGGCCCTTTTGCAGCAGCCAGCCGGGGCCCAGTTCGCCGCCAAACTCTTCGTCGTAGGTGAAGTGCAGTTCCACGGCGCCCCGGGCGGGCTTGGCCACGGCCTCCAGCGCGCGCACGGCATAGGTGAAGCTGGCGAAATCGCTCTTGCTCACGGCAGTGGCGCGGCCATACATCTTGCCGTCCACGATCTCGGCGCCGTAGGGGTCGTGCGTCCAGCCCTCGCCCGGGGGCACCACGTCGCCGTGGGCGTTCAGGGCAATGGTGGGGCCCTGGCCCTCGTTGCCGTACTTGCGTCGCACGATCAGGTTGGTGATGGACTCCATGCCGTAGGCCTGCACGTCGGCGGCGGGCACGGCGTGCTTCTCGGCCTCGTAGCCAAAGTCACGGAGCAGCTCGGCCGTGCGTTCGGCGTGGGGCGCGTTGTTGCCCGGGGGCGTGGCGGTGGGCACGCGCACCAGGGCCTGCAGAAAGCGCACTTCCTCGTCGAAGTGCTGGTCGATCCACGCATCCAGGGCGGCGTAGTCGGTCGTTGGGGTGGTGGTCATGCGGGGGTTTCCTCGGAGAGCTGTTGCAGCACGTGCGTGAAAGCGTCCACGGCCAGCTGCATGTCGTTGTTGGTGGTGGATTCGAGCGGGTTGTGGCTGATGCCGGCGTTCAGGCCGCGCACGAAGAGCATGGCCTGGGGCATGATCTCGTGCAGCTTCATCGCATCGTGCCCGGCGCCGCTGGGCATGCGGAACACGGGCACGCCCAGGGCGTCCACCGCGCGTTCCCAGCGCTGCTGCCAGGCCGGGGCGCTGGGGGCAGCGGCGGCGCGCATGGATTCCTCCAGCGTGTAGCGCATGCCGCGGCGCGCGGCGATGCGGGCCAGCTCGTCCAGCACGTCCTTGACCATGGCGTCGCGCTGCGGGTCGGTGGGGGCGCGCAGGTCCAGGCTGAACTGGCAGCGCCCCGGCACCACGTTGATGGAGCCGCCGGGCACGTTGAGCAGGCCGATGGTGCCCACCGAGTCGCCGTCCTTGGCGGCGCGCTGCTCGATGTACAGGGCCAGCTCGGCCACAGCCACGGCGGCATCGCGGCGGCGGTCCATGGGGGTGGTGCCGGCATGGCTGGCCATGCCGATCATCTCGCCCACGTAGCGCACGCCGCCGTTGATGGAGGTGACCACGCCCAGGGGCAGGTCCAGCTCGTTGAGCACCGGGCCCTGCTCGATGTGCACCTCGATGAAGCCCAGGTACTGCGCCGGGTCGCGCTGCAGCTTGGGGATGTCGTCGATGCACAGGCCGGCATGCTGCATGGCCTCGCGCATGGTCACGCCGTCGGCGTCCTTCTGGTCCAGCCAGGCGTGGTTGAAGTGGCCGATGAGCGCGCCCGATCCCAGGAAGGTGGCCTTGTAGCGCTGGCCTTCTTCTTCGGCAAAGCCGATGACCTCGATACCGAAGGGCAGGCGCTTGCCCGCGCGGTGCAGCTCGCGCACGCAGGCCATGGGCACGAAGATGCCCAGGCGCCCGTCGTACTTGCCGCCGTTGCGCACCGTGTCGTAGTGCGAGCCGGTCATCAGGTACTTGCCCTGTGCCGAGCCAGCAGCAGGGTGGTAACGCCCCACCACGTTGCCCACGGCATCGATCTCGACCTCGTCGAAACCGCAGTCGCGCATCCAGTGGCTGATGCGCTGGGCGCAGGCGCGGTGCGCGTCGGTCAGGTAGGTGACGGTGAGCTGGCCCTTTTCGGCAAAGCCGGGGTCCGAGTGCTGGGCCAGGTTCTCCTGCCAGTCCCACACGTCGTTGCCCAGCACGGGCTCGGCGTCGAACTTGTCGTTCAGGCGGATCTCGGCGATGCGGTGGATGTTGCGCAGCGCCTCGGCCTGCTCGAAGGCGGGGTGGTTGTCCAGTCGGCGCGCAAAGGTGGCAATGATCTCCTGCCGTGGCAGGCCCGCGCCGCGCGGCCCGCGCACCGCCAGGATGAAGGGAAAGCCGAAGCGCGCGTTGTAGTCCGCATTGAGCTGCTGGATGCGCGCGAACTCCTCGGGCGTGCACTGGGCCAAGCCCGCCTTGCTCTGCTCGTTGGTCGACTCGGCCGTGAGGCTGTTGGCCACCATGGCCTTGCCGGCCAGCTCCGGGTGGGCGCGGATCAGGGCCAGTTGCGCATCCTGCGGGGCATTGCGCACGGCCTGGGCCAGCGCGTGGCGCAGGTGCGCCAGCGAGCGGAAGGGGCGCTGGGCCAGCGCCTGCTCTGCGATCCAGGGCGAGTGCTCGTACACGCCGTCCAGCCACTGCAGGGCCTCGGCCGGGCTGGCCGCGTTGAGTTGGGTGATGGTGAGTGCCATGGTGGTCAGGCCTTGCTGGTGGCGGGGGTGGTGTCGTTGAAGGTGTGCACCTGGGCCCAGTGGCGCGCAATGTCCACGCGGCGCGCCACCCACACCTTGTCGTGCTGGGCGATGTGGTCCAGAAAGCGCTGCAGCGCCGTGATGCGGCCGGGGCGGCCGAGCAGGCGGCAGTGCATGCCGATGCTCATCATCTTGGGCGCGTTGTCGCCATCGGGGTCGCCTTCGGCGTACAGGGCGTCGAAGGTGTCCTTGAGGTACTGGTAGAACGGGTCGGCGTGCGAGTAGCCCTGGGGCAGGGCAAAGCGCATGTCGTTGCAGTCCAGCGTGTAGGGCACGATGAGCTGGGGCGCCACGCTGCCATCGGTGCGCTGCACCTTCATCCAGAAGGGCAGGTCGTCGCCGTAATAGTCGCTGTCGTATTCGAAGCCGCCGAAGTCGGCCACCAGGCGGTGGGTGTTGGGGCTGTCGCGCCCGGTGTACCAGCCGGTGGCGCGCTGGCCGGTCATGCGCTCGATGATGGCCATGGCCTCGGCCATGTGGGCGCGCTCCACCTCTTCGGGCACGTTCTGGTAGTGGATCCACTTGAGGCCGTGGCAGGCGATCTCGTGGCCGGCCTGCACGAAGGCCTGGGTCAACTCGGGGTGGCGCTGCAGCGCCGTCGATACGCCGAACACCGTGAGCGGCAGTTGGCGCTTGTCGAACTCGCGCAGGATGCGCCACACGCCGGCCCGCGAGCCATATTCGTAGATGCCCTCCATGCTCATATGGCGCTCGGGGTAGCTGGCGGGGTTGAACATTTCCGAGAGGAACTGCTCCGATCCCGCATCACCGTGCAGGGTGGCGTTCTCGCCGCCCTCTTCGTAGTTGAGCACGAACTGCACGGCAATGCGTGCCTGGCCCGGCCACTGGGCATGGGGCGTGTGGCGGCCGTAGCCGACGAGGTCGCGGGGATAGGGGCGGGTGGCGTCGTAGATCATGGGCGAAAAAGGCAGTGTCAGTTGCCTTGGGTGGCGGTGACGGGCGCGAGCGCCATGGCCAGGTCGCTGGCAGGGCGCTTGCGGTCGAAGGTGAGGCTGGCCTCGACGTGCTCGAGGTGCGACTGCATGAGGGCCACGGCCTGGTCTTCGTCGCGCGCAGCCAGCGCGGTGACGATCTCGCCGTGTTCTTCATGCGAATGTTCTGCGGCGCTGGCCGACTGGTACATCAGCGTGATCAGCGCGCAGCGCGAGATCAGATCGCCCAGCAAGTGGGCCAGCACCTCGTTGCCCATGAGCTCGGCCATGCGCACGTGGAAGTCGCCCAGCAGCTCGGTGCGGCTGCTGGCGTCGGCCGTGCCCATGGCGGCCTTCTCGCTGGCCACATGGGCGCGCAGGGCCTTGATCTTGGCGGGCGTGACGCTGCGCACGAAGGCGCGGGTCATCTCGGTCTCGAGCATGCGGCGCACGGCGAACACCTGGCGTGCCTCCTCGACCGAGGGGGTGGAGACAAAGGCGCCGCGCGCGGGCTCCAGCGTGACCAGCTTGTTCTGGGCCATCTGGAACAGCGCCTGGCGCACCAGCGTGCGCGAAACCCCGAAATGGTCGGCCAGCTTCTGCTCGGCCAGCTTGGTGCCCGGCTGCAGGCGGTGTTCGACGATGGCGCGGGTCAACGCCTCGACGATGGCACTGGTGGATGAAGATTCCATGGCGACATGATAGGAGGATTGGCGAAAAGTGTATACACTTTTAGTCTACAGATTGCATTTTTTCGGTCACCACCCTTTCAGGAGAATCCCTATGGGCTTGAGCACGCATGTTCTGGACACCATGAATGGCTGTCCCGCCGCCGGCATGGAAGTGGCGCTGTATTCCACCCACGGCGACGCCGCCACGCTGATCAAGCGCCTGGTGCTCAACCACGACGGGCGCACCGACGCGCCGCTGTTCGACAACGCCAGCCTGCGCGCCGGCACCTACCGGCTGCGCTTCGATGTGGCGGGGTATTTCAAAGCCAAGGGCGTAGCTTTGCCCGAGCCGAACTTTTTGAACCAGGTGAGCCTGGACTTCGGCATTGCACACGAAGACCAGCACTACCACGTGCCCCTGCTGGTGAGCCCGTGGAGCTACTCCACTTACAGGGGCTCGTAGGCCTTACAACTGGCCTTCAGTGAGGGTATCGAGTTGGAACTTGCCGCTCTTGTCCCACAGCCAGGTCTCGGTGTAGGTCACCTTGCCCAGGCGCGTGGGCACCGGGTAGGGGGCCGCGGCGCGCACCGTGCGCTCGATCTCCTTGACCACCTCGGGCGCATGGCGCGGCGCGCGCAGCCAGTTCACGCGCGTGACCTTGCCGGTGCGGTCGATGTCCACCTCGATCACGCCGATGGCGTAGAGCTGCGGCGGCAGCTTGCCCTTGAAGATGCGCTCGGCGTTCAGCCCGTAGAGGTGGGTGGCGCCGTCTTGCCGGTAGGCGCGGGGCGTGGCGGCCGCCGATGGGCGGGCCGAGCCGGCAGTGGCCGGCACGGGGCCCTTGACGCCCTGGATGTCCGGGGTGGTGGGAGGGCGGGTCTCCGGCGTGGCTGGCGCGGGCGTGGGTTCTGGCGCAGACTTGCAGGCAGCGATCAGGGCGGCACCAGCGGCCATGATGCCTGCCAGCAGCCAGTGGCGGCTTTTGCCGGGGCGGTGGTTGGGCGGTGTATCGGACATGGTGGGCTGGTGTAAGGAAAGGACGGCGGCAGTGGAAAGCTACTTGCGTTTGTTGCTGGAGGGCCTTGCGGCCGAACCGGCATGCCTGGTGACCGTGGAGTCTACCCAAGGCTCCGTGCCGCGTGAATCGGGCGCGTGGATGGCCGTGTTCGCGGGCAGGTTGGTCGGCACCATCGGCGGCGGCCACCTGGAGCACCAGGCCATTGCCGAGGCGCGCCGCCGCCTGGCGGACCCCGGCGCCGCCAATGACCCGGCGCCCATGCGCTTTGCCTTGGGCCCGGCGCTCGGCCAGTGCTGCGGGGGCGTGGTGTTCCTCGAATTCGAATGCGTGGCCGCGCAGAACGCGCCCGCTTTGGCCCGGCGCCTCACGGCCGATCTGCACCCCGTGGCCCTGTTTGGCGGCGGCCATGTCGGCCATGCCCTGGCGCGTGTGCTGGCACCTTTGCCCTTTGCGCTGACCTGGATCGACAGCCGCGACGGGATCTTTCCCGACGCGCCTCCCCCCAATGTGCACTGCGAGCATTCCGAGCCCGTGCAGATGGCCGTGCCCCTGCTGGCGCCCGGCTCGCGCGTGCTCATCATGAGCTTCAGCCACGCCGAGGACCTGGACGTGGTGGCCGCCTGCCTCAAGCGCCAGCGCGAGCGGGGCGATCTGCCCTTCATCGGCCTCATCGGCAGCAAGACCAAGTGGGCCACCTTCACCAGCCGGCTTACGGCACGCGGCTTCAGCCCGCGCGAACTGGCGCGCGTGACCTGCCCCCTCGGCGTGCCCTGCATCCCGGGCAAGGAGCCCGAGGTGATTGCGGTGGCCGTGGCGGCACAACTCTTGCAATCAGTGGCGGCAGTCCAGGTGGCGGCAATCCCACAGCAAGGGTATTCCCAGGCCTGATTCGATCATTGCTGGACTGGAATTGAAAACAGTTTTTGCATACACTTTCACCCGGGACATTGCCGGCCGTTGCGGCACCGGTCCCATGGGTCGCAGCGGTGCCCCGGCAAGCCTGGCTTGCCATGGTGCGCGACCCCATCTTCTGCTCAGAGCGCCCGCAGTGGTGAGCAGGTTGTTCAGGCGGTGTGTCCCCCCACGCCGCCGAGGTTGAGAAAAAAATGGAACACTACCTTCTCGACTGGGCCAACCTGCTCTTGCGCTGGGTCCACGTCATCACCGCCATCGCCTGGGTTGGCTCCTCCTTCTACTTCGTCTTCCTGGACAGCAGCCTCACGCCGCCCGAGGACGAAGACCTCAAGAAGCAGGGCGTGAGCGGCGAGCTCTGGGCCGTGCACGGCGGCGGCTTCTACCACCCGGTCAAGTTCGCCGTCTCCCCGCCCGAGCTGCCCAAGCACCTGCACTGGTTCTATTGGGAGAGCTACAGCACCTGGCTCAGCGGCTTTGCGCTGTTCACCTTGTCCTATCTGTGGAGCGCGGGCACCTACCTGATCGACAAGTCGCGCATGGACTGGGCACCGCCCGCAGCCATCGGCGCGGCGCTGGCCTTCCTGGTCGTGTTCTGGCTGCTGTATGACGGCATCTGCCGCATCTTCGGGCAGAAGAAGAACGGCGACGCCATCGTCGGCGGCCTGGTGCTGGTGCTGGTGTGCATCGCCTCGTGGCTGGCCTGCCACCTGTTCGCCGGGCGCGCGGCCTTCCTGCTGGTGGGCGCGATGATCGCCACCTCGATGAGCGCCAACGTGTTCTTCTGGATCATCCCGGGCCAGCGCACCGTGGTGCGGCAGATCCGCACAGGGCAGAACGTGGACCCGATCCACGGCAAGCGCGGCAAGCAGCGCAGCGTGCACAACACCTACTTCACGCTGCCGGTGATCTTCGCAATGCTGAGCAACCACTACAGCTTCCTGTGGAGCCATGCGCAGAACTGGCTGGTGCTCATCGTCATGATGTTCGCGGGCGCCGCCATCCGCCAGTTCTTCGTGATGCGCCACGGCTACAAGCTCGGCCGCAACCCCAATCCGCTGCCCTATGCCTTGGTGGGCGTGGCGGCCCTGGTGGGCGCCATCGTCTGGATGAAGCCCGCACCGGCACCTGCCCCCGAGCCTGTGGCTGCTGCCAAGCCCGCCGCCACCACGGCCACCCCCGCTGCACCGGCAACGGCCCCCGCGTCGGGCGTTGCAGCCACCCCTGCTGCGGCCGCTGCCCCAGCGGCGGCCCCGGCCAACGACTTCGCTGCCGTGCAGTCCGTGCTGGAGCAACGCTGCTATCTGTGCCATGGCGCCCAGGTGCAGATGAAGAACCTGCGCCTGGATTCGCCGGCCTCGGTCAAGCAGCATGCCCAGGCGGTCTACCAGCAGGTGGTGGTGCAAAAGCTCATGCCCATGAACAACGCCACGCAGATGACCGACGCCGAGCGCGCCCTGATCGGCCGCTGGTTCCAGGACGGCGCAAAGACCCCTTGATGAATGAGGCGCCGCCTGGGGCGGCGCTGGATCAGGCCGCCAGCACGCTTTGCAGCGCACGCAGGGCGTTGTGCGGCGGGCCCGGCAGTTCGCCGCCATGCAGCACCACGCCGGTGGATGCCAATTTGGCCTCATGCTTGGCCACAGCCGCCAGGTTGGCCACCTCTTCGGCATGGCGGTACATGCCGGGCTGTATGCGCACCGCGCCGATGGCCAGCGTGGTGCAGGGGAAGAAGCGGCGCACGCCGTGCCGGTCTTCCGAATGGATGCCGCCCATGGCGCGCGCGCCTTCGTCGAACAGGGTGAGCGCCTCGCGCGCGAACTCGTCCACGATGTTCTTGCAGCGCTGCAGCCAGTTGCTGCTCTGGAAGATCAGCATGAAATCGTCGCCCCCCACATGGCCCACGAAGTCGCGGCGTGCGTCGCAGTGCGTGGTGGCCAGGCGCGCCACCAGGCGGATCATCTGGTCGCCGCGCCAGTAGCCGTAGTGGTCGTTGAAGGGCTTGAAATTGTTCAGGTCCGCATAGCAGGCCACGAACTCGGTTCCGCTCTCCAGCAGGCGCTGCATGTGCATGCTGATGGGGATGTTGCCGGGCAGAAAGGTCAGCGGGTTGGCATGTCGCGCGGCCTCGATGCGCGTCTCGGTCACCGCGCGCACCAGCTGGTCGCCGGTGCCCAGGCCCACGTAGCGGCCGTTGTCGGTGACGATGTAGCCATCGCTCAGGTAGCGCTGGTCCTGCGAGGTGAGGATGCCCACGAGCTGGTCCACGTCGCAGTCGAGTTCCACCACGCGTGGCGTGTTGTTGGCAAAGCCGACGCAGGGCTTGCGGCCATGCACTTCGCGGAAGTACAGCGTGGCGTAATGGTTCATGAACTGCTGGCGGTTGATCAGCGCCACAGGGCGCGTGCCATCCACCACCGCCAGCGCATGCAGGTCGGGGCGCCCCTGCAGCACGGCGGCCACCTCGTCGTTGCTGGTGGCGGGCGCCACCGTGGGCGCCTGCACCACCATCAGGCTGCGCAGGATGCCCGGGCGCGCGGTCTGGCCCAGGTGCGGCAGCACGGCCACGCGGCGGTCCTGCAGCACATCGAGCGCCGGGCCATCAATGGCCTCGCGCGGGTTGCGCGCGGGGCGCCCCAGCACCCAGCCCTGGCCGTAGGGGATGGCCAGGTCGCGCAGGGCGCGCAGGTCGTCGCGCGTCTCGATGCCCTCGGCGATCAGCGTGGTGCCGAACACGTCGGCAATGCCCTTGATGGCCTGCAGCATCTGCAGGTTCTCGGGGTGGTCGCTGATGTCGTGGATGAAGTAGCGGTCGATCTTCACGAAGTCGGGCTTGACCTCGGACCACAGGCGCAGGCTGGAACGCCCGTCGCCGAAATCGTCGAGCGCCAGGCGCGCGCCGCAGGCATGTACCTCGCGGATGGCCTCGCGCAGCGCGGGCATGTCGGTCACGCGCTCGTGCTCCGTGATCTCGAACACCAGCATGCGCGCGCTCACGCCGAAGGCGCGCACCGTCTCGCCCAGGCGGCGCTCGCCGCACAGGGCCACGGCATGCACCAGGGCATCGGCGCTGATGTTCACGAACAGCCGGCCGGGCGCACCATGGTCGCCCCAGTTGGAGAGGGCCGTGAACACGCACACCAGCTCGAAGTCCTGCAGCAGGCGCTCGCGCCGGGCGGTCTCCAGCAGCACGTCGGGCGTGTGCAGGGCCGAGCCCTCGGGGCCGCGGATCAGCGCCTCATGGGCAAAGATGCTGCCCTCGCGCAGGTCGCCCAGGGGTTGGAAGACGCAGTGCAGCCCGCCCTCGCGCATGAGCTTCGCCAGCGCTCCCGATCCCAGCCGCGCCGCAGGCGACAGCAGCGCCAGCATGCGGTCGAGACGTTCTTGCTTGGGATGCACCATGGTTGCAATTTGTCACTTCTAGGGGGCTCACGATACTGGCCGGCCGTGACAAGTGCGTTACAGCGGGCCGGCGCCCTCCGGCGCGCCCTTGAGCAACGCACAATGTGCGCATGGCTGAACCATCTTCCTCCCCCCTTTCCTCACCGGCCGGTGGACTGCCGGATTTCCACGCCGACCCGCGCGGCTTTTTGCGCGGGCTGTTCGACACCGCGGTGCGCAGCGCCCAGCCGCTGCATGGGATGCGCGCCTGGCTGCCGGCGCCACCGCGCGGGCGCACCCTGGTGCTGGGCGGCGGCAAGGCCGGGGGCGCCATGGCCCAGGCGCTCGAAGCGCTGTGGCCGCAGGACGCGCCGCTGTCCGGCCTGGTGGTCACGCGCTACGGCCATATCCCGCCCCGGCCCGAAGGGCTGGCGCAGCGCATCGAGGTGGTCGAGGCCGCGCACCCCGTGCCCGATGCCGCTGGCGAGGCCGCCGCGCAGCGCCTGCTGGACCTGGCCGCCGGCCTCACGGCCGATGACCTGGTGCTGTGCCTGATCTCGGGCGGCGGCTCCTCGCTGCTCACCCTGCCGGGCGAAGGCATCACCCTCGAAGACAAGCAGCGCATCAACCGCGCCCTGCTCGAGAGCGGTGCCGACATCGCCGAGATGAACTGCGTGCGCAAGCACCTCTCGCGCATCAAGGGCGGGCGGCTGGCGGCGGCCTGCGCCCCGGCGCGCGTGGTCACGCTGACCATCAGCGACGAGCCGGGCGACGACCCCTCGGTCATCGCCAGCGGCCCCACCGTGCCCGATGCCACCACCTGCGCCGAGGCGCTGGCCATCCTCACGCGCTACGGCATCGACTTGCCGCACCAGACCCTGCAGGCCCTGCGCGACGGCGCGCTCGAGACGCCCAAGCCCGGCGATGCGGTGTTCCAAGGCCATTCCGTGCATTTGGTGGCCACGCCCTGGCAGGCGCGGGAGGCCGCGGCCGCGGCAGCGCGTGCGGCGGGTGTGGACGCGGTCATCCTCTCCGACGAGATCGAAGGCGAGTCGCGCGAGGTGGGCAAGGTGCACGCGGCCATGGCGCGCTCGGTGGCGCGCCGGGGCCAGCCGTTCACGAAGCCCTGCGTCATCCTCTCCGGTGGCGAAACCACGGTCACGGTGCGCCCGCGCGCGCCCGACGCACCGCGCGGCCGGGGTGGCCGCGCCGGTGAGTTCTGCCTGGGCCTGGCCAAGGCGCTGCAGGGCGAACCCTCGGTCTGGGCGCTGGCCGCCGATACCGACGGCATCGACGGTGTCGAGAACAACGCGGGCGCCTTCGTTGGGCCCGACACCCTGCAACGCGCCCATGCGGCGGGCGCCGAAATCGAGGACGCCCTGCAGCGCAACGATGCCTGGAGCTACTTCGCGGCCCTGGGCGACCTGCTGGTCACCGGGCCCACGCACACCAATGTGAATGACTTCCGGGCGATCCTGGTGGTGTAGCGTGCCGGGTCCGCCTGCGCGGCCCCGGCGTCAGAACCGGTGGCGAATGCCCAGACCAAAGCTGTTGCCGGTGGTGCGCGCCGTGATGCGGTCGTTCATCAGCATGGCATAGACGTCGGTGCGCTTTGACAGGAAGTGGTCGTAGCCCAGCGTGAAGGTCTTGCGCGACACGTCGGTGGCCGACATCTCGGTCTTGGCCCACGATGCCAGCACCTTGCCGGTGCTGAACACTGGAACGGACACACCCAGCTGCAAGGTCTTGGCCTTGTTGCTGGTGTTGTCGGCCTTGGCCTGGCCGTAGCTGGCGAAGGCCTTGGCCACGCTGAAGTCATAAGCGCCGCCCAGCATCCAGTCGCTCTTGGTGGTGCCCAGGTAGGTATTGGGCACGGCGGGGTTGCTGATCTGGTCGCGCTCGTAGAAGCCGGTCAGCGTCAGCGGGCCGTTGAAGTAAAGCGCATTCAGGCCCACGTTCTTCTTGCCGTTGTCGCCCGCGATCTCGCCGATCTGGTAGTGCGCATTCAGCGTGAGTCCGCCCAGGCTGGGCGTGCTGTAGATGATCTCGTTGGACCAGCCGGTGTCCGATGGCGTGGTCGCCGTCCAGCCGGTGCCGTTGAACAGCGGCACGTTCATGTGCAGGATCAGCGGCGCAAAGGTGAACGAGTCGCCCAGCGGGTTGGACAGGATCGAGGGCAGGAAGTTGGGCGCCAGGCCCCGGCCCACGGTCACCGTGCCGAAGCCGCCCGACAGGCCCACATTGGCATCGCGCGAGAAGAAGGTGTCGTTGACGAAGCGGCCCTGCACGCCGCTGTCCACCTTGATGAACGAGGTCAGCGCGAAGTTGGCCTTGAGGCCGCCGCCGAGGTCTTCCGTGCCCTTGACGCCGAACCACGAGGTGGTCATGCCGCCGCTGTTGACCACCGACGCACGGCCGGCGTCGCCGGCATTGCGCATGGAACCGACGAAGACATCGGTCAGGCCCATCAACTGGACCGAGCTCTGGGCCTGGGCGGCACCGGTGGCGCACAGCAGGGCGCCGCCGAGCGAAAGAGCCATCAGGTTTGTTTTCATTGTGTACTCCTGGGGGTGAGGGAAAGCCGGGGTGCCCGGCGCTTCGAATGCAGCTTCGCCAAGGGTGCACCTTGGTGCACGGGCGAAAGCAGCGGCGAGGACTTCGCAAGTTCCATGCCCTGGCGGATACAGGTGCTTACAGAGACCGGACGGGGCTGACCGGGGTGGCTTGCCTGGGATGGTTTTGATCTTGCTCAATGCACACCGGGCCCTGCCGCGGCACAGTTCGAGGCATGCTGCCCTCTTCGCTTTTCTCGCTGCCTGCACAGGTCCAGATCGCCGCAGCCGGTGACGTGCTGCGCCACCGCCACCAGACCCTGGCCACCGTGGCGCACCTGGAGCGCGGCCGTGTGCTGCTGGGGGTGTGCGAGCAAGGCCAGATGCGCCACCAGCTGGGCGTGGTGGAGGGGCCCTTCTGGCTGGACGCCGCATCGGCGCTGCTGGGCGAGCCCTGCGCGGTGGACATGGTGGCGCAGACCCAGGTGCACCTGCGCCATCTGCCGGTGGAGGTGTTCCGCAGCAGTTGCGAGGCGCTGCCTGCCGGGGTGCAGGCCCTGCTGCGCAACATGGCCACCGGTTACCTGCAGCAGTCGGGCCTGGCCGTGAGCCGCCTGGCGCAGGACGCGCAGGCGCGCTGCGCCCAGTGGCTGCTGCAGAACGCCGAGCCTGACACGGGCGGCGCCATGAGCGTCACCCTGCACCAGCGCAAGCGCCTGATCGCCGCGCAATTGGGCATCGCCCCCGAAACCTTCTCGCGCGTGATGCGCCACCTGCGCGAGCACGGCCTCGTGGCCGGCACCGGCAATGTGCTCAGGCTGCCCCAGCCCATGGCCCTGCAGTCGGTCGCTGGCGGCTGAGCCGCCCGCACGGCGGGTTCCCGCCGCGCCCGCAAGAGGTTCCCCCTTTCGGGTGAACTAGGGTTTTCCTCGGCGGGACCTGAGGGTTCCACCCAAGCCCGGGCGCGTGGGGGCTGCGTATATTTATCGGGAAACCCTGTTGTTTCCCACAGCCCATGCCCGCCCCGTTCGCCGTTCACACCTGCAGCCCTCCAGAGTGGGACAGCGCATGACCCCTCCTGCGAACCCTGTCGCTGCTGCGCAAGAGCCGGCCTTCAGCCTGCCGGGCTCGCTGGTGCTGCGGCTGATGGCGGTGGCGGCGCTGGTGGTGGTGCTGGCCAGTGCGGCGTCGGTGTGGCTGGTCTCGCGTGCGGCCGGCCAGGAGGCCATGCGCCGTGTGGTCGGCCAGCAGACGGACGAGGTGGAGGTGGTGGCCCGGCTCCTGGCCAGCAAGATCGAGCAAAGCCAGAAGGTGTTGCGCACGGTGGCCCAGGGCATCACCCCGGCCATGCTCGAATCGCCCTCGTCGCTCGATTGGCTGCTGCAGCAGGGGCTGCCCGCGGTGGGCTTCTTCGACGCGCTGCACGTGGCGCGCAAGGACGGGGAATTGCGCCTGAACATCCGCTCGGGCCAGTTGGTCAAGGCGGCCGACCTGGACCCGGCCGAGCGCGATGCCTTGCGCCGCACGCTGATCGACGGCAAGCCCCAGGTCTCGGAGCTGATCGCCGGGCGCACCAGCAACGCGCGCATCATGTTCACCTTGCCGCTGCACAGCGAGGAGGGGGCCGTGCTGGGCGTGGTCGCGGGGGCGCTCAAGCTGCAGTCGCAGGGCCTGCTGCCGCAGTCCATGGCGCTGCCGGCGCGCGACGACTCGCGCCTGGTCGTGTTCACGCGCGACGGCACCATCCTCTCGCACACCGACCCGGCGCGCATCATGGGCCAGGTGCGCGACGAGCCGGGCCTGGCGCCCGTGTTCGCCCAGTGGCTGCGCAGCGCCCAGCCCGTGGTGGGGCGCGGCACCACCGAGGTGCAGCCCGATCACATCGTGAGCGTGGCCGGCATGCCGCTGCCCCAGTGGTTCGTGGCCCGGGTCAGCAACTCCAAGGCGCTGCTGGAGCCGCTGCAGGGGGCGCAGCGCGAGGCCTGGTGGCTGGCCGCCGCGGTGATCGCCCTGGGCGTGCTGCTGCTGGCCGTGGCCATGGCCTGGATGGCGCAGCCCCTGGCCCAGCTGTGCCGTGGCGCGCTGCAGCTGCTGCGCCATGTGCAGCAGCCGCGGCAGGGTAGCCGGGACACCATCGAGTGGCCCACGGGCCGGGGCGAGGTGGGCACCCTGGTGCGCGTGTTCGACGGGCTGGCGCAGCAAAAGCGCCAGCAGGACCACCTGCACACACTGCTCCATGGCCAGTTCCAGGCCATTCTGGCCAACGCCTCGGTGGGCATCGTCATCACGCGCCATGGCGTGCTCGAGGTGGTGGGGCGCCAGGCCTGCCTGATGCTGGGATATGCCGAGAGCGAGCTGCAGGGCCGGCCGGCGCGCACGCTGTACGGATCGGACGCCGACTACGCGCGCCTGGGCGAGCGCGTGCAATCGGCCTTCGCGGCGCACGGCACCTTCGATGGCGACGTGTGCTTCGTGCGCAAGGACGGCAGCCCCGTCTGGGCGCGCGTGCAGGGCCGCAAGGTGGATTCCGAGGCGCTGGGCGGCGGCACCGTGTGGATGTTGGAAGACATCACAGCCGCGCGCGAAGCCCAGTACCAGCAGGCCTGGGAGCTCACGCACGATGCCCTCACGCAGCTGCACAACCGCTCGGCCTTCGACCACCGGCTGGCCCTGCTGTTGGCCGAGCGCTCGGCCCGCACGCCCCCCCTCGATACTGCATCGGCCGACCAAGCGCCCGACGACGGGGTGGTGCTGTTCCTGGACCTCGACCACTTCACGCTGGTCAACGACGTGGCCGGCCACGACGCGGGCGACGACGTGCTGCGCCACGTGGCCCGGCTCATCGAGACCCAGGTGCGCCAGGTGGGCTGGTCCGCGCGCCTGGGCGGTGATGAGTTCGCAGTGGTGCTGCCCGGCTGCCCCCTGGCGCGCGGCCAGGCCGTGGCCGAGCAGCTGCGCGCCACGGTGCAGGCCTGGGAGCCGTCCTACCAGGGGCGCAGCTTCACGCTGGGCGTCAGCATAGGCCTGGTGGTGCTCGATGCCCACCTGCACGACGTGGCCTCGGTGCTGTACGCGGCCGACATGGCCTGCTACGACGCCAAGCGCGCCGGGCGCAACCGGGTCGAAACCCGGCATGCGCGCGACATGACCTCCTCGGGCCGCATGGCTTTGGGGCCGTATTGAGGCCCCTCAGCCGCTGACCTTGCCCAGCGCGCGCAGCACGTTCTCGGCCGTGGCCGGGGCTGTCAGCCGCACGGGGGCCTGCGCGTTCTCGCCCGCCTCGCGCCCAGCAGCCACGGCATTGCGCAGGGCCTCGTAGACGCTGATGGCCAGCATGAATGGCGGCTCGCCCACGGCCTTGCTGCCGCCCACGTTGTCCTCGCGGTTGGCCTCGGGCCACAGGTTCACGCGGAAATGCGCAGGGATGTCGCCCGTGGCCGGGATCTTGTAGGTGCTGGGGGCGTGCGTGGCCAGGTAGCCCTTGTCGTTCCACACCAGTTGCTCGGTGGTGAGCCAGCCCATGCCCTGCACGAAGCCGCCTTCGATCTGGCCGATGTCGATGGCCGGGTTGATGCTGTGGCCCACGTCGTGCAGGATGTCCACGGCGATCACGCGGCTCTCGCCGGTCAGGGTGTCGATCACCACCTCGCTGCAGGCCGCGCCGTACGAGAAGTAGTAGAACGGCCGGCCCGTGAGCGTGGTCTTGTCGTAGTGGATCTTGGGCGTGCGGTAGAAACCATCGCTCCACAGCTGGATGCGGTTGGCGTACGCCTCCTTGACCACGTCGTCGAAGGCGCGCACCTTCTTGGGAGAGATCACCTGCCCGCCCGCGAACTGGATCGCGCCCGCGCCGCAGCCATCGAGCCCGCAGACATAGGCCGCCAGGTTGTCGCGCCCATGGCGCGCCGCGAACTGGGCCGCACGGCCATTCAGGTCGGTGCCGCTGGAAGCAGCGGTGGCGCTGGCATTGGGCACCTTGCTGGTGTCGCTGGCCGTCACCAGCACGCGCTGCAGCGGCACGCCCAGCTCGTCGGCCACGATCTGCGCCACCTTGGTATGCAGGCCCTGGCCCATTTCAGTGCCGCCATGGTTCACCTGCACGCTGCCGTCGGTGTACACGTGCACCAGCGCACCAGCCTGGTTGAACAGCGTGGCCGTGAAGCTGATGCCGAACTTGACCGGCGTGATCGCCAGGCCCCGCTTGAGCACCGGGCTGGTGGCGTTCCAGGCCGCGATGGCGGCCTGGCGCTGGCGGTAGTTGGCGTCGCGCTCCAGCTGGGGCATGAGCTCGTGCAGGATGTTGTCCTCCACGGTCATCTGGTAGTGGGTCACGTTGCGGCCCTCGCTCGCATCGCGGCCGTAGAGGTTGCGCAGGCGCACGTCCTGCGCGTCCAGTCCCAGGGCGCGCGCGATGTCGCCCAGGATGGCCTCGATCACGACCACGCCCTGCGGCCCGCCGAAGCCGCGGAAGGCGGTGTGGCTCTGGGTATTGGTCTTGCAGCGGTACGAGGCGATGTCCACGTCGCTCAGGTAGTAGGCGTTGTCGCTGTGGAACACCGCCCGGTCGGCCACGGGGCCCGACAGGTCGGCCGAGAAGCCGCAGTTGGCCGCCATGTGCAGCTTCAGCCCGGTGATGCGGCCCGTGCCGTCGAAGCCCACGTCGTAGCGGTAGGCGAACGGGTGGCGCTTGCCGGTGACCATGAAGTCCTCGTCCCGGTCCAGGCGCAGCTTGATGGGGCGGCCCAGCTTGTGCGCCGCCACCGCGGCCCACACGGCCAGGTGCCCGGCCTGCGTCTCCTTGCCGCCAAAGCCCCCGCCCATGCGCCGGCACTCCACGCGCACCGCATGGTTGTCGATGCCCAGGGCATGCGATACCCAGTGCTGCACCTCGCCCGGGTGCTGGGTGCTCGAGTACACCCACCACTGGCGCTGCTCCAGCGGCATGGCATAGGCGATCTGGCCTTCGAGGTAGAAATGCTCCTGCCCACCGACCTCGAACGTGCCTTCCAGCCGGTGCTGCGAGCCGGCCAGGCCGGCCGCCGCATCGCCACGGCGCACGAACACCGGCGGCAGCACATAGCTCTCGGCCGCCAGCGCATCCTGCACCGAAAGGATGGCCGGCAGCGGCGTGATGTCGAGCTTCACCGCGCGCACCGCGCGGCGCGCCTGCATCACCGTGTCGGCCACCACCAGGCCGATCACCTGGCCGATGTGCTGCACCGTGTCCATGGCAAACACCGGCTCGTCGTGGGCAAAGGCGGCCAGCATCTTGTCGCCTGGCACGTCGGCCGCCAGCACCACGCCGCGCACGCCGGGCAGGGCCAGTGCGGCGCTCGCGTCCACGCCGTTCAGGCGGCCGTGGGCCACGGTGGAGAGGATGGGCGCCGCGTACAGCGTGCCCTTGATCTCGGGCAGGTCGTCGATGTAATGGGCCAAGCCCGCCACCTGGGCGCGCGCGCTTTCGTGGATGTGCGAGTGCCCCATGGCGCGCAGGCCGGCGCTGGCCGGCAGCGGGGCGGGTATGGCCTCGGGCGGCACCTCCACGGGCTGGTCGGCCCGTGCGTCGGCCTCCACCACCACGGGGTCGTCCACCGCGTCGCGGCTCAGGGGAAGGGTGTCACGCTGGTTCATACGGCGGCCTCCAGTCGGAAGTTCTCCACGCTCACCGCCTCCTGGCCCAGGCTCTCCAGCCAGAAGCGCTGCAGCAGGCTGGCCAACACGGTGCGGCGGTAGGCGCCGCTGGCGCGCATGTCGGAGATGGGGCTGAACTCGGCCTGCAGGGCGTCGGCGGCCTGCTTCACGGTCTGGGACGACCAGGGCTGGCCGGTGAGGGCAGCCTCTGTCTGCCGCGCCCGAGCCGGCGTGGCGGCCACGCCGCCCGCGCCAATGCTGGCGCGGCGCACCACGCCGGCCTCGATGTCGAGGTTCACCACCAGGCACACGGCCGATATGTCGTCGTCAAAGCGCTTGGAAATCTTGTAGGCGCGCAAGGCCTCGGTCACCCCGGGGCGTGGCACGATGATGCGCACCAGCAACTCGTCCGGCGCCATCACGTTCTGGCGGTAGCCGGTGTACAGGTCTTCCAGGGGCAAGCTGCGCTCGCCGCGCACGCTGGCCAGCACGATCTGCGCGCGCAGCGCGATCAGGAGCGGCATCGAATCCCCGATGGGCGAGCCATTGGCCACGTTGCCGCCCAGCGTGCCCGAGTTGCGTACCGGCAGCCCGGCGAAGCGCGTGGCAAAGCTGTGCAAGTGGGGCCATTGGCGCACGAGCGCCGCAAACGCATCGGTCAGCGACACCGCTGCCCCGATGCGTATCTGGTGTTCGTCTTCAGCAAGCTGCAGCAGCTCGGCTGCGCGCGTCACGTCCAGCACCTGGGCGTACTGCTTGTGCATCTTGGTGACCCACAGCCCCACGTCGGTGCAGCCGGCCACCACCTGGGCGCCGGGGTGCGCGGCGCGCGCGGCCAGCAGGGCGGGCAGGGTGGTCGGGGCCAGGTAGGCCGTGCCGTCGCCCGCCGGGGCCTGCAGCTGCGCCAGTTGGCGCAGCAGTTGTGCTTCGTCCACAGCCACGGGGGGCAGGGCGGCCATCTGCTGGGCCGCGTCGAGGATGGGGCGGTAGCCCGTGCAGCGGCACAGGTTGCCCGAGAGTTCCTCCTGCGCCAGTGCGCGTGTGATGGGCTGGCCGTGGCACACATGGTTCTGGTACATGCCGAACAGGCTCATCACGAAGCCCGGCGTGCAGAAGCCGCACTGCGAGCCATGGCACTGCACCATGGCCTCTTGCGCCGGGTGCAGCGTGATGGATTTGTCCTCCGGCGCTGCCGGGCCGGCGGGGCGGATCAGCGGGTCCTCGGCCAGGTCTTCCACGGTCCACAGTGCCATGCCGTCCACCGAATGCGCCAGGCGGATGCAGCTGTTCACGGCGCTGTAGTGCAGCTTGCCGTCGCGCTCTTCGCCCAGTACCACCGTGCAGGCACCGCAGTCGCCCTCGCCGCAGCCCTCCTTGGTGCCCGTGCAGCCCAGGTCCTCGCGCAGCACTTCGAGCAGCGTGCGGTCGGGCGGTACATCGTGCAGCGCCGCGGTCTGGCCGCGGCGGATGAAGCGGAGAGGTCGGTGGGTCATCATCGTCATGCGTTGGGTGCTCAAAACGGACAACTCTTCGTACCCAGAGCGTATGCGCGCCTGCGAGGGAACGCATATGCCGGAGCGTATAACGGGGATGCCTGCCGCGCTATGGGGCGGCTCGGCTCGGCCTCTGCTGGATACACTGCCGCAGCCCCATTGTTCACCGTTTTGTCCTGCCTGCAACCGCCCATGCCCGCTGCCATGCCCCCCCGCAAATCCGCCGCTGCAAAGGCCATGCCTGCCGCCACCCTGGACCAGCCGGTCTATGAGGCCGTGCTCGACGCCGTGATGCATGGCCGGCTGCGCCCAGGCGAGCGCCTGGGCGAGCCCGCGCTGTGCGAGCGCTTTGCCGTGAGCCGCACCGTGGTGCGCCAGGCCCTGCACCGGCTGGCCGAGCTGCGCATTTTGGACATCGTGCCCAACAAGGGGGCCACCGTGGCCCGCCCCGGCCCGAAGGAGACGCGCGACATCTTCGCCGCGCGGCGCGTGGTCGAGGCCGGTATCGTGCGCATGGTGGCCGCGCGCATCACGCATGGCGAGGTGCAGCGTCTCACGCAGCGCCTGCGCGCCGAGCACGAGGCCCTGCACCAGCAGGACCATGCGCGCTGGGTGGCACTGGCGGGCGGCTTCCACCTGGCGCTGGCAGAGCTGTCGGGCAATGCCGAGCTGCAGCGCATCCTGACCGAGCTGATGACGCGCTGCTCGCTCATCGTCGCGCTGTACGAGGCGCCCGGCGAAGCCACCTGTGAGCACGAGGAGCACGAACAGCTGGTCGAGTGGCTGGCCCTGCGCGATGGCGACGCCGCCGCCGCCGCCATGGACCGCCATCTGCTGGCGCTGGAGGCCCGCCTGCGCCTGCCGTCGGATGGATGAAATCGTATACGTTTCATATCTAAATAAACTTTCTTAGGATAATTTGGTTAAAATTTTGTATACGATTTTTCATAAGACGGGCCATGGACATCGATTTCGCGCAGCTGGACGCCTACCAGCGCTACAAGCTCATGGCCAGCCTGATCGTGCCGCGCCCGATCGCGCTCATCACCACGCTGGGCGCGGACGGCACGGTGAACGCGGCGCCATTCAGCATGTTCAACATGCTGGGCGAAGACCCGCCAGTGGTCATGGTCAGCATCAACCGCCTCAAGGACGGCCTGCTCAAGGACACGGCGGCCAACATCCTGCGCAGCGGCGAGTTCGTGGTGCACATCACCGACGAGGCCATGGCCGCGCAGATGCATGCCTGCGGCGACAGCCTGCCCCCCGATGAAAGCGAGCTGGCGCACGCCGGGCTCACGCCCGTGCCCTCGCGCAGCGTGGCGCCGCCGCGCATCGCCGAGGCGCCCGTGGCCTTCGAATGCGTGCTGCACGAGACGCTGGAGACCGCCAGCCGCTACGTCTTCATCGGCCGCGTGCAATGGCTCGCCGTGCGCGACGGCCTGGTGGACACCGAGCGCTGGCGCGTGCGCCTGCAGGACTTCCACCCCGTGGGGCGCTTCGGCGCGAGCTTCTACGTGAAGACCGGCGAGCGCTTTGCCATCGGCGCCGAGGCGCCTGCGCAGGCGCGCAGCACGGCCATCGACGAGATATGAGCCCGACCGTGTTCAGCGATCAGGACCATGCCGCCATGCAGCAGGCCATCGCGGCCTCGCGCCAGGCGCTGGCTGCGGGCGACAACCCGTTCGGTGCCACGCTGGCATCGCCCCGCGGTGAGGTGCTGTTCACCGCCCGCAACAACCAGAACACCACGCAGGACTGCACGGGCCACGCCGAGATGGTGCTGGTGCGCGAAGCATCGGCTGCACTCGGTGCCGGGGCCCTGCGTGGCGCCACCGTGTTCGCCAGCGGTGAGCCCTGCGCCATGTGTGCCGGCGCCATGTTCTGGGCCGGCATCGCGCGAGTGGTGTACGCCGCGAGCCAGGACGATATTGCGCAGACGCTGAGTGGGCCGCAACTGGCCACGCCCTGCGCCGAGTTGCTGGCACAGGCGCGCCCACCCGTGGCCGTGCAAGGCGGCCTGCTGCGCGACGAAGCCGCGGCTGCATTGCGCGGAGCCTGACCCCGGGCCTGCGGGCCTGCACAGGGATTTCCAGGGGCACGCCGCAGCGGGTGTGCGGTGTACAGTGCGCCGACACTTTTTCGCCCACCCCACAGCGCCCCACAGCCCCCACCGCGCAGCGCATCGCATCCCATCGCGCAGGGCGGCATACGTGATGGCGTATGACAAGAATGCAGGCCCCTGTATGCGAGACCACGCCCTTTTCGACAAGATAGACCTCCATCTCATAAGGGTCTTGCACACCGTGTTGACTGAACGCAGCGTATCGAGGGCAGCCATCCGCCTGGGCATGCACCAGCCGGCGGTGTCGGCCGCGCTCAAGCGGCTGCGCGACCTGGCCGGCGATCCGTTGCTGGTGCGTTCGGGCGCCAGCATGATGCCCACCGACGCCGCACTGCGCATGGTGGAGCCCGCGGGCGCCATCCTGCGTTCGGCCGAGGCCCTGTTCTCCGATGCGCGCGGCTTCGATCCGCGCACCGCCACCCGCACCTTCCGCGTGGCGGCCCATGACTACCTGGACCCGCTGTTTTTGCCCCAGCTGGTGGCGCGCATCAAGGTCGAGGCACCGCTGTGCCCGATCGAGATCCTGCCCCTGTCGGGCGACACGCACTACCACGCGCACCTGGCGCAGGGCGATGTGGACGTGGTCATCGGCAACTGGCCGCAGCCCCCGGACGACCTGCACATGGGCCGCCTGTTCGGCGACGAGGTGGTGTGCCTCGTGAACCGCGACCATCCCGCGGTACGCCGTGGCTGGGACGCCGAGAGCTGGCTGGCCGCCGAGCACATCGCACCCACGCCCACCCACCCCGGCGCGCGCGGCGTGATCGACGTGCACCTCGACGGCCTGGGCCTGGCCCGCAACATCACCGCGCGCTGCGCGCATTTCAGTGCCATCCCGCCCATCGTGGCATCGAGCTTGCTTGTGATGACCACCGGGCGCCAGTTCTGCGAGCGCTATGTGGACCACCTGCCGCTGGCCATCCTGCCGAGCCCGGTGGAGTTCCCGCGCCTCATGTACTACCAGCTGTGGCATGCCCGCACGCACCACTCGGCCGCTGCCGTGTGGCTGCGCGAATGCGTGAAAGGCGTGGCTGCGTCGCTACGAAAAGAATAGCTTTGCAGTCATGCTGAACAAGCGATGGCAGGCAGTTTTATCCCTATAACGACCCACCAAACTGAGAGACAATCCCCCGCATGAGTTCACCACCTCTTTCCAATGCCCCGGGCGTGGCGCCCCGGCTGCAGCTCACAGGCATCACCAAGCGCTATCCCGCCGTGGTGGCCAACAGCGGCGTCTCCCTCACGGTGCAGCCTGGCGAGATCCATGCCGTGCTGGGCGAGAACGGCGCGGGCAAGTCCACGCTGATGAAGATCATCTACGGCTCGGTCAAGCCCGACGAGGGCAGCGTGCACTTCAACGGCCAGGCCGTGCAGGTGCGCAACCCGCAGGAAGCGCGGGCCCTGGGCATCGCCATGGTGTTCCAGCACTTCAGCCTGTTCGATACCCTCACGGTGGCCGAGAACGTCTGGCTCGGCCTGGACAAGAGCCAGGCCCTGGCCGAGGTGACCGAGCGCATCCGTGCCAAGGCGGCGGAGTACGGCCTCGATATCGACCCGCTGCGCCCGGTGCACACGCTCAGCGTGGGCGAGATGCAGCGCGTGGAGATCATCCGTGCGCTGCTCACCAACCCCAAGGTGCTGATCCTGGACGAGCCCACCTCGGTGCTCACGCCCCAGGCGGTGGAAAAGCTGTTCGTGGTGCTGCGCAAGCTCGCCTCCGAGGGCTGCAGCATCCTCTACATCAGCCACAAGCTGCACGAGATCCGCGCGCTGTGCACCGCCTGCACCGTGCTGCGCGGCGGCAAGGTCACGGGCGTGTGCAACCCGGCCGAGGAATCGAATGCCTCGCTCTCGCGCCTGATGATCGGCGCCGAGCCGCTGGCGCTCATGCACCGCGAGGTGCAGACCGGTGCCACCGTGCTCAGCGTGCAGGGCCTGTCGCTGCCGCGCGCCGACCAGTTCGGCGTGGACCTGGTGGACCTGTCCTTCGTGGTGCGGGCCGGCGAGGTGGTCGGCATTGCCGGTGTCTCGGGCAATGGGCAAAAGGAACTGCTCTACGCCCTGTCGGGCGAGGACCAGCGCGCCGCGCCCGCCAGCATCCAGGTCGCGGGGCAGAACGCGGGCCGCATGGGCCCGGCCCGGCGGCGTGCGCTGGGCCTGCATTTCGTGCCCGAGGAGCGCCTGGGCCGCGGCGCCGTGCCCACCATGGGCCTGGCGCACAACCTGCTGCTCACGCGCACCAACTCGGTGGCGCGCAGCGGCTGGATCAAGGTGGGTGCGCTCGAAGCGCATGCGCGCGTCCTCATCGAACGCTTCAACGTGAAGGCTGGCGGCCCGCATTCGCCGGCCAAGTCGCTGGCGGGCGGCAACCTGCAGAAATTCATCGTCGGCCGCGAGATCGATGCGAAACCGCGGCTGCTCATCGTCTCGCAACCCACCTGGGGTGTGGACGTGGGCGCGGCCGCGCAGATCCGGGGCTCCATCCTGGCGCTGCGCGATGCCGGCTGTGCCGTGCTGGTGGTCAGTGAGGAGCTGGACGAATTGTTCGAGATCTGCGATCGGCTGCATGTGGTGGCCAAGGGCCACCTGTCGCCTTCGGTGCCGCGCGCCGAAGCCACGGTGGAGCGCATCGGCGAATGGATGAGCGGCCTGTGGCATGCCGATGTGCAGGCCCACCTGGCGCAGGCAGAACGGGCTTCGGCCGTGGGAGGGCTGCAGCATGCTTAAGCTTGAACCCCGCCCCCAGGCCTCGCGGCTGTGGACCTTCGGCTCGCCGCTGCTGGCGCTGGCCTTCACCGTGCTGATCGGGATCCTCCTTTTTGCCGCCCTGGGCAAGGACCCCGTGCGCGCACTGCAGATCTTCTTCTGGGAGCCGATCAAGACGCCCTACGCCATCGGCGAACTCCTGGTCAAGGCCACGCCGCTGCTGCTCATCGCGCTGGGCCTGGCCGTGTGCTTTCGCTCCACCGTCTGGAACATCGGTGCCGAGGGGCAATTCGTCATCGGCGCCGTGGTCGCGGGCGGCGTGGCCCTCATGGCCGACAAGACCACCGGCCCCTGGATCGTGCCGGCCATCCTGGTGGCCGGCGTGCTTGGCGGCATGGCCTGGGCCGGGCTCACCGCGTTGCTGCGTGACAAGTTCAACGCCAGCGAGATCCTGGTCAGCCTGATGCTGGTCTATGTCGCCACGCTGGTGCTGGGCTACCTGGTCTACGGGCCGTGGAAGGACCCGATGGGCTACAACTTCCCGCAGACCAAGACCTTCGAGCGCGTGACGCAGATCCCGCGCCTGATGCAGGGCTCGCGTGTGTCCATCGGCCTGCTGCTGGCCCTGGCTGGTGCGGCCGCGCTCTGGGTCTTCCTGTTCCGCACGCGGGCCGGCTTTGCCCAGCAGGTGGGCGGTCTGGCACCAGCCGCGGCGCGCTACGCGGGCTTCTCCTCGCGCCGGGCGCTGTGGGTGGCACTGCTGATCTCCGGCGGGGCCGCCGGCCTGGCCGGCGCGCTCGAAGTGGCCGGCCCCATCGGCCAGCTCACGCCCTATGTGCCGGCGGGCTACGGCTTCGCGGCCATCATCGTCGCCTTCGTCGGGCGGCTGCACCCGGTGGGCATGGTGCTCTCGGCCATCCTGATGAGCATGTTCTACATCGGCGGTGAACTCGCGCAATCGCGCCTGGGCCTGCCCAAGTCGCTCACCGGCGTGTTCCAGGGCCTGCTGCTGTTTACGCTGCTGGCCTGCGACACGCTGATCGCCTACCGCGTGCGCTGGGTGGGTGCCAAGGGAGCCGCAGCATGAGCCACTCCCCCTCCACCACTTTCCCGACCCACAAGGAGGCTTGAGACATGGAATCCTATGCATTGCTCCTGGGCTCCACGCTGAGCGCGGGCACCGTCCTGGCCATCGCGGCCCTGGGCCTGTTGATCAACGAGAAGGCCGGCGTCGTCAACCTCGGGGCCGAGGGCATGATGCTCTGCGCCGCGATTGCCGGCTTTGCCACCGTGGTGCACACCGGCAACAGCTGGCTGGGCTTTGCGGCCGGCATGGCCGCCGGTGCCGTGCTGGCCGCCATCTTCGGCGTGCTGGTGATCTGGCTCAACACCAACCAGTACGCCACGGGCCTGGCGCTCAGCCTCTTCGGCGTGGGCTTCTCGGCCTTCCTGGGCATCAGCTACGTGCAGGCCAAGCTGCCCGAGATGCCCAAGTACGCCATCCCCGGCCTGGCCGACATCCCCCTGCTCGGCCCCGCGCTGTTCCAGCAGCACCCGGTGGTCTACCTCACCATGCTGCTGGTGGCCGCGCTGATCTGGTTCCTGTACCGCTCGCGCGCCGGCCTGGTGCTGCGCTCGGTGGGCGAGTCGCCCGAGTCGGCCCATGCCCTGGGCTACCCGGTGCGCCGCATCCGCCTGGCCGCCGTGGTGGCCGGCGGCGCGCTGTGCGGCTTGTCGGGGGCCTACATCTCCACCGTCTACACGCCCCTGTGGGTCGAGGGCATGGTGGCCGGTCGCGGCTGGATCGCGCTGGCGCTGACCACCTTCGCCACCTGGCGCCCGGCGCGCGTGCTGCTCGGCGCCTACCTGTTCGGCGGCGTGACCATGCTGCAGTTCCACCTGCAGGCCACGGGCGTGCAACTGGCCAGCCCGTTGCTGAGCATGCTGCCCTACGTGGCCACCATCGTGGTGCTGGCCCTGATCTCGCGCAATCCGGCCTGGATCCGCATCAACATGCCGGCATCGCTGGGCAAGCCTTTCTATCCCGGTTCATGACGGTGGATGCCGGGGTGGGGGGCGCCAGCAGGTGCCCCGGCTTGGATCTTGCATCCGGCTCCCCGGCGCGTCCCGTTGAAAACCTTTGGTTACCGCCCGGTAGATCGCCCCATAATCACCGTCTTCGTCCCCAACCTTGCAAACTCCTTCTTCTTATAAGGAACCGACATGACTGATCTGCAGAAACGCTCCATGCTCAAGATGGCTGCGCTGACCGCCGTTGCGGCCGCCGCGCTGGCGGGCTGTGGCAAGAAGGAAGAGCCGGCACCGGCGCCTGCTGCCGCGCCGGCCCCGGCGCCCGTGGCATCGGCCCCCGCGCCCAAGCCCGAGCCGCTGAAGATCGCGTTCGCCTACGTCGGCCCGGTGGGCGACGGCGGCTGGTCCTTCGCCCATGACAACGGCCGCAAGGCCATCGAGAAGGAATTCGGCGACAAGGTCGTGACCAGCTTCGTCGAGAGCGTGCCCGAGTCCGCCGACGCCGAGCGCGTGCTGCGCGACCTGGCCGGCCAGGGCAACAAGCTGATCTTCGTCACCACCTTCGGCTACATGGAGTCGATCCAGAAGATCGCCCCCGACTTCAAGGACGTGAAGTTCGAGCACGCCACCGGCTACAAGACCGCCGACAACGTGCGCACCTACGACAGCCGCACCTACGAAGGCGCCTACATGGCCGGCGTGATCGCCGGCGCCATGACCAAGAGCAACACGCTGGGCGTAGTGGGCTCGGTGCCGATCCCCGAAGTGATCCGCAACATCAACAGCTTCACGCTGGGAGCGCAATCGGTCAACCCCAAGGTCAAGACCAAGGTGGTCTGGGTCAACGAATGGTTCAGCCCACCCAAGGAAACCGAAGCCGCGACCTCGCTGATCAACGGCGGCGCCGACGTGCTGTTCCAGAACACCGACTCGCCCGCCGTGCTCAAGACCGCCCAGGAAAAGGGCAAGCGCGCCTTCGGCTGGGACAGCGACATGACCGCCTACGGCCCCAAGGCCCACCTGGCATCGGCCGTGATCAACTGGGGCCCGTACTACATCAAGGCCACCAAGGACGCGCTGGAAGGCACCTGGGCCACGGGCCAGAGCTGGTGGGGCGTGAAGGAAGGCGCGATCGACATCGTCTCCATCGCCGAAGACGTGCCTGCAGACACCAAGGCCAAGGTGGAAGCGGTCAAGAAGGGCCTGGCCGACGGCAGCTTCCAGATCTGGAAGGGCCCCATCGTGGGCCAGGACGGCAAGGAAGTGGTCGCCAAGGACACCGTGGCCGACGACAAGTTCCTGAGCGGCGTGAACTTCTACGTCAAGGGCGTGGAAGGCAAGATCCCCGGCGCCGAAAAGAAGTAAGCCAACAACCCGCCAAGCAGCCCGCGGCCCTGTGCCGGCGGGTGCCGCCGCAACAAAGGGCCGCTCCGTGCGGCCCTTTTCTTTTCAAAAGCGCCACAGTCGGTGCATCATGCCTGCATTACGACGCGCGGACGAATCCGCCCTGGAGCCCACACGATGTTCAAAGTCCCACCCATCCCCGCGGCCCGCATTCCCGAGCTCCTGCGCGCCATGCCCAAGGCCGAGTTGCACATCCACATCGAGGGATCGCTGGAGCCCGAGCTGATCTTCGCGCTGGCAGAGCGCAATGGCCTCAGCCTGCCGTACCCGAGCGTGGAGGCGCTGCGCAGCGCCTATGCCTTCACCAACCTGCAGAGCTTTCTCGACATCTACTACGCGGGCGCCAGCGTGCTGTTGCACGAGCAGGACTTCTACGACATGGCGCGCGCCTACCTGGTGCGTGCCGCGGCCGACAACGTGCTGCACACCGAACTCTTCTTCGACCCGCAGACCCATACCGAGCGCGGCGTGGCCATGGAAACGGCGATCAACGGCCTGCACCGCGCCTGCGTGGATGCGAAGGCGGACCTCGGGATCAGCGCCACGCTGATCCTGTGCTTCCTGCGGCACCTGAGCGAAGAGTCGGCCTTCGAGACCCTGGAGCAGGCCCAGCCCTTCCTGGGCAAGATCGTCGGCGTGGGCCTCGATAGCAGCGAGGTCGGCAACCCCCCCGAGAAGTTCGCGCGCGTGTTCGCGCGCTGCCGAGAGCTGGGCCTGCACCTCGTGGCCCACGCGGGCGAGGAGGGGCCGCCTGCCTACATCTGGAGCGCCCTGGACGTGCTCAAGGTCGAGCGCATCGACCACGGCGTGCAGGCCGTGCACGACGCCGCCTTGATGCAGCGCCTGGCGCAGGACCGCATCGCGCTCACCGTCTGCCCGCTGTCCAACCAGAAGCTGTGCGTGTTCCCCAACCTCGCCGACCACAACTTGGCGAAACTGCTCGATGCGGGCCTGGCCGCCACCGTCAACTCCGACGACCCGGCCTACTTCGGCGGCTACATCAACGACAACTTCACCGAGGTGTTCGCCGCCACCGGCATGACGGTGCGCCATGCCTACCAGTTGGCGTTCAACAGCTTCGAAGCCAGCTTTGCTGGCAACGCCGACAAGCGCGTGTGGGAGCACAAGCTCAAGGAGCGCTTCGAGCGCTTCATGGAGCACGACTACTGATCCGGGGCGCAGGCACCACAGGGGTGCAAAAATTCAGGGTAAACCCTATAATTCAACTTTATGTAAGCATTCGTTGGCTCCCGTGAGGTGCTGGCACTGCTGAATGCGGCCCCTGGGGGCCGTATTTTTTTGCGCAACCCACGCCCCTTCCTGGCCGGAGCCTTCCCCATGTTTCTCAATCAGCTGTCCATCGGCAAGCGCCTGACCCTGGTGCTCGGTGTGATTCTTGCCCTGTTCCTGCTCAGTTCCAACGTGGCCGTGGTCCGTCTGGGCCAACTGGGCACCGAGATCGACACCATGGTCAACGACAACATCCAGGTCGAGCGTGCCGGTGCCGACTGGCTGCGCCACACCACCTCGGGTGTGCAGCGCGCCGCCGCCATCGCCAAGAGCAGCGATGCATCGCTGATTGCCTACTTTGCGCCCGCCACGGCCGCATCGATCAGCCAGACCAACGAGCTGCAGAAGTTCATCGAATCGAAGATGGACACGCGCGCCGAGAAGGAACTGTTCACCAAGGTGGGTGAATTGCGCAAGGCCTACCTGGCCGCCCGCGAAGAGGTGAGCAAATTCAAGCAGGCCGGCGATGCCGAGAATGCAGGCAAGGTGTTCACGGAGCGGTTCGAGCCCACGTCGCGCGACTACCTGGCCGGCGTGCAGCAGCTGGTCGATGCCCAGCGCGCCGACCTGGATGCCGCAGGCACGCGCGCCGAGGAACTGCGCTCGCAGACCACCATGCTGCTCTATGTGTGCACAGCCGTCTCCCTGGTGCTCGGTGCCCTGCTGGCCTGGCTGCTGGCTGCCAGCATCACGCGCCCGCTGCGCAAGGCCGAGGCGATTGCCGAGTCCATCGCCAACATGGACCTGACCGGCAGCCCCCAGGCCAGCTATGCCAACGACGAAACCGGCCACCTGCTGCGCTCGCTCGACGCCATGCGCAGCGCGCTGCACGGCTCGCTGCAGCAGGTGCGCGGCGTGGTGGACAGCATCTCCACGGCCAGCGCGCAGATCGCCGTCGGCAACCAGGACCTGAGCGCGCGCACCGAGCAGACCGCCAGCAACCTGGAGGAGACGGCCGCCTCCATGGAAGAGCTCACCAGCACCGTGCGCCAGAGCGCCGACTCGGCCGTGCAGGCCAACCAGATGGCCGCATCGGCCGCCCAGGTGGCGCAGCGCGGCGGCGAGGTCGTGGCCCAGGTGGTGAGCACCATGGACGCGATCAACGCCAGCAGCAAGAAGATCAGCGACATCATCGGCACCATCGATGGCATCGCCTTCCAGACCCACATCCTGGCACTGAACGCGGCGGTGGACGCGGCGCGTGCGGGCGAACAGGGCCGCGGCTTAGCCGGCGTGGCCAGCGACGTGCGCAGCCTGGCGCAGCGCAGCGCCGAGGCGGCCAAGGAGATCAAGACCCTGATCGGCCAGTCGGTCGAGAAGGTGGAATCGGGTGCCGCCCTGGTGCAGAACGCGGGCAGCACCATGGACGAGATCGTCAGCTCCGTGCGCCGCGTGACCGACATCATCGGCGAGATCAGCGCCGCGGCCTCGGAGCAGAGCCAGGGCATCGGCCAGGTCAACGTGGCCGTGAACCAGCTCGACCAGATGACGCAGCAGAACGCGGCGCTGGTGGAAGAGTCCACGGCCGCGGCCGAGAGCCTGAAGGACCAGGCCGCCCGCCTGGCGGACGTGGTGGGGGCCTTCCGCCTGGGTGCTGCCACCGGCACATTGCGCCTGCATTGAGCGCCAAAAAACGCGCAACTGGTTACAATGATCGCCCGCAAAGGCTGCTGTCCCGGCAGCCTTTTGCTTTTTCTGTCTCGGGACCATGTAGAGGACTACCATGTATAAAAACCTCGCCACCGCACTGCGTGCGGTCTGTGTGAGTGCGCTGTTCGGCGCCGTTTCCATCTCCCCCGCCTTGTCCCAATCCAGCAAGAACGCGCCTGCAGCCGCCGGCGCGGCGCCCGTCAAGGCCGGCTTTGTCTATGTCTCGCCCATTACCGAGGCCGGCTGGACGAAGCAGCACGACGAGGGCCGCAAGGCCGTGGAAGCGGCGCTGGGCAAGGACGTCAAGACCAGCTTCGTCGAGAACGTGGCCGAGGGCGCCGACGCCGAACGCGTGATCCGCGACCTGGCGGCCACGGGGCACCAGATCATCTTCACGCCGAGCTTCGGCTACATGGAGCCGACGCTCAAGGTCGCGCAGGACTACCCGAACGTGAAGTTCGAGTCCATCACCGGCTACAAGACCGCCGCCAACGTGGCCGCCGCCAACGCGCGCTACTACGAGGGCCGCTACCTCGCCGGCATCGCCGCCGGCCGCATGAGCAAGACCGGCGTGGCCGGCTACGTGGCGGGCTTTCCCATCCCCGAGGTGCTGCAGGGCCTGAACGCCTTCACCCTGGGCATGCGCTCGGTCAACCCCAAGGCGACGGTCAAGGTGGTGTGGCTCAACGTCTGGTTCGATCCGCCCAAGGAGCGCGACGCCGCCATGGTGCTGTTCAACCAGGACGTGGACGTGATCGCCTTCCACGCCGGCTCCACCGCCGTGATGGCCGCGGCCCAGGAGCGCGGCAAGATGGCCGTGGCCTACCATTCCGACATGCGCAGTGCCGGACCCGACGCACAGATCGTTGCCGTCACCCACCAATGGGGCAAGTACTACACCGAGCGCGTGCGCGCGGTGCAGGCCGGCACCTGGAAGAGCGGCACCTTGTGGGGGGGCGTGCGCGAAGGCCTGATCCGCGTGGGCGACTTCGGCCCCAAGGTGCCCAGGGCCGTGCAGGAGGAAGTGCTGGCCGCGCAGAAGGCCGTGGGCGCGGGCACGCTGCACCCGTTCCGCGCCGGCAAGGCGCCCGTGCGCGACAACGAAGGCCGCGAGGTCATCGCGGCCGGCCAGGTGCTCGGCGACGAGCAGATCCTCAAGATGAACTGGCTTGCCGAAGGCGTGCAGGGCAAACTCAGCCACTAGAGATAGAGAACAACCCCCTGAGTCGCTTCGCGCCTTCCCCCTTCTCTCGAATTGCTGCGCAATTCGGGAAGGGGGACGCCTCCAGTGCGGCGGGGCGGCCCTTGCACGGAGGCCCTCGCCTTGGCCGCGCGCTTGCTACGGTTGTTGGCGTTGTGGCGCTTTGGTGAAACCAGCGCACTGACGAGTCTCGCATACCCACTATAGGCACAAGAATATGCAGCGGGTGGCCGCTACCGCTAAGCTCGCGCCCATGCATGTCTACCGTTCTGCCCTATTGCGTTTTGCCGACGACGGCTCGGCCCTGTACGACGAAGATGGCCTGCTGGCCATTGCCCCCGATGGTGCCGGCCGCCAGCGCGTGGTGGCCTCGGGGGCCTGGAATGCCCTGGCCCTTGAATACCGGCAGGGGGTGGTCGAGCACCTGCCGGGCCGACTCATCGCGCCGGGCTTCGTCGACATGCACATCCACTTCCCGCAGACGGACGTGATCGGTGCCCCGGCCGCGGGCCTCCTGCCCTGGCTGGAGAACTACACCTTCCCGCACGAGTCGCGCTTCGTCGACCCGGCGTATGGTGCCCAGGTGGCCGGCTTCTTCGTCGATGAACTGCTGCGCAATGGCGTGACCACGGCGCTGACGTTTGCCACCTCGCACCCGGCCAGCGTGGACGCGCTGTTCACCGAAGCCCAGCGCCAGCAGCTGCGCCTGATCACCGGCAAGGTGCTGCAGGACCGCCATTCGCCCGACGGCGTGCGCGACCAGACCGAGCAGAGCCTCATCGACACCGAGGCGCTGATCCGCCGCTGGCACGGCGTGGACCGCCTGGGCTATGCCATCACGCCGCGCTTTGCACCCACCAGCACGCACGAACAGCTGAGCGGTGCGGGCGAGCTGGCAGCGCGCCACCCCGACGTGTGGATCCAGTCGCACGTGGCCGAGAACCTCGACGAAGTGCGCTGGGCGCGCGAGCTGTTCCCGGCCTCGCGCAGCTACCTGGGCGTGTACGGCGACTACGGCCTGATGCGCGAGCGCGCCGTGTACGCCCACTGCATCCATTTCGACGACGATGACCGTGCGCTGATGCGCGACACCGGCACCGTGGCCGCCGTCAGCCCGACGAGCAACCTGTTTCTGGGCAGCGGCTTCTTCGACTACGCGGGCGCCGACCGCGTGGGTTTTGGCTATGGCCTGGCCAGCGACGTGGGCGGCGGCACCAGCTTCAGCCCGTTTCGCACCATGCTGGCCGCCTACTACGTGGGGCGCGAGGGCCAGACCAAGCAGGGCCTGAGCCTGTCGCCCCAGCAGCTGTGGTGGCAGCACACGGCCGGAGCCGCCAAAGCCCTGGGCCTCGGTGGTGCGGTGGGCAACCTGCAGCCGGGCTGCGAAGGGGATTTCGTGGTCATCAACCCCGCCGCCACACCGCTGCTGGCGCGCAAGACCGCCCAGGCGCGCAACCTGGACGAACTGCTGTTCGCGATGATCGTGCTGGGCGACGACCGCCTGGTCGAGCGCACGGTGATCAGCCAGGCCCTCAGCGATTGAGTTTTTTCTCGCGGATGTAGCGCGCCAGGCCGCAGTAGCCGTCCTTGAACAGGATGTCGCTCTCGACCTTGGCGGGCAGCAGCTTTTCCTTGAGCTCGGCCGCGGCCTGGTTGCCCTGCGAGCGGCGCACGAAGCCGATGGCTTCCTCAAACTTCGACACCTCGCTGCGGCATGCGTCCTGCGCCTGTTTGGCTGCGGACGAATCGCTGGCCAACTGGGCTCGCGCGGCGCCACAGGCCAGCAGGGTCGCCGTGAAGGCCAGGGAGGTCAAGACTTGGATGGTGGGGTGCATGGCATCGATGGTCTAGGGATGCAGCGTGGTTAGCAAGAAGCATGCAAAACCTGCATGTCAGGACTGTGATTGCGGGACAAGCTTCTAAAATGCGCGCAGGAGTAAGTCAATGAGCATCAAAAGCGACAAATGGATCCGCCGCATGGCGGCCGAGCACGGCATGATCGAACCCTTCGAGCCCGGCCAGGTGCGCGAGGCCGAGGGCCGCAAGATCATCAGCTACGGCACCAGCAGCTATGGCTACGACATCCGCTGCGCGCCCGAATTCAAGGTGTTCACCAACATCCACAGCACCGTGGTGGACCCCAAGCACTTCGACGAGAAGAGCTTCGTCGACTTCCATGGCGACAGCTGCATCATCCCACCCAACAGCTTTGCGCTGGCGCGCACCATGGAATATTTCCGCATTCCGCGCAACGTGCTCACCATCTGCCTGGGCAAGAGCACCTATGCGCGCTGCGGCATCATCGTCAACGTCACGCCCTTCGAGCCCGAGTGGGAAGGCTATGTGACGCTGGAGTTCTCCAACACCACGCCGCTGCCCGCGCGCATCTACGCGGGCGAAGGCTGCGCACAGGTGCTGTTCTTCGAAAGCGATCCCGACGATGTCTGCGAAGTCTCCTACAAGGACCGGGGCGGCAAGTACCAGGGCCAGGTCGGGGTCACCTTGCCCAAGGCCTGAGCGTTTCCCGGGCGAGCGTGCCGCCCGTGGTCCTGTCCTACAGGGCCAGTGCACTTCGGCTGAAGTGCAAACGTTGGTAAGTTTCCTAGCATGGATGCACGCCTGTGGATGTCCGCGGGTCTGTGTGAAGGAGTCCAACATGATCGACTTTGTTGAACCGTCCGCACCCCGCACCACGGCGGGTGCCGACCTGCCCACCCTGTCTGCCGCCCGCCACGACCACACTGGTGAGGCGGATATCCACTACTGGCCCTGCGAAGTGCTGGATGCCTTCATCCTGCAGATGGCCAAGCGCGGCCACTGCGTCAACACGGCCATGATGCTCGGCCACCCGCCCTATGCGCGGGAACAGCTGGCCACGGCGCGCAAGCACCATGATGGCGAACTCGACCAACTTGCCGACCGCCTGGGGGACTATTTCAGCGCCGGGCCGGGTTTCGGCTCCGCGCACACCCTGTTGCGCCCCTGGCCCTTGGCTGCGTAGAGAGCTGCGTCGCTGCGGCGCAGCAGTTCGAGCGCACTGTCCGGCGCATCGCGCAGGCTGGCAATGCCGGCGCTGACCGTGATGCGCCCCACCAGCGGGTCTTCCTGCGCTGCCATGCCGTCCACGATGGACTGGGCGATGGCAAGCGCATCCTCCGCTGCGGTGTCGGGCAGCACCACGGCAAACTCCTCGCCGCCGAGCCGCGCGATCACGTCGGAGGCGCGCAGGCGCTGCTGCAGCGTCTGCGCCAGGCGCCGCAGCACCTCGTCGCCCGCCTCATGCCCGAAGCGGTCGTTCACGCCCTGGAAGTGGTCCACGTCCAGTGAGACCACGCTCAGCGGCCGGCCGCTGCGCCGTGCCAGGGCCAGCGCAAACTCCATCCGGCTGTCGAAGCCCCGGCGGTTGAGCAGGCCGGTGAGCGCATCGGTACGCGCCTGCAGGTCCAGGGCGCGGTTGGCGGCCTGCAGCTCCAGCGTGCGCAGGCGCACCTGGTCTTCCATGGCCCCTTTGGCTGCGATCAGGCGCTCCGTCATGCTGCTCAGGGCCGAAGACAGCTGGTGCACCTCGCGGTTGTGGGTGACGAGCGGGATCGTGGCTCCAGGCTTTCCCGACTCGACGCGGCTGGCGGCATCGGCCAGGGCGTAGAGGTCTTCGCTCAGGCGGCGCGCCGCGAACCATGCCAGGGCGGCGGCGAGGGCCGCGGCGAGCAGGCCGATCACCAGGGCCATGCGCACCGCGCGTTTGGCGTCCGCGAAGGCGATCTCCACCGGGTCGCGGGCCACGATGTGCCAGCCCAGGTCGCTGGCCGCATTGCGCGCTTCCATGCGCACGCTCGCGGTGAGGTAGTCCCGGCCATCGGCCCAGAGCACCACGCTCGCGGGGCGCGTGCCCGATTCGCGCGTGGCCACGGTCAGTGGCACGGGCAGGCGCTGGCCGGCGGCTTCGAGCTGGCGCCGGTACTGCGGGGGCGAGAAGATGAGCTGGCCCGTGCGGTCGAAGACGAACAGGTCCACCGAGGTACCCTGAATGCCGATCGGCGCCAGGCTTTCGAGCACCTCGCGCGTCCACTCCCAACTGCCGTGCAGGCCCAGCACGCCCACCGTGCCGTGCGCGTTGCGGATGGGGGCAGAAAAGTCCACGAAACGGTGTGGCTCCCCCGAGGCGGTGGGCTGCAGCAGCTTTTCGAGCAGCTTGGCCGGGTGCACGTCGCCCACATGCAGCCCTGCCAGCCCGGCGACGAACCAGGGCCGCTCGCGCACATCCTGGCCTTCCAGCAGGCCCTGGGTGGCCGCCCGCACCACGCCCTGTGCATCGGCCACGCCGATCCACAGGCTGTGCGGGTCGACTGCCTGGCTGCGCGCCAGCAGCTGGCGCACCTCCAGCGATTCGAGGCCGCGCTCCCAGATGCCCGGCGCTTCGGCCAGCACCTGCACCACGCGGCTGCGTTCGAACAGGCCCTGGGCCAGCTGCCGGCTGGCGTTGTCGGCGACGTGGTGCAGGGCCTGGCTGGCATCGCGCTGCACGCGGCGCTTGAGCAGTTCGCCAAACCCCACGGACAGCAGCACGGCCAGACCGACCACCAGCAACGCGAACACCAGCGAGATCTGCGTGCGCAGGCTCTGGCCGCGGAATCGGGTGGGGTGGGTCATGGTATTGGGCCTGGCTGGGAATGTGCCTCCGCTCCCCGACTCCCGTCAATGCCCCGCTGGCGCGCTGCGGGCAGAGCGCAACACCAGGCGGGCGGCCGCCAGGTCCCAGCCGGCCCAGCCGCAGCTCTTGAACAGCACCGGGCCCCTGCGGGCGCTCAGGCCGCCGTCTTCCCGCACCACATCGCGCAGCGTGGGCAGGCGCGCCACGTCGATCCCTGCCTGCAGCAGGTCGCCGGCCTCGTGCACCGCATCGGCCGTGTCCACCACCACCGTGCCCTGCTGCACCATCCCCTGGCACAGCGCAGGCGACAGCTCCGCCATGGCAGGGGTGTAGGCGCCTACCGCTGCCACGAAGGCATCGGGACGCGGCCGGGCACCCAGCACCAGCGCCGTGCCCGGTGTGCATGCGGCCACCAGCGGGCAGTGCGCCAGGGCTGCGTCGGCGTCCTGCACCACGCGGGCCTGGGCGCCCAGCGTGCGTGCGGCCTGCGCCAGGGCCTCGGCGCTGGCTGCACTGCGCGACGCCACCCAGACCTCGCGCACACCGAGCACCTCGACGAAGGCCTGCACGTGGGCCAGGCCCTGCACGCCCGCGCCTACCACCAGCAGCGGGCCCTGCGGCACCGGCGCCAGGCGCTGCGCCGCCAGCAGCGAGACGGCCGCCGTGCGCCGGGCCGTGACGGTGGGGCCGTCCAGCACCATGCGGCGCTCGCCGCTGGCCACGTCGAACACCACCACGTCGCCCTGGATGGTGGGCTGGCCGCGCGCCGCGTTGCCCGGGGTCAGGGTGATCAGCTTGGCCATGGCCACCGTGCGGTCGCTGGCCGGCATCACGAACAGGCGCGCGCCGCCCGCCAGCGGCAGCACGCTGCGCGCAGGCACCTCGATGCCATCGTCGCGCAACAGGGCCGCGATCTCGTCGGCCAGCGCCGCCCAGGGCAGCAGGGCGGCCGTGGCCTCGGGGCCGAGCAGGGGGGATGGGGTGGAAGGCGCTGTGGAATGCATGCGCCGACTGTACACAGCCTGGGTGCGTTTCAGGCACCGGGCCTGCCCGGGGCTCAGTGGGTGGCGCCGGCCCCGAGCGCGATGTCCTGCCGTGCCAGCACGGCCGCCCACAGGGCCGTGTGCAGGCCGCGCACGGCGTCGCGCAGGGGCAGGCTCGGCGTGCCCAGGCCAGGCAGCCAGGGCACGTGCACGAAGCCGCCGCGCATGCCGGCCGCGCCCTCGGTGGCCAGCAGGTGCATGAGGCCGTAGAGCACGTGGTTGCAGACGAAGGTTCCGGCGGTCTGCGATACCTCGCACGGCACGCCCGCACGCTGCACCGCCCGCAGCATGGCCTTGATGGGCAGGCTGGCGAAGTAGGCCGCCGGGCCGTCCGGCACGATGGCATGGTCGATGGGTTGCGCGCCCCGGTTGTCGGGGATGCGCGCGTCGTCCACATTGATGCCGATGCGCTCGATCGACAGCGCCGCCCGGCCGCCGGCCTGGCCCAGGCACACGGTGAGGGCCGGGCGCAGTTGGCGGTGCAGGGCGGAAAGGCGTTCCAGCGCCTGGCCGAACACGGTGGGCAGTTGCGCCGAGACCACGGTATGCCCGCCGATGCTCTGGCCCTGCAGCGCCTGCGCCAGCAGCCAGCTGGGGTTGACGGCATCGCCGCCGAAGGGGTCGAAGCCCGTGAGCAGGATGACGGGGTTGCTGGCGCCCGAGGGCAGGTGGTGGGGGTGGGGCAGCATGGGGCAGGGCGGTGTGGGGAAAACTGCCTGCATGGTAGCGCGCCGGTTTCCTACCTGCATTGGGCAGCCGGGAGGGCCGGGCGCGCGTAACATGCTGCCCATTGCCCCCACCGGTTCAGGGGGTGCTGGAGAACGTGCGATGAAATGGGAAGGCAATCGGGAATCCGACAACGTGGAGGACCGCCGGGACGAGGGTGGCGGTGGGGGCGGCGGTTCGCCCATCTTCGGTGGCCGCAGCATCGGCATCGGCACCATCGTCATTGCCCTGGTGGGCGGCTGGGTGCTGGGCATCAACCCGCTCACCATCCTGGGCCTGCTCAGCGGCGGCGGGCCGCCCGCGCAGGTGCAGCAGCAACCGCAGGGGCCGGCACACCGCCCGCCCGGCGACGACACCATGGCGCGCTTCGTCTCCACCGTGCTGGCCGACACCGAGGACGTGTGGCAGGGCGTGTTCCGCCAGGGCGGCGGCACCTACCAGGAACCTCGGCTGGTGCTGTTCCGCGGCTCCACCCCCACGGCCTGCGGTGCCGGCCAGGCGGCCATGGGCCCGTTCTACTGTCCGGCGGACCAGAAGGTCTACATCGACCTGGGCTTTTATGAAACCCTCAAGAACCGCCTGGGCGCGCCCGGCGATTTCGCGCAGGCCTATGTGATCGCGCACGAGGTCGGCCACCATGTGCAGAACCTGCTGGGCATCAGCGGCAAGATGGACCAGATGCGCGGCCGTGTGAGCAAGACCGAGTACAACGCCTTGTCCGTGCGCCTGGAGCTGCAGGCGGACTGCTTTGCCGGCGTCTGGGCCCACCATGCGCAGGCCGCCCGCAAGATCCTGGAGCAGGGCGATGTGGAAGAGGCCATGAACGCCGCCGCCAAGATCGGCGACGACGCCCTGCAGCGCGCTGGCGGCGGCCGGGTGGTGCCCGAGAGCTTCACCCATGGCAGCAGCGCCCAGCGCCAGCGCTGGTTCAACAATGGCCTGCAGAACGGCAGCGTCAAGGGCTGTGACACCTTTTCCGCGCGCAGCCTGTGATGGGCGCTGAGCCGCCCTCCGCTGCGCTGGGCCGGGGCACGGCCGGCGCCAGGCCCGCAGTGTCGCCGCCCTCGGGCGCGGCAGCTGCCTGGTCGGCCGCTGCCGTCACCGTCCCGCATGCCGTGGGCCTGGGGTTGCTGGCCTTCGCGCCGCTGGCGGGCAGCTACTCGTTGGCGGCCCTGGCGCTGTGGTCGGCCGCCTTGCCCGGCCTGCTGCTCACGGTGCTGACGCCGCGCCCGGGCGTGGTCTACGCGCCCACCACCGTGGTGGCCCTGCTGTTCGCTGCCGTGCTGGCCACGGCCCATGGCGCGGCCGGCAGCCTGGGCCTCTCGGCGCGCCAGGTGCTGGCCGTGAGCGGTGCCACGGTGGCCCTGGCCTTCGGTTTCCAGTGGTTGCTGGGCGTGCTGCGCCTGGCTTCGGTGGCGCGCTTTTTGCCGATTTCGGTGACCCATGGTTTTGCTGCGGGCGTGGGCCTGTCCATGGTGGTGGGCCAGTTGCGCAATGGCCTGGGGGCCGGCGCGGGCTGGGGCTGGGACCTGCGCACAGCCTGGCACGCCGTGGCCGCCCTGGCGGTGGTGGGCCTGGCGGTGCTGCTGCGCCGGCGCTGGCCGCGCATGCCGGGCCTCCTTACGGCCGTGGTGCTGGTGGCGCTGGCCGTGGCCGTGGCAGGTCTGTGGGGCCTGGGCATGGACACTGTGTTCGCACCGGCCGTCCGCCAGAGCGCCTTTGCCGGGCCGCTGTGGCCTGACTTCACGGGCATCCCCTGGCTGGTGCTGGCGCAGCGGCATGGCTCGGCGCTGGTGGTGCTGGCCCTGCTGATGGCACTGGTCAACAGCCTGGAGATCCTGGTCTTCAACCAGGAGCTGGAGCTCGACCACGGCCTGCGCGGCAACCCCAACCAGGCGCTGCGGCGCGAGAGCCTGCTGGGCGTGCTGTGCGGCCTGGCGGGCATGATCCCGGCGTCCACCAGCGCTTCGCGCTCGCGCATCGTGCTGGCGCAGGCGGGGCCATCGGCCAGTGCGCCGCGCTGGCATGCCGGCATCATGCTGGCCGTGGCGCTCACGGGGGCCTGGTGGCTGCACTGGGTGCCCATGGCCTGCCTGGCCGGCGGACTGGTGCTGGCGGGGCTGATGCAAGTGCCCGCCCTGCTGTGGTCGCCGGGCTATGCGCGCCGTTCCCGCGTGACCTGGGCGCAAAGCTGGCTGGTGGCCCTGGTGTTCGCCGTCGTGGGCGGCGTGGGGGCGCTGGTGGCCGGGCTGGTGGTGGCCACGTTCGTGCTGCTGCACGACTCGGCCGCCAAGGTGCTGCGCCACGTGCGGCTGGACGGGCAGCTGCGGTCGCGCCGCTTGCGCCGCGCCGGCTCCGACATCTGGCTGGCGCCGCGCATGAACCAGGTGGCGGTGTTCGAGCTGCAGGGCGTGATGTCCTTCGGCGTGGCCGCGCACCTGGCCGAACAGGTGCGGTTGCTGCTGCAGCCGCGCCACCGCTGGGTGGTGCTGGACGCCAGCCGCGTGCCGGCCTGGGACAGCACGGCGCTGGCGCAGCTGCGGGCCCTGGTGCGTGACCTCGGGCAGCAGGGCATCGCCTGCGCCGTGGCGGCACTCGACCGGGTGGCCGCCGAGAACGTGGGCGAGGGCGTGCGCAGCTTCGCCGATGGCGACCGGGCCCTGGAATGGGCCGAGGCCGCTATCCTGGCCGAGCGGCCCGAGAACGAACGGCCCATCTATCCCGAGCAGGACATCCTTGGCGAGATCGGCGAAGGCATTCCCGCCGATGCACGGGTGGCGCTCGAGGCCGTGCTCGAGCCCCTGCCCGTGGCGGCCCATGGCGTGGTGTTCAACGCCGGCGACGCCGACCGCGACCTGCTGGTGGTGCAGTCGGGCCACATCACCCTGGTGACCCAGTGGCCGCCCGAGCGCGGGCTGCGCCTGGCCACCGTGGGGCCGGGCATGGCGTTCGGCGAGATGGCCTTCCTCAACGGCGCGGCGCGCACCGCCAGCGCCGGGGCCGAACTGGGGCCGGCGCAGGCGGTACGGCTGTCGCGGGCGCATTTCGATGCCTGGGGACGCCAGTACCCCGAGGCTGCGCTCACGGTGATGAACAACATCGCCCAGATCGGCGCGCGGCGCCTGGCGGTCACCACGCGCCAGTTGCGCGCGGTGCTGGAGTAATTCCTCCAAAATTACCATCTGCAGCTTGATGGTTATTGCTTTGGCGCTATCGAAATAAAAGCAGCCAAGCCAGTCTTCTTGCCGCATCGCTCCGTGAATTCACCCTTGCTTACCACCCCCATGGTGTGTTTGGGCCGCCAGTGCGACAATAGAAGGCTAAATGACAAGTTCTTTTTCCAATCTTTCGCTGGCCGAGCCGCTGGCGCGTGCCGTGGCCGAAATGGGCTACGAGTCCATGACGCCCATCCAGGCCCAGGCCATTCCGGTGGTGCGCACCGGCCAGGACGAGATGGGAGCCGCCCAGACCGGCACCGGCAAAACGGCCGCGTTTTCGTTGCCGCTGCTGCAGCGCCTGCTCAAGCACGAGAGCAGTTCCACCTCGCCCGCCCGCCACCCGGTGCGCGCCCTGGTGCTGCTGCCCACGCGCGAACTGGCCGACCAGGTCGCCCAGCAGATCGCGCTGTACGCCAAGTACACCAAGCTGCGCAGCACCGTGGTGTTCGGCGGCATGGACATGAAGCCCCAGACCATCGAGCTCAAGAAGGGCGTCGAGGTGCTGGTGGCCACGCCAGGCCGCCTGCTGGATCACATCGAGGCCAAGAACGCGGTGCTCAACCAGGTCGAGTACGTGGTGCTCGACGAGGCCGACCGCATGCTGGACATCGGCTTCCTGCCCGATCTGCAGCGCATCCTGTCCTACCTGCCCAAGCAGCGCACCACGCTGCTGTTCTCGGCCACGTTCTCGCCCGAGATCAAGCGCCTGGCCGGCAGTTACCTGCAGAACCCCGTCACCATCGAGGTAGCACGCCCCAACGAGACGGCCTCCACGGTGGAGCAGCGCTTCTACAGCGCCAATGACGACGATAAGCGCCGTGCCATCCACCAGGTGCTCAAGACCCGGGGCCTGAAGCAGGCCTTCATCTTCGTCAACAGCAAGCTCGGCTGCGCACGCCTGGCCCGCAGCCTGGAGCGCGAAGGCCTCAAGACCGCAGCCCTGCACGGCGACAAGAGCCAGGACGAGCGCCTGAAGGCCCTGGAAGCCTTCAAGAAGGGCGAAGTCGACCTGCTGGTGTGCACCGACGTGGCCGCGCGTGGCCTGGACATCAAGGACGTACCCGCGGTGTTCAACTTCGACGTGCCCTTCAACGCTGAGGACTACGTGCACCGCATCGGCCGCACCGGCCGTGCCGGCGCCTCGGGTCTGGCCGTCACCCTGGTGTCGGGCAGCGATGCCCGCCGGGTGGCCGATATCGAGAAGCTCATCAAGAAGAAGATTGAGCTCGAAGCCATCGAGTACGACGAAGACCAGCCCCGCGGCCGCATCAACGACGGGCGCCGTGCCTGGCGCGAAGCCGGCGAGACCGGCGATGGCCGCGACGGCATCCCGTCCGGCCCGCGCCGTGAGCGCGAGCGCGAATACCGGGGCGGGCGCGAATCCCGCGAGCCGCGCGAGCAGCACCGGGGCTTCCGCCCGGCGGTGGCCTCGCGCGATCCCTTCTTCGAGAAGCCTTACGAAGCCAGCGCTGTCGGTGAGAACGCGCCCGCATGGGAAGCCTCGCGCGCGGCAGGCCCGCGCAGCAGCGTGTCGGCCAACATCAAGCCCAAGCGCAAGGTCGCTGCGCTGTTCAAGGCCGCTGTTACCTCCTGACGGCCAGTCCGCGCGAGGCTTCGCGCTCCCGCTGGCAGCCAGGGGCCTTCACCCTGGTTTTTGGGCCTGTTCGCAGTGCACCTGCAGCAGCTCGCGGTCGGCCAGCGTGGTGCCAAAGCGCATTGCGGAGAGGCAGCCGCCCCAGACACAGCCCGTGTCCAGCGCCAGGGTGTCGCTGCGGTCGAGCAAGCCCAGTGTTGACCAGTGGCCAAAGGCCACCAGGCTGCCCGCCGCCTTCCTGTCGGGAACGTCGAACCAGGGCATCAGGCCTTCAGGTGCGTTGCCTGCGCTTTCGCTGCTCTCGAAATCCATCACCCCGCCCAGTGAGCAAAAGCGCAGCCGCGTCATCGCGTTGACGATGGTGCGCAGCCGGTCCATGCCCGTGAGCGCCGGGTCCCAGCGGTCCGGCCCGTTGCCGTACATCTGGTGCAGGAAATCCGGCAGCCCCGGGCCGCGCAGCACCTGCTGCACCTCGTCCGCCAGCGCCAGCGCCTCGTCCACCGTCCAGGCGGGCAGCAGGCCGGCATGCACCATGGCCAGGCGCTCCCCTGCATGGGTGTGCGTGCGCATCAGCGGCTGCTGGCGCAGCCAGGCCAGCATCGCCTGGCGATCATCCGCCTGCAGCACCGCCTCCAGGGTGTCCTTGCGCGAGGGCTTGCGTGCCCCGTGCGCCGCTGCCAGCAAGTGCAGGTCGTGGTTGCCCAGCAGTGGGCGCAGCGCGTCGCCCGCGTCCATGCAGCGCCGGAGCACGGCTGCCGATTCCGGTCCCCGGTTCACCAGGTCTCCCAGCAGGTAGACGGTGTCGCGGCTCGCGGAAAAGCCGATCTCGTCCAGAAGGCGCCCGAGGGCGCTGTCGCAGCCCTGGATGTCGCCTATGCAGTAAAGTGCCATCGTGTTCCCATTCGTAGAACCATGGATTTTCTGCTGATTGCGCTGCTCACGCTGCTCAATGGCGTGTTTGCCATGTCCGAGCTGGCCCTGGCTTCAAGCCGCAAGTCGCGCCTGGTGGCCCTGGCGGCCGAGGGGGACAAGGGCGCGCAGGCCGCGCTTGAGCTGCTGGACAACCCGACCCAGTTCCTGTCCTCGGTGCAGGTGGGCATCACTTCCATCGGCATGCTCAATGGCATCATCGGCGAGGCCGCCTTCAGCGACGACCTCGCGCGCTGGCTGCAGATGCTGGGCGCGCCCGAGCGCGCCGCCGGCATCACCGCCACGGCGCTGGTGGTCACGGTCATCACCTTCATCACCATCGTCTTCGGCGAACTGGTGCCCAAGCGCATCGGCCAGCTCTACCCCGAGACCGTGGCCCGCTTCGTCGCACGGCCCATGGCCGGCGTGGCGATGGTGGCCAAGCCCTTCGTGCGCCTGCTGGCGCTGTCCACCCAGGGGGTGCTGGGCCTGCTGCGCATCGACAACAACGCCGGCCGCGCCGTGACCGAAGAGGAGATCGTGGCCAGCCTGGAGGAAGGGCGCGATGCCGGTGTGATCGAGCACCACGAGCACCAGATGGTGCGCAACGTGTTCCGCCTGGACGACCGGCCGCTGATTTCGCTGATGGTGCCCCGCACCGACGTGCAGTGGCTGGACGCCCGGCTCTCCGTGGGCGAGGCCTTGCAGAAGGCGGGCACCGGCGGCGGCCATGGTGCCCACTCCTGGTACCCGGTGTGCCGGGGCTCGCTCGACGAGGTGGTGGGCCTGGTCAGCGTGGCGCGCCTGCTGGAGCTGGGCCTGCAGGCACCAGGCCCGATCGAGCAGCATGCGCTGCCCGCCGCCTTCCTGCCCGAGACCCTGAGCGGCATGGAACTGCTCGAGCAGTTCCGCGCGCGCTCGGGCCGCATGGTCTTCGTGGTCGACGAATACGGCGTGGTGCAGGGCATCATGACGCCGCGCGACCTGCTGGAGGCCATCACCGGAGAACTGCAGCCGGGCGCAGCCACCGATGCCTGGGCCACGCAGCGCGAAGACGGCCTGTGGCTGCTGGACGGCCTGATGCCGGTCACCGAACTCAAGGCGCGCCTGGATATTCGCGATTTACCCGGGGAGGAGCGGGGCCGTTACAACACGCTGGCGGGTTTGCTGATGGCCGAATCGGGCCGTCTGCCGGCAGTGGGCGAGCGCATTGCCTGTGCGGGCTGGATATTCGAGGTGCTCGGCCTGGAGGGCAAGAGAATCGACCGGGTATTGGCGCAAATGGACCTGCCCGAGCGGTCCGGTTGATTACCTGGGGAAACGCATTTATTTTGAACGGGATGCGGTTTCAACGACTTGTCACGAATTTTTTGCCAAACCCAGCAAAGTCTGCCCATTATTCCTATAATGGGGCTTCCTTTGTCCACCCAGCAGTAACACACACCATGACAACCAGCTACAAAGAACTCCTCAAGCAACGCGATGCCCTGGAACAGCAAATCGGCGAAGCGCGCAAGCGCGAACTCTCCGACGCCGTGTCGCAGGTGCGTGCTCTGGTGGCGGAGTTCGGCCTGACCGCGCAGGACGTGTTCCCCAGCGGCCGCGCCCGTAGCGCCAGTGCGGGCACCAAGGTGGCGCCCAAGTACCGCGACCCCTCCACCGGCCAGACCTGGACCGGCCGTGGCAAGGCACCCAAATGGATTCAAAACGAGAACCGCGAGAAATTCGCCATTTGAGCGACTGAATGATCGCCTGAATCGATGGCGTGGCAGTGCCGTGCCGCAGCGCATGAAAAAAAAGCCCGCGGTTGCGGGCTTTTTGCATTGAACCCGGCCATGGCGCAGGCCGGGTGGCCAGATGAAACCGTGTTGGCGCTCACTACTGCCCGCTGGAGGCCGCAGCGATTTCGCGCAATACCTGGGCGGTGAATTCGTCGGCCGGAAAGAATGACTCCACGGCCAGTTCCTGCAGGGTCACATCCACCGGGGTTCCAAATATGGTGGTGGTGCTGATAAAGGAAAGCGTGCCCTGCGCACTTTGAAAGCAGAAGGGCATTACCACGCCCAGCATTTCCCCGTCGAGCACCATGGAACCTGATTCATCGGGCGCGGGGTATTCGAGCAGCTCGGCCTGCAGGGCGACCAGCACCGGGTCGGCCGTGGCCTGTATCTGCTGGCGCAGGCGCTCGAACAGGTGGGCCCGCCATTGGGCCAGGTTGGCGATGTGCGGCGCCAGGCCATTGGGGTGCAGGCTCAGGCGGAACACATTCACCGTGCCTTCCAGCAGTTCGGGGCTCACATGGCTGGCCAGCAGCGCCTGCGCCGCGCGGTTGGTGGCCACCACGTTCCAGCAACGGTCCAGCGCCAGCGCGGGGCAGGGCTCATGGCCCTTGAGCACCAGCTCCACCGCCCGGCGCGCGGCGGCCAGGGCCGGATCGTCCAGGGCGCGCTCGCGGTACATGGGGGCATAGCCGGCGGCCACCAGCAGGGCATTGCGCTCGCGCAGCGGAATCGCCAGGCGCTCGCACAGGCGCAGCACCATCTCGCGGCTGGGGTTGGTGCGGCCGGTCTCCATGAAGCTCACGTGGCGCGTGGAGATGTCCGCCTCATCGGCCAACTCCAGCTGGCTCAGGTGGCGCTGCTGGCGCCAGGTGCGCAGGTGGTCCCCGAACGAGGCAGGGCCTGCGCGGTGGCCTGCGGCCGCAGGCCGGTGGGGCAGGGAGGGGCGGGGGGCGTGGTGTGTGCTGCTCATGCCCCGCATCCTAGAGGCATATCGCATGCGGGCCATTACCTTGCATGTCATCGACGCGGTGCGCGCCCGCCGCGACCATGGAGGCTCTTTCAACCGCAAAGCCCAAGGAGTTCACCATGATGTCCGTTCTGTCCTCTCCCTCGTTCCTGCGTGCTGTGGTCTGGTTCGATGCCGCCACCGGCGTGTTGCTTGCCGCACTGCACCTGGCGCTGACCGATACCCTGGCGCAGTGGCTCGGCTTGCCGTCGGGTCTGGTCTCGGCCAGTGGCCTGGCTCTCATCGCCTATGCGCTCCTGGCCGGGGTGATCGCCAGCCAGCGCAGCACGCCCCGCGGCCTGCTGTGGGTGTTGATCGCGGGCAATGCGGCATGGGCCTTCGCAAGCCTGGCGCTGCTGCTGTCCTCGGCCGTCGCGCCCACCGTGTGGGGCCAAGCCTACCTGGTGGTGCATGTGGTATCGGTGGGCCTGCTGGCCGAGTTGCAATGGTTCGGCATGCGCCGCCTGCCATCGATGGCCGTGGCCTGACGCGCCCTGGCCGCATGGCGGGTGCGCAGTCTGGCCGTGAGAGGGGTCCTGCGGGGCCCCTTTGGGGGTGTAGGCGGGCACCGCTTCCTGTTGCTTGCATACCCACACCGTTTCATTCGCCACCGGGGGCTGACAGAATAGGCCTTGTCGCATCACAGGAGTCAGCCATGGCCACATCGACCAAGTCGTCGCCCCAGCCCGCCCGCCACGCGTTTGCCAACACGCTCAAGAACTTCAAGACCGCGTCCGGCAAGACCGGGCAGTTCTATTCGCTCCCTGCGCTCGCCAAGGAGTTTCCCTCGATCAACCGCCTGCCGGTATCCATCCGCATCGTGCTCGAATCGGTGCTGCGCAACTGCGATGGGCGCAAGGTCACGGCCGAGCATGTGCGCCAGTTGGCGCACTGGGGCCCCACGGCCGAGCGCAAGGACGAGATCCCCTTCGTCGTTTCGCGCGTCGTGCTGCAGGACTTCACCGGCGTGCCGTTGCTGGCCGACCTGGCCGCCATGCGCAGCGTGGCCGCCAGGCTGGGCAAGAACCCCAAGAAGATCGAGCCCCTGGTGCCGGTGGACCTGGTGGTGGACCACTCCATCATGGTCGATTACTACGGCAAGAAGAATTCGCTCGACCTCAACATGAAGCTTGAGTTCCAGCGCAACCGCGAGCGCTACGAGTTCATGAAATGGGGCATGCAGGCCTTCAGCACCTTCGGCGTGGTGCCGCCGGGCTTCGGCATCGTGCACCAGGTGAACCTGGAATACCTGGCCCGCGGCGTGCACAAGACCAAGGCCGGCGTGTACTACCCCGACACCCTGGTCGGCACCGACAGCCACACCACCATGATCAACGGCATTGGCGTGGTTGGCTGGGGCGTGGGCGGCATCGAGGCCGAGGCCGCCATGCTCGGCCAGCCCGTGTACTTCCTCACGCCCGACGTGGTGGGCTTCGAGCTCAAAGGCCAGCTGCGCGAGGGCGTCACCGCCACCGACCTGGTGCTCACCGTGACCGAGATCCTGCGCCAGCACAAGGTGGTGGGCAAGTTCGTCGAGTTCTTCGGCGAGGGCACGCGCACCCTGGCGCTGCCCGACCGTGCCACCATCGGCAACATGGCGCCCGAATATGGCGCCACCATGGGCTTCTTCCCGGTGGACGAGAAGACCATCGACTACTTCCAGGGCACGGGCCGCACCAAGGCCGAGATCGAAGCCTTCGAAGCCTATTTCAAGGCCCAGGGCCTGTTCGGCGTGCCGCTGGCCGGCGAGGTCGACTACACCAAGGTCGTCTCGCTCGACCTCGGGACCGTCACCCCCAGCCTGGCCGGCCCCAAGCGCCCGCAGGACCGCATCGAGCTGGGCAAGGTCAGCAGCCAGTTCGTCGACCTGTTCAGCAAGCCCAATGCCGAGAACGGCTTCAACCGCCCGGCCGAGCTGCTGCACACGCGCCACCACATCCACCGCGGCCAGGACGTGGTGCAGGAAGCCGCGCCCAAGGACAAGCCCGCGCCCGCCGGCGCGCCGCGCTCCATGGCCGAGATGGAGGGCAACAAGCCCGCCCTGGCCACGGCCCATGCCGACGCGGCCGCGGCCATGCCCACCAAGGGCGCCGACCCGACGGTGGGCAACGGCGACGTGCTGATCGCCGCCATCACCAGCTGCACCAACACCTCCAACCCCAGCGTGCTGCTGGCCGCCGGCCTGCTGGCCAAGAAGGCGGTGGAGGCCGGGCTCAAGGTCAAGCCGCACATCAAGACCTCGCTCGCTCCCGGCTCGCGCATCGTCACCGACTACCTCACCGAAACCGGCCTGCTGCCCTACCTGGAAAAGCTCGGCTTTGCACTGGCCGGCTACGGCTGCACCACCTGCATCGGCAACGCCGGCGACCTCACGCCCGAGCTCAACGAGGCCATCACCGGCAACGACCTCATCTGCGCCGCCGTGCTCTCGGGCAACCGCAACTTCGAGGCGCGCATCCACCCCAACCTCAAGGCCAACTTCCTGGCCAGTCCGCCGCTGGTCGTGGCCTACGCCATTGCCGGCACGGTGCTCAAGGACCTGATGACCGAGCCCGTGGGCAAGGGCAAGGGCGGGCGCGACATCTACCTGGGCGACATCTGGCCGAGCAGCGAAGAGGTGCACCAGCTCATGAAGTTCGCGATGAACGGCAAGGCCTTCCGCGAGAACTACGCCAAGGTGAGCACCGACCCCGGCAAGCTGTGGGAGAAGATCAAGGGCGTGAGCGGCAACGCCTACACCTGGCCTGCCAGCACCTACATTGCCGAGCCACCCTTCTTCGCCAGCTTCGCGCTGGAGCAGGGCGCCGCGACGGCCGCCGAAGTGCATGGCGCGCGCATCATGGCGCTGTTCGGTGACTCCATCACGACCGACCACATCTCGCCCGCGGGCTCCATCAAGGCCACCTCGCCGGCCGGCCAGTGGCTGCAGCTCAACGGCGTGCAGAAGGCCGACTTCAACAGCTATGGCGCGCGCCGCGGTAACCACGATGTGATGATGCGCGGCACCTTTGCCAACGTGCGCATCAAGAACCTCATGATCCCGCCCACCGCCGATGGCTCGCGCGAGGAGGGTGGCGTCACGCTGTTCCAGAACGAGGGGCCGCTGCAGGGCGAGAAGATGTTCATCTTCGACGCCGCCATGCAGTACATGGCGCAGAAGACGCCCACGGTGATCTTTGCCGGTGAAGAGTACGGCACCGGCTCCAGCCGCGACTGGGCTGCCAAGGGAACGCAGCTGCTGGGCATCAAGGCCGTGGTGGCGCGCAGCTTCGAGCGCATCCACCGTTCCAACCTGGTGGGCATGGGCGTGCTGCCCCTGCAGTTCAAGGGTACGGACTCCTGGGAGTCCCTGGGCCTCACGGGTGAGGAGACCATCAATGTGCTGCCCGATCCGGCGCTCACGCCCCAGAGCGATGCCACGCTGGTGATCCGCCGGGCCGACGGCTCCAGCCAGGAAGTGACGGTGACGCTGCGCATCGACACGCCCATCGAGGTGGACTACTACCAGGCCGGCGGCAACCTGCCCTTCGTGCTGCGCCAGCTGCTCGAGGGCTGAACGCTGGGAGGTGAGCGCGGCACGGGAGCCCGTGCCCACCTGCCGGACCGCTGCCCGGGTGGCGCGGCGGCGGCCATTGTGGTGACCATGCCGCGCGTGTTTCGCCCGATAGTCGTTTGCGCTTACAGCCCGATACACTGGTGAGGTGCAGCTGACGCCCTACCTCCCACAGCGCCTATGACATCCCCGGTCCACCGTTCCCAGCGGACGCTTGCCGCGCAGGCCCCTGCCGTCACGGTGGTGCTTGTCGTGGTGGTGCTGGCGCTGGTGATGGTGTCGCTCGGCGGCATCCTGGGCGAGGGCGCGGACCGCCAGCACGGGCTGGAGCCCTTCATGGAGCTGGTGGCCATCCTGCTGGAGCTGCTGGTGGTCTCGGTATCCCTGCACGTGCTCGAAGAGCAGGGCCAAGGCCGTGCGAACGTGCTGGTCGCCGGTTTCGGCGTCGCGGCGGTCTGCAATTTCCTGCATGGCGTGCTGGCCCATGCCACCCCGCAGCCGGCTGCTCCAGTGGTGGCAGACATGGCGCTGTGGCTGGGCGCCTGGGTGCGGGTGGCCGAATGCGCCGCCCTGCTGCTCACGGCGCTGCGTTTCTCCCTGCCCGGGCCTGCCCGGCTGTGGGCGGTGGCGGCGGGCGCATTTTCGCTGCTGCTGGTGTGGGCGGCCGTGGGGCCGCTGCCGCGGGTCTTTTCCCAGGCCTCGGGCGGCATGCTGCCGGCGCTGATGGCTGCCGTGCTGTGTGCGGGCCTGGTGGTGGCGGCGGTGCGCCTGCACGGCGGGGCACTGGCGGGAGGTGACCACCGCACGCGCGAGCGCCTGCTGGCCTGGGCTGCGGCCACCTTCGCGCTGGCGGAGCTGCTGGTGGGCCTGAGCGGCGTGGAGCGCTTCGGCTGGGCCGACATGCTGGCCGACGGCGTGCGCGTGGTGGGCTACGCCCTGCTGTACCAGGCCGTGTTCGTGGCCGGCATGCGCCAACCCTTCGACCGCCTGCACCAGGCCGAGGCCCAGCTGCGCGAAAGCGAGACCCGGCTGCAGCTGCTGGGCCGCAACCTGCCGCTGAGCGTGCTCTACCAGGTGGTGCGCGAGGCCGATGGCCGCATGCACTTCGTGCACATCGGCGACGCCATCGAGCGCCTGAACGGCTTGCACGCCGAGGACGTGCTGCGCGACCCCCAGGTGCTGTACCAGCAGATCCTGCCCGAAGACCTGGCTGCGCTGGAGGAGGCAAGGGAGCGCTCGCTGCGCAGCATGGAGCCCATGGAGGCGACTTTCCGCATGCGCATCGCCTCGGGCGCGGTGCGCTGGATCCACCTGAGCTCATCGCCCAGGCCGCTCGAGGGTGGGGGCGTGATCTGGGACGGTGTGCAGAGCGACATCACCACCGAGCGCGAGGCCGAGCAGGCGGCCCATGCGCACGAGGTGCAGATGGCCAACATGCTGCGCCAGGTGCCCGGCGGCGTGGCCCGGCTGGACCGCGACCACCGCGTGCTCTACGTGAACGAGCAGCAGGCGCGCTGGCTGCACCGCACCCCCGCCGAGCTGCAGGGCCAGCTGCTGCAGGACGTGATTCCGGCGGCCGTGATGGCGCGCATGCAGCCCCAGCTGCACAAGGCCTTTGCCGGGGAGACGGCGGTCTTTGAAAACCGCATCGACGGCCTCGATGGTGCGCAGTACCGCCACACCACGCTGGTGCCCGAGTCCATCCCCGGGCAGGGCGTGACGGCGGTGGTGGTGTTCGCCTACGACCTGACCGAGCTCAAGCGCATCGAGATGGAACTGGCGCAGCAGAAGGCCCACCTGGCGCGCGTGGTGAACGCCATACCGGACATGGTCTTCCTCAAGGATGCGGACGGGGTCTACATCTCCTGCAATCCGGTGTTCGAGCGCTTTGCCGGCAAGCCCGAGCGCGAGATCATCGGCTGCACCGACTACGACCTCTCGCCCGCAGCCGATGCCGAGCAGTTCCGGGCCTATGACCGGCGTGCCATGCAGGCCTGGCAGCCCCTGGTCTATGAAGAACAGCTGACCTTTGCCGAAGACGGCTACCAGGGGTATTTCGAAACCATCAAGACCCCCATCCGTGACCTGCACGGCCGCGTCACCGGCATCCTGGGCGTGTGCCGCGACATCACCGACCGCAAGCGCGCAGAACAGGAGATCGAACGCCTGGCGTTCTACGACGCGCTCACCGGCCTGCCCAACCGGCGCCTGCT
>NZ_JBKDTZ010000304.1:0-9609 GCF_046339755.1 Acidovorax sp. | reverse complement strand
TAACTTCAGCCGGCCGACCATCGATTCATCGAATCGGGTTGGCGAAGGCTCGGTCACATTCACTGTAACGGAAATCGGGCCGTCACCGGGAGGCAGTTGCGCGAATGCGATGGGCGCAAACATCGCCATGGACAGTGCCAGAGCGCTGCGTGGGCGAAGAGTGGGGCGTTCGGGTGGGCTCATGGGGCCTCCTGGGGTGCGCCATCCTGCGGGCAGGCACTGCTTGGCGGTGTAGGAAGACCGCTTGAAGAAGTCGCTAGCGCTTGGCAGCACTCTCAAATTGATCAAATTCGCAGCACGGTTGGCCCTGCCTGTTCCGGCAACTGGTGCTATTTGCCTACATCGCGCGCCGGGTCACGTAGCTAGCATCTGAACAACACGCCGACTACTTAGGAGACATTCCGATGACGCAATCGAACCAACAACCAGATCGCATTGATGTTGAAGACGCCCAATCGCTCACTCGCTGGACGCGTGAGCTTGATACGACTGAAGAACAGCTTCGAGACGCGGTGGCACAGGTCGGGGACAAAGCGACAGACATTGAAATGCATCTCAAGGGGGCGCGCAGTACAACCAATGTGGACCGCGTCCAACAAGCAGATGCCAAGAGCTGAGCAACCTGCTCATGCCTGCATCTTGCGGCCGTGGAACCTCGCCCTTGTTTGATCTAGTCGAATACCGGAAGAGCAGAGAATGAAACCTGATCTACAAGTGTCAAACGAGGACACGCAGGCTTCAAAGCCATTCCAAATGGTACGCACGCCACGGAAGGTCATGGTGTGGGCGGCAGTGGCATTGTGCGTATTTTTTGCTTTCGTGGCCTTCTATTACTTCGGACCTAAAAGCCAGGACGATTTGGACCCCGACGCGCGGCCGGTGGGAGGGAATAAGGTGCTAGCACCGCTGGCCCCAGCATCGGCTGCAAGTGTTAACAGGTAAGACGGAAGAAGCGTAGCACGGCAGTTGGTCACTCGATAATCAGTCATCCGGCTTACACCTAGAACGTCGTCTCATAGCTGTTTGGGTGATGAGCCATATCGGGCAGACTCGTGCCGGAAGGTATCCCCGCTCCGGCTGGCCAAACGGCCCTTGTTGCGTACCAAATTGGTAAACGGCCAGGTTCAGGCATCGATCATTTCATTCGTAAACCACTTTATGTTTGATGGTGAGAGACAGCTCCGATGCCAGATTTATGCCGACTTTAAATAGCGTCAACTTCAACAGCAAGGTACATGGAGCACATATTTAAAACGGTAAGGGTTGAAGCCTCAGTCTTATGAAATTGGTCCTGGTCAGTGGCGAGCCCATGTGATCATGCATCTTGAAACTGGGGCAGGGCCCAGTGTCGAGGTGGTTGCCGCGCTGCGTTGTTTTGAATCAGAGGATGAAGCAAATGCGGTCGCTTTGAGCTTGGCGAGCACACTTGTAGCCCGGGGAACTTGGGCGAATGGCAAGCACTTGTCCAAATCAATCGATATAGGCATATTCCGATTCACAACTAAACGTTAGCACTCTCCAATGTCCGCTACAACTGAATGTGGCTTGGCTTGGCTTGGGTGGGATGGGGCTCAACTCTCGCATTCGCCTGCGGTAGAGTACAGCGTACTCTTTATCCAAAGAGCCGCAAGAGCACCACAATTTTGCTCCACTACCACTTATCTGATCATGCAGACCACCGCAAACGCCCCTTCGTCAGCCTCGGCTGCCGAGCCTGCATTGGATGGGGAGATGGCTCACGCCATCGCTGCATTCCCGTGGCAAGCTCACCCCCTAGGCGAGCCCAAAACCTGGCCGTCAAGCCTCCGAAACGCGGTGATGCTGTTGCTAGAGTGCAAGCTTCCAATGTACTTGGCATGGGGATCCGAACTCACACAGTTCTACAACGACGCGTACCGGCCGATCTTGGGTGACAAGCATACCGAGGCATTGGGTCGTTCGGCACGCGATACCTGGAGAGAGATCTGGCCCACCATCGGGCCCATGTGGGACGAAGTTCTGAACGGTAAATCGATAGGATTCGATGACTACAAGCTCACCATCGAGAGGTACGGATACCTAGAGGATTGTTACTTCAACTTTTCCTATAGTCCCGTACGCGATGACGACGGCCATGTCGCTGGCGTTTTTGTGACCTTCGCGGAAACCACCAGCAAGGTCTTGGGAGAACGCAGATACAAGTTCCTGGATGATCTCGCCCAGGCAACGCGTCACATCAATGCTCCAGAAGAGGTGATGAGCACGACCTCACGCATGCTTGGTCAGTACCTGGGGGTAAACCGCTGCGCGTATGCGCATGTGCTCGATGACGAGAACACATTCGATCTCATTGGAGACTATAACGACGGGGTCCAAAGCATCGTGGGCCAGTACAAGTTCACTGACTTCGGTGTGCCAGTGAGCAACTTGATGAAGGCCAATCAGCCTTACGTCAATGACAATGTGGACACGCATGCTCTGACAAAAGGAACGGACCTTTCGGCCTATCGCTTGACGGCCATCCAGGCGGTTATCTGCCTGCCTCTCCATAAAAACGGAAGGTTCGTTGCGGCGATGGCAGTACACCAAGCCACGCCAAGAGGCTGGACTCGCAATGAGATCGAACTGGTGCAAACAGTGGTCGATCGCTGTTGGGAATCGCTTGAGCGGATCCGCGCTGAGCAAGCTCGTTTGCAGTTGCTCAACAGCGAACGTGCTGCGCGTGAAGAGGCCGAGCGCGCCAATTCGGTCAAGGACAATTTTCTTGCGACCCTCTCGCATGAGTTGCGTACTCCACTGACCGCCATAACGGGATGGGTACATATCCTCAGAAAAAAGCTCAGCCCCGAGCAGGTCGAGATTCACAAGGGTGTGGACGTGATTGAGCGATGCACGAAAGCGCAGATTCGCCTCATCGACGACTTGCTCGACATGAGCAAGATCGGCTCGGGCAAGCTCAATCTGGACTTGCAGCCGCTTGACCCGGCTGCTTCGGTTCGAACCGCTTACGAGATGATGATGACCCAAGCTCAAATCGCGGGCGTGCATCTCTCGGCACACATCGAGGCCGTGCAAGCGGTTTTGGGCGACGCGAGCAGACTGCAACAAGTCGTCTGCAATTTGCTAGTCAATGCCATCAAATTCACGCCAAGAGGTGGCAAGGTTTCGGTGAGCGTCAACAACGATGGCGCGGATGTCGTCATCACGGTCTCTGACACTGGCATCGGGATTCCCAAAGACTTTTTGCCGCATATGTTTGAGCGTTTCCGACAGGCGGACGGGACGATTACCCGAAAGTATGGAGGGCTAGGTCTCGGCCTCTCGATTGTTCAGCACTTGGTGCAGCTGCACGGTGGTACGGTGTCAGCCCATAGTGAGGGAGATTGTTTGGGTTCTTCGTTCACGGTGGCTTTGCCAGCCTACCGGGGTGAGGCTAACGCGCCAGATGTTAAGACAGCAGATTCAATCGAGATCGACTTGTCCGGCAAACGTATCCTCGTGGTCGACGATGAAGAAGACATCCTGGAGCTGCTGAGAACAATACTGCAGGACAGTGGTGCACATGTGATTGCCGTCTCGGACGCACACTCAGCAATGGCCCAGGTAGCGAGCAAAAGGCCAGAAATAATTTGCTGCGACATAGGCATGCCTACCATCGACGGGTATGAATTTATCAAATGGCTTCGCCAGCGCTCGGACGTGCAGGGAGGAAGAACCCCCGTCATCGCGATGACCGCATTCGCCAGGCAGCAAGATCGCATCCGCTCTCTGGCCAGCGGTTTTGATATGCACCTGTCTAAACCCATTGAGCCGGCCGAGGTGCTCGCGGCGGTATCTGTCGCGCTTTCCCGCGATGCACGACCATGAAGCTGCGAAAAGTGTCGCCTCGCTCCACAATGCTTTCCTTCGCTAACTTTCTTGCCACTTGAAATGTACTGGGCACAGTGCTTTGAATCGCCCCTGGCTTTCATGCAGCTCGGCGGTCATGAGTTATGCAGCCGCCCTGGCAGACTGGCCGGCGAGTTGCCAGTAGTCGTTGGCTCAGCTTCGGTGGGCCGGATGTAGCCAACGGGGTTCGAGCAGGCGACGGTTGGGAAGCACGGGTTGAATGGAAGTTTTCACCGGTCTCGCTATGGCGCTTATGGGTGAAGTGTTCTATAAAAAACTCTTGAAGGCTCCGAATTTGCCTGGGGCCGGAGGCGTCGCTTATGGCCACGGAGCAATGGCATTGACGTCGACATCAAGGAGTCAGCGCGGATCAATTGGCCGATTTGCCGGGCTCCAGAAATGTGTTGAAAGCCCTGGGCACCAATCAGATGGTAGGCAAAAGTCCGCCCCGCATCCGAGATGGCAACTATCACCAGTCAAAGGCAGATTCATGGGAGTCGCCGTTCCGCGATAACATGGCTCGCTGCAATATCTGCGCATCGCGGACTTGAGGTCATGACTAGGGAGTGATGCTATGTATGGACTGGTCAATCAGGCGCTTGAGGATTTCGTCATACAGGGGTTCGGCAATTCTGCTTGGGACAGGATTCGTCAGGGTGCGGGCATCAACGATGACATGTTTATCGCGATGGATGGCTACCCGGACCAAACGACTTTCAAGCTCGTCTCTGCAGCCACCCAGGTATTGGGCCTTGATGCCGCGCAGGTACTGGAAGGCTTCGGCAGCCATTGGGTGCTCTATACCGCAGAGTCTGGCTATGGCGAGATGCTCAACATGTTCGGTTCGGATCTTCGGTCGTTTCTCAACAATTTGGACAACCTTCACAGCCATGTAGGTATGAGTTTCCCCGCGTTGAGGCCGCCCTCGTTCAGGGTAGAAGAGGTTGAGGGCAGCGCGGGGTTGCTGTTGCACTATCGAAGCGAGCGCGCGGGATTCGCCCCGATGGTGGTCGGACTGCTGAAGGGCCTGGGCGAGCGCTTTTCACAAAAAATCAACGTCCAACAGACGGCTTTTCGTGGGACGGACGACCATGACGTTTTTCGCATCGACTATGTCGATTCCGACCCATCACCCGCCCAGTGATGGAAGCGCTCAAATTCAACCTTTCACCTGAACAGTTCGCCGCTGCGTTCCCTTTTCATGTCGCGTTCGACGAGCAACTCCGAGTGCTGCAGACTGGGGCGGTGCTGCACCGCCTTTGCCCGGCGTTGGTAAAGGGCGCCGAGCTCGACGAGCACTTCACGGTTCAGCGTCCCGTCCTAAAACGTCTGGATTACGAAGCAATCCATCTGCACGAGAAATCGCTCTTCGTATTGCAGCACCGCGCGGGACCTCTGCGCCTGCGAGGTCAGTTCGTCGTACAGGACCGGCGACTGGTCTTCCTGGGATCGCCCTGGGTGGCCGAAATGGTCGATTTAGGCCGGCTCGGGCTGTCGCTCAGCGATTTCGCTGTGCACGATCCCGTCGTCGACCTCCTATTCCTTCTGCAAACCAAGAACAAGTCTCTGGACGACGGGAAAGTGCTTGCGCAACGCCTTAGGACCAGCCAACAACGGCTTGCCGAAGCGCAGGAGCTGGCGAAGATGGGCAGTTGGGTGCTCGATCCGGAGACCGGCCAGATCGACTTCTCCGACGAGGCTCGCCGCATCTATGGGTTCGATTCGACAACCGAGGACCCCACACTGGTTCGCCTGATGGCGCTCGTGCCAGCGGTTGAGCGGGTTGGACTCAACGAGGCGATCCAGCAGGCCGCGCAGAGCGAGGCCCATCTTGAGTTCGATCACCGCGTTAACGCACCTGACAGGGCCGAGAGGTGGATCCATGTCACTTTGCAAGGATCCGTGCAAAACGACGCCATCATCGTCCGTGCCGCAGTGCGCGACGAGACCACCAACAAAAAGTCCGCCTTGCGATTGGCGTTGGCCCACCACGTCGCCCAGAAACTGGCCGCAGACGTCGAGCCCGAGCGCGCGATGGCGTTCATCCTGTCGTCGATTGGCGCGCAGATGGATTGGGCGGCCGCGGTGTGTTGGGGCATGGAAGCCGACTCTCGGGTGCGCTGCCTGAGCGCCTGGGCGGCGTCGGACGATGCGGCATCGCACGAGTTCAGCGCGGCCATGCGCGTCTTCAGTGGACCGCACCCGGACGGAAACCTCGACGCTGCCTGGTCCTCCGGCAAACCGCTGTGGCGCGTGATCGACTTGGCCGACGCATCACAAGTTCGGGATCAGCTCGCCGCCCGATGCGGCCTGAATGCAGCAGTGGTCATCCCGGTCGTTGCAGGTGCGCAGCTCGTGGCGCTGGAATTTTTCAGCCGCGCCCCGATCACCGTCGACCGCGAGATCGAGGGTTTCATGAGCTCGATTGGGAGTCAATTAGCCCAGTACTTGCGCCGCAAGCAAGCAGAGGCCGCGCTGCGACATGCGGCGCACCATGACGAGCTGACCGGCCTGGCCAGCCGCTCCTTGCTGCAGGATCAATTGGCGCAGGCCCTGCAGCGTGCTGCGCGGCAGAAAACCAAGGTCGCGGTGCTGTTCATGGACCTCGACCGTTTCAAATCCATCAATGACAGCCTGGGCCACAGTGCCGGCGATGTGTTGCTTCGGGCCTGTGCGAATCGACTGCGGGAGAATGTGCGGCTGAGCGACACCGTGGCTCGATTCGGTGGTGACGAATTCGTACTGGTGTTCGAGGGCCTGGAGAACGCGCAGGACGTGAATGCGCCGCTGGCGAAAGTCGTGAGCTTGTTCAACCTCCCCTTCGAAGTCAAGGGGGGCGAGCTGCCAACCACCGCAAGCATAGGCATCAGCCTGTTTCCGGACGACGGGCAGGATGTCGAGACCCTGTTGATGAACGCCGACGCGGCGATGTATCGCGCCAAGGGAATGGGTCCAGGAAACCAGCACTTCTACTCATCGCAAATGAGCGCGCAGGGCAAGCAGCAACTAGCGCTGGAGAGTAGTCTTCCTCGCGCTCTGGAGAGAGACGAACTGTTCCTCGTGTACCAGCCCAAGCTCGATCTGACTACCGGGCATGTAACGGGAGTGGAGGCGCTCATGCGATGGCGCCATCCTACGATGGGCCCTGTATCGCCTCTGCAGTTCATCCCTATCGCGGAGGACATCGGCCTGATTGACAGCATGGGCCACTGGGCGTTGGAAGTCGCCTGCCGGGATGCGAGAACGTGGAGTGACCAGGGCCACCCCATCCAGGTGAGCGTCAACTTGTCGGCACGGCAGCTCAACCGCCACCTTCTGGCCGAGGAAGTGGCGCAGGTCTTGGCAAGGGCCGGACTCCAACCCGCTCAACTTGAACTCGAGATCACCGAAAGCGGCGTCATGCGCAACCCCGCCCAGGCGGCACTGCGGTTGCGCGAGCTTCGCCTTCTCGGCGTGTCCTTGGCGATCGACGATTTCGGCACCGGGTACTCCTCGTTGTCTTACCTACGTAACTTCCCCTTGAGCACCTTGAAAATCGATAGATCTTTTGTCAAGGATCTGCCGATCAACGAAGATGCTTCAGCGCTGACTGCGGGCATTATCGCGTTGGCGCGGAGCCTCCGATTGAAGGTAGTGGCCGAGGGCGTCGAGAACTTTGAGCAGTTGGGCTATCTGCGAGCGAATGGCTGCGATGAAATTCAAGGCTACTACCTCAGCAAGCCGATCTCCGCAGATGAAATAAGTCGATTCCTTAAACGGGATGTGAGCAATTTCGTGACTTCGGGCGCGACGGCATAAACCCAAGTTATGGCGGCTGACAAACAGACTGGTCGCAATCATCCTTCTGCTGGACGAAGGGCAATAAGTCTTAGTCCGCGTGTTATTTGATTAGAAATTGGATGCGGCCGATATAGTGAACGACGCACAAGGTAGCTTGGACCGGGCGGTGGCGGCCATGTGTCATCGTGTCGAGGCTTGGTGACCGCTGGCTTGGCAAGTTGTCCACTGGATTAAGACCGCCCTCTTGCTGGTGTCTACACGCGCAAAACTTCAACCAGGCCGCACGCCAAAGATTTTCTCGTGCGGAAATGCCCCACGAAGTTCGAGACCGGACCTCCGACAGACGTTGCAAGTTGCTAGTTCCGCTCTCTGGGGGCGGGCAGTCCGCTTCCCGAGGCACGCCAAGCGCCTCTACTGTAGGACAACTTCGCGTGACTGACGAGTCATTCAGCAGTCGGGACGTTCGCCGCAACGTTGGACTATGCTTGTTGTTCCACACGGAATGACAGGTTTGGAAATTGCTTCTGTGTGTTGAAACATGGCTTCCAACGCCGCATACGATGCAGACATAAGCCTGTCTGCTTCCACTCAACTCATGGTGGTTGACCGCTACCAACACACACGACAACACTAAGCTGACCGTCGGTAGATCAGGCAAGCGATGCCGACGACTGCGCGTAACGCCTTACGCCGAATGTGGGATATCTGGTTCCCGGATAGAGCCCGCTCCAATTTAAGGTTTTCTACCAGAAAGGTGTCATGTCAACAGCGGTAAGAAACAACGTCCGTGTTTCAGGCTCGGGCCCTGCGACGCTCTTCTTTGCCCATGGGTTTGGCTGCGACCAAAACATGTGGCGCCTCCTCGCCCCGGCGTACGCAGACCGCTACAAGACAGTCTTGTTTGATCTGGTAGGAAGCGGAAGCTCAGACCTTAAAGCGTTCGATCCTTCCAAGTACAGCACCCTTCAAGGCTACGCTGACGACTTGGTTGAGATCGTCGAAGAGTTCAGTTGTGGCCCAGCTATTCTCGTCGGTCACTCCGTAAGTGCGATGATAGGCATCTTAGCTGACCTTGCTTCACCAGGAAAATTTGCGGCCCACGTCATGGTGGGCCCCTCGCCCTGCTACATCAACGACGGCGACTACATCGGTGGATTTGAACGCGAAGACATTGAGTCTCTTTTGGACACGCTGGAAAGCAACTATCTCGGCTGGTCCAGTACCATGGCGCCCGCGATCATGGGCAATCCAAGTCGGCCTGAGCTGGGCGAAGAACTGAGCAACAGCTTCTGCCGTACCGATCCTGAAATCGCCAAGCACTTTGCTCGGGTCACCTTCCTCTCTGACCACCGGGCTCAGCTGTCGCAGCTGACTACCCCCTCCCTGATTCTTCAATGCGACGAAGACATGATTGCGCCTGTTACGGTGGGCGAGTACATGCATCGGATGCTGCCAAACAGTACACTCAAAATAATCGAGAACGTGGGTCACTGTCCGCATTTGAGCCAGCCCAGTGCAAGCGCAGACGCTATCGATCAGTTCCTGACGGAACACAGTCTTTGATGGGCGCAGGCGGCTCCAGTCCTGATTCTGATCCGCTGGAAGATCTCCCCTGCGGAGTGCTAACCACCGACTCGAAAGGCCTCATTCTTCAGGCGAATTCTACGTTTTGCGAGTGGGCTGGATATGGATGCGAGGAAGTAATAGGTGTGCGCCGCCTTCAGGACTTTTTAACCATGGGTGGTCGGCTTTTCTACCAGACCCATTTGGCGCCGTTATTGGTCATGCAAGGTTCCGTTTCAGAGGTGAAGCTTGATGTACTATGAGGTTGCCCCTGAAAAGTGGAGTTCTTAACCCTTGTTGAAAATACCGACAAGGAGTTGAGCAATGAGTGACAAGCAAGTGCGTGCGCAGTACACGCGGGAGTTCAAACTGGAGGCGGTTCGGCAGGTGCGAGCTGGC
>NZ_JBKDTZ010000303.1:0-17697 GCF_046339755.1 Acidovorax sp. | reverse complement strand
CGGGCACCGCCGATCAGGGCGTAGTAGCGTAACTCCTCTCTGTCCTCGAGCAGCGTGTCCGTCTGGTGTACGTTTCGGCTCTCACCCGGGTCCAGCCCGGCGCGGCGCACGGTGTTCTGGAAGGTCTCGCCGCTCTCGCGCAGGTCGCGGTAGGTGCCGAGCACCGCCGCGATCACGTCGGGCACTTCGGCCGCCGAGAACGAGGGGCCGATCACCTTGCCGGCCACGGCCGGGCCGGACAGGTCGGAACCGTCGGAGCCGCCCAGCGTGACCTGGTACCACTCCTTGCCGTCCTTGTCCACGCCCAGGATGCCGATGTGGCCGCTGTGGTGGTGGCCGCAGCTGTTGATGCAGCCGCTGATGTGCAGGTCGATCTCGCCGATGTCGTCGAGTTCATCGAGGTCCTGGTAGCGCTGGGTGATGGCTTCGGCGATGGGTAGCGAGCGCGCATTGGCCAGCGAGCAGAAGTCGCCGCCGGGGCAGGCGATCATGTCGGTGAGCAACTGCACGTTGGCGCTGGCCAGGCCCAGGGCCTTGGCCTCCTGCCACAGCTCGAACAGGCGGCTGGCATGCACCCAGGGCAAGAGCACGTTCTGGTCGTGCGTCACGCGGGCCTCGCCGGCGGAGTATTTGTCCACCAGGTCGGCCAGGGCCGTGAGCTGTTCGCTGGTGGCATCGCCCGGCGATTGGCCGGGGCGCTTGAACGACAGGGTCACGGCGCGCAGCTGTGCATTCTTGTGCGCATGCACGTTGCGCTTGAGCCAGCGGCCAAAGGCCACATGCTCGGCAGCCTGGGCCTTGAGCGATGCCTCCAGCGCGGCGGGCTCGACATCGGCGATGTCGGCCAGCACGGGCGGCACGAAGCAGGCGGCGACGCGGTCGAACTCGGCCTGGGGCACCGTGTGGGGGCCGCCGTCGATCTCCATGATCTGGCGATACTCTTCTTCCACGTCGTCGATGTACTGCTGGCCTTCGGACTTGACGAGGATCTTGATGCGCGCCTTGTACTTGTTATCGCGGCGGCCGTGCTCGTTGTACACGCGCACGATGGCCTCGATGTAGTTCATGATCTGGTTCCACGGCAGGAACTCGCGGATCACGGTACCGATCACCGGCGTGCGGCCCATGCCGCCGCCCACGAATACCTTGAAGCCGATCTCGCCGGCCGCGTTCTTCGCCATGTGCAGGCCCACATCGTGCCAGCCGGTGGCGGCGCGGTCGTCCGCTGCGCCGCTGATGGCGATCTTGAACTTGCGCGGCAAAAAGGCGAACTCGGGGTGCAGCGTGGTCCACTGGCGCAGGATTTCGGCGTAGGGGCGGGGGTCGATCAGCTCGTCCACGGCCACGCCGGCCAGCGCGTCGGTGGTGGTGTTGCGGATGCAGTTGCCGCTGGTCTGGATGCCATGCATGTCCACGCTGGCCAGCAGGTCCATCACGTCGGCCGCCTTGGACAGCGGGATCCAGTTGAACTGCACGTTGGTGCGCGTGGTGAAGTGGGCGCAGTTCTTGGGCAAAAAGGTCGTGCCCAGCAGGCCCTGGCCTTCCATGGCGGCCTTGAACACGGCCGCCTCGGGTTCGTCGTAGTCCCGCGCGATGGTGGCCAGCACGCGCAGCTGGCGGCTGGCGATCTCGCCGTAGGGCACGGCCACGCGCAGCATGGGCGCATAGCGCTGCACGTACCAGCCGTTCTGCAGGCGCAGCGGACGGAAGTCGTCTTCGGCGAGCTTGCCCGCCTGCCAGCGCTCGAGCTGGTCGCGGACCTGGCGCGCGCGCTGGTGGACGAACTGCTTGTCGAATTCTGTGTATTGGTACATCGTCGTGGGCTTAGATCAATATGAGTTTGGCGCCTGCCCAGGCCAGCAGGACGGACAGGGCGGAGCGGATCAGGCGCTCGGGCGTGCGGGTGACCAGGCGGGAGCCCAGCCAGATGCCCGGCAGCGAGCCAGCCAGCAATTGTGCAAGCAAACTCCAATCCACGGAGCCGAGCGAGGCATGGCCCAGCCCTGCCACCAGGGTCAATGGCACGGCGTAGGCGATGTCAGCGCCGATGATGCGCGGCAATGGCAACAGGGGGTAGACCAGCAGCAACACGGTGACGCCGATGGCGCCCGCACCCACCGAGGTGAAGGTCACCAGCGTGCCGATCACCGCGCCCAGCAGCACCGGCAGGCTCCAGTGGCGTGGGCGGGTGGCCTGCTCGGCGTTGGCCACGCGCAGGGCCTGGTCGGCTGCCTGGCGCTGGCGCGAGAAGGCCACCACCTTGTACAGCGTGGCGGCCGCCGTGAGCAGCAGGGCAAAGCCGAGCGTGGTGGTCATGATGCGCTGGGCCTGGGCGCTCGCGGGGCCCAGCTCCTTGAGCGCCCACAGTGCCAGGATGGCGGCAGGGATGCTGCCCGCGCACAACTGGCCCACCACGCGCCATGGCACCAGGCGCTGGCGTGCCATGCTCACGGTGCCACCCATCTTGGTGAAGGCCGCGAATAGCAGGTCGGTACCGATGGCCAGGTGCGGCTTGATGCCGAAGAAGAAGATCAGCACGGGCGTCATCAGCGAGCCGCCACCCACACCGGTCAGGCCGACGATGAGGCCTACCGCAAACCCCGCAAAGACAAACGCCAGATCGTGCATGCCAGCGAATGTAAGAGCGCTCCTTATGGAAACAAACTATTGTTTTGTCCTGCCCTTATGCGGATAAGCTTATGCACCAATGCTGGTGCGGGTTTGGGGGGGCGATGGACCCCCTCGCCACTGTCGCAAGTTGGTTACATCTTGGCCAGGCGCTCGGCCCCCAGGGCCTTGGCCAGCCGTGCATCCAGTGGCAGCGGCTCGCCCTGCATCCGGGCCGCCAGCAGCTCGCCGCACAGGATGGACAGGGTCAGGCCGCGCGCGCCCATGGCCGTGCATGCCCACAGGCCCGGCAGGGCCGCGGCATCGACCGGGCCCACTACGGGCAGCCGGTCGTGCAGGGTGCAGCGCACAGCGGCCCAGGTGCGCAGGTGGCTGGCCGGGGCGGCAAAGTCCGCCTGCAGGCGCTCGGCGGCGGGGGGCAGCAGGCCCTGCATCTTGGCGAAGTTGTTGGCGTGGGCCTCCAACTGCTCTGCTGGCGTTGGGGGCAGGGCGGTCAGGCCACGCTCGAAGGTCGACCCCATGATCCAGGCGCGCGGGCCATTGCCGTCCCCGGACAGTGGGAAGTCCGGCACCAGGTTGCCGTTGCCATTGATCGGGAAGGGCGCCAGCGGGGCATCGCCCGCGGCATAGGTGCCCACTGAGACCTGCCCGCGCAGGGCCTGCAGCGGCCACTCGTTGGCCAGCAGCGTGCGGCTGTCTGCGCCTGCGGCGATCACCACCACCGGGGCCTCGGCCAGCACCTGGCCCATGGAGTCCAGTGCCTCCCAGGGCGTACCGGGGCCATCCTTGCGCTGCAGACGGGATACGCGGCAGCTTCCGCGCCAGGTGATGCCGGGCTGGGCCAGCAACTGGCCCACCATGCGCGCCGGGCGCAGCCAGCCCGCGCGGGGGTGCCAGTTGGCGGGTGTGCCGGCGGGCAGTTGCGCCTGGGCCAGGGTTGCGTCCTGGGCCGGCTGGCTCCAGTCGGCGCCGGGGCCATCGGCCCAACTCGCCGGCAAGGCCTTGTTGCGCGCCTTGTCGGCGGCGTGCCGCTCCAGCACGCCGGTCTGGCCGAAATCCAGCCCTTCGCGCAGCAGCGCGCGGGCCTGGGTGAGGGTGGCGCGCACGCCGCTGCGCGACAGGCGCGAGAGCAGGCTGTCGTCGGGCGAGACATGGGGGGCGAACACGCCTGCCGGTAGGCCCGAGGCGCCAGCCGCCGGGGCTTCGGCCTGGTCCCGCAACTGCACGCGCCAGCCGCGCCGCGCCAGGCTGGCGGCGCAGGCCGCACCGGCCACGCCGCCGCCGATCACGATGCAGTCGCCCGGCGGCCGGGGCTCGGGCTCCGGATGGGCCTGCGGCGCGGTGCGTGGCTCCCAGCGTGGGTTGAAGATGGCGTGCAGGTTGTCGCGCTTGGGCGGCACACCGGGCGCACGGGTGACCTCGAAGCCGAGCTGCGCGAGCGCGTCGCGCACGGCGCGCGCAATGGTCCAGGTGGCCAGGCGCGTGCCGCGCCGGCAGCAGCGCGCCACGGCCTTGAGGGTGTGGGTGTCCCAGATCTCCGGGTTGCGCTGAGGGCTGAAGCCGTCGAGGTACACGGCATCGACCGTGGGCATCTGCTGGCGCAGCATGGCCTGGGTATCGCCCACATACAGGGTCAGCAGCACCCGGCCGCCCTCGAAGCTCAGCCGGTGCACGCCCGGCAGCAGGCCCCACCACTGGGCGTGGAGCTCGCGCGCCAGCGGCGCCAGCTCGGGGTGCACCGTGGTGGCGCGCAGCAGGTCATCGGCCCCCACGGGCCAGGCCTCGGTGGAGACGAAATGCAGCAGCATGCAGCGCGCGGGGTCGGCCTTCCAGGCGGCCCAGGTCACCAGGAAGTTCAGGCCGAAGCCGAACCCAGTTTCCAGGATGTGCCATTGCGCTTGCCCAGCCCACGCCTGCGGCAGCCCGCAGCCACGCAGGAACACCTGGCGGGCCTGCGTGAGGCCGCCGTTTTCACTGTGGTAGCGGTCGCCGAAGCGGGGGCTGTAGGGAGTGCCGTCCGGCAGCCAATCGACAGGCTCGGACATGAAGGGCAAAGGATGGGTTATGGGCTGGGAGGCACGTAGCCTGCGGCTGCATCTGCGCCGCCGCCGAAGAAATGGTTTTCCATCTGGCGCGCCAGGTACTGGCGGGCACGTGCGTCAGCCAGGTTCAGGCGGTTTTCATTGACCAGCATGGTCTGGTGCTTGAGCCAGCCGGCCCAGGCCTCCTTGCTCACGCTCTCCCAGATGCGCTTGCCCAGCTCGCCGGGGTAGGGAGGGAAATCCAGGCCTTCGGCTTCCTTGCCGAGCTTGATACATTGAATGGTGCGTGCCATGGGGATTTCCTCGTGTTTAGATAGTTTCGGTATAAAGAACTGAAATCTTAGTTGTTTCAGTTTTGATGGAGGGATTCCAGAATGCGGTCCATCGGTGTTCAGCACCCATCCGCATCCAATCCAAAGAGGCCTCTCCATGAATTTTCGCCGCGACTTTATCAAGTTTCCGTTTGCCGCCGCTTTGGTGGGCAGCTTGGCCCTGACGGCGTTGCCGTCGTTTGCCCAGTCTGTGACCCTGCTCAACGTCTCGTACGACCCGACGCGCGAGCTGTACGTGGAGTTCAACCAGGCCTTCGCCAAGTACTGGAAGGGCAAGACCGGCCAGGACGTGACGATCAAGCAATCGCACGGCGGCTCGGGCAAGCAGGCGCGCTCCATCATCGACGGCCTGGATGCCGACGTGGCCACCCTGGCCCTGGCTGGCGACACCGACGCCCTGCACACCAACGGCGGCTGGATTCCCAAGGACTGGCAAAAGCGCCTGCCGCACAACAGCTCGCCCTACACCTCGACCATCGTGCTGGTGGTGCGCCAGGGCAACCCCAAGGGCATCAAGGACTGGGACGACCTCATCAAGCCCGGCATCAGCGTGATCACCCCCAACCCCAAGACCTCGGGCGGCGCGCGCTGGAACTACCTGGCCGCCTGGGAGTTCGCCAAGCGCAAGCTGGGCAGCGATGCCAAGGCCAAGGACTTCGTGGCCAAGCTCTACGGCAATGTGCCCGTGCTGGACACCGGTGCCCGCGGCTCCACGATCACCTTTGCCCAGCGCAACCAGGGCGACGTGCTGATCGCCTGGGAGAACGAGGCCTACTTGCTGGAAAAGGAATTCGGCACCAAGTTCGACGTGATCGCACCGTCGATCTCCATCCTGGCCGAGCCCGCCGTCTCCGTGGTGGACAAGAACGTGGACAAGAAGGGCACGCGCGCCGTGGCCGAGGAATACCTCAAGTACCTGTACACCGAGGAAGGGCAGGACCTTGCCGGCAAGCACTTCTACCGCCCCGCCGTGTCCGAGAAGGCCAAGGCCAAGTACGCCAAGCAGTTCCCCAAGGTGAACCTGTTCACCATCAACGACGCGTTCGGCGGCTGGGACAAGGCAGCCAAGGACCACTTCGCCGACAACGCGAGCTTCGACCAAATTTATACGAAGAAGTAAGCCCACCGGCTTCCTGCAAGCAGCGCCACCCAAGGCCCGGCCAAGCCGGCTCCGCGGTGGCGCTTGGAAAGCCACGCCTTTACGAATTGCCTGATCCTATGTCCGCCCTTCTCATTGCCGGTAGCCCCTCGGAGCGGTCCCGTTCCGCCGCACTGCTGGATGCCGTGGCCCAGCGCCTGTCGGGCCGCGGCGCGCTGGTGGACCGCATCCACATCCGCGACCTGTCGCCCCAGGCCCTGCTGTTGGCCGACTTCGCCCATCCCACCGTGGTAGGGGCCATCGACCAGGTGGCCCAGGCCCGCGTGCTGGTGGTCGCCACCCCGGTCTACAAGGCCGCCTACAGCGGCGTGCTCAAGGTCTTTCTGGACCTGCTGCCGCAGACCGCGCTCAAGGGCAAGGTCGTTCTGCCCCTGGCCACCGGCGGCAGCCCGCACCACATGCTGGCGCTGGACTATGCGCTGCGGCCCGTGCTGCAGTCGCTGGGTGCCAAGAGCATCCTGCCCGGCATCTATGCCACCGACGCGCAGGTGGCCCTGACGCCCGAAGGCGCCTATGACCTGAACCCCGACATCGCCGCCCGCCTGGACGACGCGGTGAACGTGCTCATCACCGAGAACCTGCGTCCCCCTGCGGCCCAGGCCGGCCGCTTCGCGCCGGTGCATTTCTCGCAGGTGCGATGTAGCGTCTGACGCCTTGGGGCTTCCAGCGCTTTTTTCAGGCGGCTGGCTGCACCCACCACCTTCCTCCTTCGCTCCCTTTTTTGTTTTCGGGCCGCTGACCGCCATTGCGGGCAGGCCGGGCCGCTGCATGCCCAGGCATTGCTGAAAGACACAGCGCCCTGACACAAGCTTCCCCCGTTTCTTCGCGCCGCCGCCAGGTGGTCCTCTCCAGCCTGGCGGCCGCCGCCTTCGCCGCCACGGGTGGCCAGGCCCTGGCCCAGGCTTCCGGCCGCGTGCTGCGCATCGGTCACCAGAAGGGCTGGCTGTCCATCCTCAAGGGCCGCGGCACGCTCGAAAAGCGCCTGGCCCCGCTGGGCGTGAAGGTCAGCTGGACCGAGTTCAACGCTGGCCCTGTGCAGCTCGAAGCGCTGAACGTCGGCTCCATCGACTTCGGCGATGTGGGTGAGGCCCCACCCATCTTTGCCCAGGCTGCGGGCGCCCCGCTGGTGTATGCCGGCGCCACGGTGCCGCGCCCGGCACTGGAGGCGGTGATCGTGCCCAAGGATTCGCCCATCCGCCGCGTGGCCGACCTCAAGGGCAAGCGCGTGGCCTACAACAAGGGCTCCAACGTGCAGTACTTCCTGGTCAAGCTGCTGGAGAAGAACGGCCTGAAGTATGGCGACGTGCAGTCCATCTTCCTGGCGCCCGCCGATGCGCGCGCGGCCTTCGAGAAGGGCGCCGTGGACGCCTGGATCATCTGGGACCCGTTCCTGGCCGCCGCGCAGAAGACGCTGGACGCGCGCCTGCTGGTCGATGCCACGGGCATCGTCAACAACCGCGCCTACTACTTCACCTCGCGCGACTACGCCACGCGCAATGCCGACGTGCTGCGCATCGCCATCGAGGAGGTCAATGCCATCGACACCTGGGCCTCGAAGAACCAGTCGGCGGCAGCCGCTGAACTGACCGCCGTGCTGGGCCTGGACCGCAGCATCACCGAGCTGTACCTGAGCCGCGCCAAATTCGGCACGGCGCCGGTGACACGCGAGATCATCGCCGAGCAGCAGTCGATTGCCGATACCTTCTTCGAGCTCAAGCTCATCCCCAGGAAGCTCAACCTGCTGCATGCCGCGCCCGTGGACCTCAGCGCTTCCTGATCCCCCGAGCGCCTCCATGCACACCCCCATGCCTTTCCCCCTGCACGAGCAACTGCGCCGCGTGCTGTGCGTGACGGCTGGCGCCTGGGGCCTGCCCACCCGGCCGCGCTGCGCGGGTGTGGGCGCTCCCCGGTTCGGTTTCGCCATCTCCTACTGAAGCAATAACAAAGAGGTTTCCATGCAGATCTTCTGGTTCATTCCCACGCACGGCGACAGCCGCTACCTGGGCACCTCTAAGGGCGCACGCCAGATCAGCCACGACTACCTGCAGCAGGTGGCGGTGGCGGCCGACAGCCTCGGCTACGAGGGCGTGCTCATCCCCACCGGGCGTTCTTGCGAAGACCCCTGGGTCATCGCGTCGAGCCTGATCGGCGCCACCAAGCGGCTCAAGTTCCTGGTCGCCGTGCGTCCCGGCCTGCACCAGCCCGCGCTGCCGGCGCGCATGGCCGCCACCTTCGACCGCCACTCTGGCGGGCGCCTGCTCATCAACCTGGTGACTGGTGGCGACCAGTCCGAGCTGGAAGGCGACGGCGTGTTCCTGGACCACGCCACGCGCTACGAGCAGTCGGCCGAGTTCATCCGCATCTGGCGCGAGATCATGGCGCGCAGCCACACCGGCGAGACCTATGACTTCGAGGGCCAGCACCTCGCGGTCAAGGGCGCCAAGCTGCTGTTCCCGCCCGTGCAGCAGCCGCATCCACCGGTGTACTTCGGCGGTTCGTCCGAGGCGGCGCACGACCTGGCGGCCGAGCAGGTCGAGACCTACCTGACCTGGGGCGAACCCCCGGCCGAGGTGGCCAGAAAGGTGGCCGACGTGCGTGTGCGTGCCGCAAAGCACGGCCGCACTGTGAAGTTCGGCATCCGCCTGCACGTCATCGTGCGCGAGACGGATGCACAGGCCTGGGCCGCGGCCGAGGAACTCATCAGCCATGTGGACGATGCCACCGTGGTGCGCGCCCAGGCAGTCTTTGCGCGCATGGATTCCGAAGGCCAGCGGCGCATGGCGCGCCTGCATGCCGGCGGCGCCAAGCGCTCGCGGGCGGACCTGGAGATCAGCCCCAACCTGTGGGCCGGCGTGGGCCTGGTGCGCGGCGGCGCGGGCACGGCCCTGGTGGGCGACCCCGAGACCGTGGCCGCGCGCATCACCGAATACGCGGCCCTGGGGCTCGATACCTTCGTGCTCTCGGGCTATCCGCACCTGGAGGAGGCCTACCGCTTTGCCGAACTCGTCTTCCCGCTGCTGCCGCTCGGTGTGCGCGAAAAGCTCTCGGGCGGCAACCCGCTCGGCCCCTTCGGCGAAGCCGTGGCCAACGAGCTGCCTCCGCGCGCCTCGCAAAGCTGAGTACCCGCACAGGAGATCGCCCATGGCCATCCATTCCATCAACCACGTGCAGCTGGCCTTCCCGGCCGGTGCCGAGGAACCCATCCGCAACTTCTACAACCGCCTGCTGGGCCTGCCCGAGGTGCGCGTGGCTGCTGGCAGTGCCTTGCAGTTTGCGGCAGGCACCCAGCGCATCGACTTGGTGCCCACCGAGCACTGGCAGGGCGCGCCCTCGGTGTCGCACCTGGCGCTGGAGGTGCAGGACCTGCCCGCGCTGCGCGGGCGCCTGCTGCAGGCGCAACTGCCACTGGTGGAGAACCGGGCGCTGCCCGGCTACCTGCGCTTTTACGTGAAGGACCCGGCGGGCAACCAGCTGGAGTTCCTGGAACCCGATACCGAACGACAGGAGTTCGCATGAACACCACCACCCGAGAGCTGCAGGCATCGCCCGTGGCCGATTCCATCGACGCGGCCAGCCTGGCGCCGCTGGCGTCTTCGCCCGCGCTGCGCTTTGCCAAGGGCGTGCTGCTGCGCCTCATCCCTTGGGCCGTGCCCGTCACGCTGATCGTGGTGTGGCAGATTGCCTCGTCGCTGGGCTGGCTCTCGACCCGGGTGCTGCCCGCGCCGCTGGAAGTGGTCAAGGCCGCCTGGACGCTGACCGCATCGGGCGAGCTGTGGACCCACGTCAAGGTCAGCGCCGGCCGCGCCCTCGCTGGCCTGGCCATCGGCGGCGGCCTGGGCCTGGCGCTGGGGCTGCTCACCGGCTCGGTGCGCGTGTTCGAGACCCTGCTCGACTCCACCATCCAGATGGTGCGCAACATCCCGGCGCTGGCGCTGATCCCGCTGGTCATCCTGTGGTTCGGCATCGACGAGTCGGCCAAGCTGTTCCTGATCAGCGTGTCGGTGTTCTTCCCGATCTACCTGAACACCTTCCACGGCATCCGCAACGTGGACCCTGGGCTGATCGAGATGGGGCGCACCTACGGCCTGTCGCGCTGGCAGCTGTACCGCCAGATCATCCTGCCGGGCGCGCTGTCCAGCATCCTGGTGGGCCTGCGCTTCTCGCTGGGCCTGATGTGGGTGATCCTGATCGTGGCCGAGACCATCTCGGCGCAGGCAGGCATCGGCTACCTGACCATGAACGCGCGCGAATTCCTGCAGACCGACATCGTGCTCGTGGGCATTTTGCTGTACGCGCTGCTGGGCAAGCTGGCGGACGTGTTCGCCAAGACGCTGGAGCGGTACTGGCTGCGCTGGCACCCCGGCTACCAAAGCACCTGATACGGATTCACCTTCAACCGTCTGACGTCGTTGGTTCGCCTTGCCGTGCTACAGCACTGTCTGCGGCTTCCCGCCTAGTCATACGGTCGAACGCGAATCCGTAGGACCCCTACCACCGCATTCCAAGATTCCAAGGACCCGCATGTCTGCCTCTACTTCCATCCTCTCCCGGCGCACGGCGCTGGCGCTGCTGGCCGCCACGGCCAGCGGGCTGGCCAGCGCGCAAAGCGGCGGCAAGCCCGATACCGTGCGCATCGGCTACCAGAAGTCGTCCACCCTCATCGTGGTGCTCAAGACCCAGGGCACGCTCGAAAAGCTGTTGGCCCCACTGGGCACCAAGGTCACATGGCACGAATTCACCAGTGGCCTGCCGCTGCTGGAAGCCCTGAACCTGGGCAACATCGACGTGAGCGCCGACGTGGCCGACACCGTGCCCGTGTTCGCCCAGGCGGCCGGCGCCAACCTGACCTTCGTGGCGCAGGAGGCGCCGTCCCCCTCGGCCCAGGCCATCGTGGTGCGTGCCGATTCGCCGCTCAAGACCGTGGCCGACCTCAAGGGCAAGAAGATCGGCTTTGCCAAGGCCGCCGGCGCCCACTACCTCTTGATCGCAGCGCTGGAGAAGGCCGGCCTGTCCTTCAAGGACATCGAGCCCGCCTACCTCACGCCGGCCGATGGGCGCGCAGCCTTCGAGCGCGGCGCCATTGACGCCTGGGTGGTGTGGGACCCCTTCCTCGCCGCCGTGCAGCGCCAGTCCAGCGTGCGCGTGCTGGCCGATGGCCGCGATGTGGCCTCCTACCAGCGCTACTACCTGGCCGCCACGCCGTTTGCGCAGGCCCGGGCCGACGTGCTGCGCGTGCTGTTCGCCGAGCTGCAGAAGGCTGGCGCCTGGGTCAAGGCCCAGCCCAAGGATGCCGCCGCGCTGCTGGCGCCCGTGTGGGGCCTGGACACCGCCACCGTGGAGCAGGCCAACAGCCGGCGCAGCTACGAGGTGCGTGCCGTGCTGCCTGCAGGCCTGTCCGAGCAGCAGCGCATCGCCGACGCCTTTTTGTCCGAGAAACTGCTGCCCCGGCGTGTGAACACGCTGGACGTGGCCCTCTTCAAGCCCGGAGCCTGACGCCATGGCACAGAATCCTCCTTCAACCGCCCAGGGCGCCAGCGGCGTGCGCCTGGAAGTGCGCAGCGTGGACAAGCGCTACGGCGCGCGCGAGGTGCTCAAGAAGACCGAACTCGTGATCGAGCCCGGCCAGTTCGTGGCCATCGTGGGCCGCAGCGGCTGCGGCAAGAGCACCTTGCTGCGCCTGGTGGCGGGGCTCGAATCGGTCTCGGGCGGTTCCATCCGCATTGATGGCCAGGGCGTGGACGGCCTGAGCCAGGACACGCGCATCATGTTCCAGGACTCGCGCCTCCTGCCCTGGAAGCGCGTGGCCGAGAACGTGGCCCTGGGCCTGCCGGCCGAGCGCCGCGGCGCCGCAGCCGACGTGCTGGCCCGTGTCGGCCTGGGCGACCGGCTGGGCGAGTGGCCGGCGCGCCTGTCCGGCGGCCAGCGCCAGCGCGTGGCCCTGGCGCGCGCCCTGGTGCACAACCCGCGGCTGCTGCTGCTCGACGAACCCCTGGGCGCACTCGATGCGCTCACCCGCATCGAGATGCACCGCCTGATCGAAGGCCTGTGGCGTGCCAGCGGCTTCACCGCGCTGCTGGTGACCCACGACGTGCAGGAGGCCGTGGCCCTGGCGGACCGCGTGATCCTGATCGAGGACGGGCAGATCGCGCTCGATCAGGTCATCGACCTGCCGCGACCACGCTCGCACGGCGACGCGGCCTTTGCCGCGATCGAGAAGCGCATCCTCGACCGGGTTCTGCAAAAGCCCGATGCCGAACCCAGCGCCAACGATGCGCAATGGCCCGGCGTGCCGGCGCACGGCCTGCGCTGGGCCGTCTGAACGTCTTCCCTTCTTTCTACCAACCCACCCACTCACACCGTTTCCGGACTTTTCAAGGAGAAAACCATGTCCATCCAAGCCATCAACGTGCGCAACCAGTTCAAGGGCAAAGTGCGCGAGATCATCCGCGGCGACGTCGTCTCCGAGGTCGATGTCGAAACCCCTTGGGGCGTCGTCACTTCCGTCATCACCACGCGTTCGGTGGACGACCTCGCCCTGGTCGTGGGCTCCGACGTGGTCGCACTGGTCAAGTCGACCGAAGTGTCCATCGCCAAGCTGTGACTGGCGGGGCCGCCCACGGCCCCTGCTGCTTGCCAGGCCCTGCACTGCAGGGCCTTTGTCGTTGAGGTGGGGGCAAGTAGCGATATCTGTTTTTTCTTCGTTGGCTGCTGCGCAACGCCGGACTACCCTGCGGGTTTCTATCCAAGGTCCCATGGCATGACCGCTGGCAACGCTCCGAAGCAAAGCACCCCCAAAATTGTGTCAACTGGCCCTCGCTGGCCGCGCTGGCCCGGCCCTTCAATGACCACGATTTCTCGCAGTACCCGCTGGACGAACCCTGTCCGGATCTGGGCAGCTGGGCCGCAACAGCCAGCAGAGCGCCAGCGACCGCATCAAGCAGCACGCGCGCGAACATCGTTTGACGCTGCGCGAGGTCGTCCTTTGGCACGCCCGGCCGCGCCGCACCTTCGTGGGCACGGCCGAACAACTGGCCGACGAGATGGAGCGCTGGTTCGAAGGCGGCGCCACCGAGGCTTCAACTTCTTCCAGGCCCTGCCCAACACCTCTCTCAAGGCGTTCGTCGAGCTGGCCGTGCCGGTGCTGCAGGCGCGCGGGCTGTTGCGTACGAAGTGTGCGGGGGAGACGCTGCGCAGCCACTTCCAGCTGCCCGTTGCAGCCGGGGCCTCCGTGCTGAACCGGGCGCCACAGGCCGTGGCCGCGTAGGTCGGCGCGCCCGCTCAGCCGCCCCAGCCCGCCACGGCCACCGCATGGCAGCCTGTGCCTGCGGCCACGAAGCCGTGCCACACGGCATGCGCGTAGCGCAGGCGTGAATCGAGCACGAAGAAGGCCACGCCGACCGTGTAGGCCACACCGCCCGCGATGAGCCAGTGCGCGCCTTCGTGCGTGAGGTGGCCGATGAGGGGCAGGGCGCCCGCCAGGGCCAGCCAGCCCAGGAGCACATACATGCCCGTGGAAAGCCAGGCCGTGCGCAGCCGGTTGACGGCCTTGAGCACCAGCCCCAGCGTGGCGATGGCCCAGACCAGGGCCAGCAGCGCCAGGTTCCAGCCGCCGTCGGGCCGCAGCAGGGCAAAGGGGGTGTAGCTGCCCGCGATGAAGAGGTAGATGGCGCCGTGGTCGAGCTTCAACGCCAGCTGCTTGAAGCGCCCGTCGGGCAGTGCGTGGTACACGGTGGAGGCCAGGTACAGCAGCACCATGGTGGCGGCAAAGACGATGGCGCCGGCCATGCTGGCCGCCCCATGGGGCTGGGCCGAGGCCACGATGGAGGGGGCGGCCACCATGGCGGCGAGCAGCGCCACGGCGTGGCTCGCGCTGTTGGCGAGTTCCTCACCCGGGCTCTGGTCGCGATGGGCCATGGCGCTGGCGGGGTCGGCCGCCCTCAGCGGGGCAGGGCGGGGTGGTGGTTGTGGCGCCCGCGCCAGGCCTGGTAGCGCGAGCGCTGCAGTGCAAACAGCTCCACCAGGCCAAAGGCCATGGCGCAGCCCACGAGCCCGAACAGCGCCACCGTGCGCAGCGGCTCAATCCTGCGCCGGGAGCGGGAGCAGTTCTTCATGGGAGAAAACGTCGTTGTCGGGAAGGTCGAACGAGAACCAGCTTTCGTCCAGCAGCTCGTCGATCAGCCGTTGCAAGCCGAGTAATTTCCAGAGCATGGGCCCCCCTTTGGTGGTTGTGTGGTGCCCCGCCAAGATAGCCCGGCCATGTGACGGTTTCGCGTCAGATCGGCAAATTGCAACGCAGCTGAAACAAGGGCCTTCGCAGTGACCGGGCTGAACGCTATGCTTGCATGGCAACTGCCTTTTTCCTTTTCTTACAGGCCTTTAGACACCACCGTGCCCGACATCGTCCTGCCCGAGCTTGCGGCACTGGAGAGGATCATCGACCAGGGTGGCCAGCGCCTGGATGCGCGCGTGGTGCACACCGTGCACATGGCCACGGGCGAGCGCTTTCCCATCCACGCCATCAGCCTGGGCAACCCGGACCCGGACGTTCCGGCTATGGGCTTCTTCGGTGGTGTGCATGGGCTCGAAGGCATTGGCGCCGAAGTGGTGATCGCCTACCTGCAGAACGTGGTGATGCGCCTGCCTTGGGATATGGCGCTGAACCAGCAGCTCGAACAGGTGCGCCTGGTGTTCATGCCCATCGTCAACCCGGGTGGCATGTGGGCTGCGACCCGCGCCAACCCCAATGGCGTGGACCTGATGCGCAACGCGCCGGTCGATGCACTGGACCGGGTGGCCTTTCTCATCGGCGGGCAGCGGATTAGCGCCGGCCTGCCCTGGTACCGCGGCAAGCCGGGCGCGCCCATGGAAGCCGAAAGCCGCGCGCTGTGCGAGGTGGTGCACCAGGAACTGCTGTCACGCCCCTTCAGCCTTGCCCTCGACTGCCACTCGGGCTTCGGCATCACCGACCGGCTGTGGTTCCCTTTCGCGCATACACGCAAGCCCATCGCGCACCTGCCCGAGCTGCATGCGCTGCACGAGATCTTTCTGCAGGCGCATGCCTACCACCCCTACATCATCGAGCCGCAGAGCACGCAGTACCTCACCCACGGCGACCTGTGGGACCACCTGTACATGCAGGCCTGCAACGACCCCTCGCGCACCTTCTTGCCGCTGACGCTGGAGATGGGGTCCTGGCGCTGGATCAAGAAGAACCCGCGCCAGTTGTTCTCGCGCAAGGGCATCTTCAACCCGCTGATCAACCACCGCCTGCAGCGCGTGCTGCGCCGGCACTTTCCGCTGCTGGACTTTCTCACGCGCGCCGCGGGCAGCCACCAGCGCTGGGTGCCCGAGCCCGAGGCGCGCGTGCAGCGGCGGGCCGATGCGCTGGCTACCTGGTACTGAATGAGGCTCCCCCCTGAGTCGCTTCGCGCCTTCCCCCCTGAGGGGGGACGCCCCCAGCGCGGCGGGGCGGCCCTTGCGCGGGGGCGCTGGCCTGGGGCGTGGCGGTATCCGCCGCTGCGGGCGGTGCCTGCGTCCATGGGGGGACCCATACGATGATGAAGCTACCTACCCGCTGGATCTTTCTGCGCGGCCTCACGCGCGAGGCGGTGCACTGGGGGGGCTTTGTGCCGGCCTTCCAGGCGGCCATGCCCGGTGCCGAGGTGCTGATGCTGGACCTGCCGGGCAATGGCCAGTGGCATGGGCGGCAGAGCCCGATGTCGGTGGCGGCCGTGGTGGCGCAGTGCCGTGCCGAGCTGGCGCAGCGCGGCATTGCCGGGCCGCACCATCTGCTGGCCATGTCGCTTGGGGCCATGGTGGCCACCGAGTGGGCGCGCACGGCCCCGGACGAGGTGCAGGGCTGCGTGCTCATCAACACCAGCTTCGGCAACTTCAGCCCCTTCTACCGGCGGCTTAGGCCGCGCAACTACGGCCCCCTGGTGCGCGGGGTGCTGCTGGCCAGTGGGCCGCATGCGGCGGAGTCCACCGTGCTGCGGCTCACCAGCAACCGGCCCGGGCAGCACCAGGGCGTGGTGGAGCAGTGGGTGGCCGCGCGCCAGGCGCGGCCTGTCTCGGGTGCCAACGCCGTGCGCCAGCTGGCCGCGGCGGCGCGCTACCGCGCTCCGCGCACATGCCCGCTGGAGCGCATGCTGCTGCTGGGCAGTGCGCAGGATGGCCTGGTCAGCAGCCGCTGCTCCGCGGCGATCGCGCGCGCCTGGGGCTGCCCACTGGTGCTGCACCCCTGGGCCGGGCACGATCTGCCTCTGGATGATCCGGCCTGGGTCGCGCAGCAGATTGCGGACTGGGCAGCCGGCAGACCGTAGCGGGCCGGTTCGCATCTGGTACACGCTCGAACACCCCTGCCCGGCGGCGCCATGTTCGGGCAACCTGCGGGGCGCCTACTCCAGACAGCCATGCAATTGGCAAGAAGGAGTGCATCTGATGTTTTTGAAAGCTGGTCGATCCTTGGTACTGCTGGGCGCAATGGCCCCGTTCCTGCTGCTCGCACCGTATTGCGGCCCCGCCCATGCCCAGGGATGGGGTGATGGCCACCACGGCCGCTGGGAACGCGAGCGCGAGCGCGACCGCGCCGAATTCCACCGGCGCGAACGGGAGCGCAACCGCCGGGAAGAGGCGCGCAACGACCGCGTGGTGGCGGGTGTCGTCGGCACCGTGCTGGTGGCCGGCATCATCGCGGCCGCCGCCAACCGTGACAAGGAAGAGCGCGAGCGCGGCCGCGCGGACTACTGCCTGGGCCGGTACGGCAACTACGACCGGGCGACGGACACCTACCGCGCCTCCAACGGCTATTCCTACCGCTGCCAGTGACGGTGTCCCGTGCCGTAGTGGCGCTGCATGCCGCGGACCGGCCCGCAGCGCAGCCGGCGCCATCCCCTGTTCTCCATCCCGGGTCCTGCCCTGGCCATTCCGGTGGCCAGGCCATGGCTGCCCGTGCGGCCAAAGCCATCCTTTGGCCCCCTCAACCACCGAAAGTTTCAACATGAAGAAAAAAATCGTTCTCCTGGCGCTCGCAAGCGCAGCGCCGCTCCTGGCCAGCGCAGCAGCCGACGAACAGAAGCAGGAAAAGCAGGCCTACATCGACAAGACCTTTGCCGCCATGGACGCCAACCGCGATGGCCGCGTCGACAAGGCGGAGTTCAGCAAGTTCCAGCAGGCGCGTTTCAAGAAGCAGGCGGCGTCCATCGATGCCGCCTTCGACGAGCTGGACAAGGACAAGGACGGCAAGATCAGCAAGACCGAAGCCACCGTGGTGCCCGACATCGCCAAGTACTTCGACGGGCTGGACACCGACAAGGACGGCTTCCTGTCCCGCGACGAGATGCAAAAGGCCATAGTGGCTGCCCAGACCGCAGAGACCACCGCGAAGTAGACAACGGCGGTAGCCGGCGGCGCAGCGCCTTTTCTGCGCCAGGCGCTACGCTGCCGGCAGCGCCACCCGAAAGACGGTGCCGCCCGCCGGCACGTCGAGGCTGGACACGCTGCCGCCATGCCGCTCCACGGCCTGCAGCACCAGGCT
>NZ_JBKDTZ010000302.1:0-35090 GCF_046339755.1 Acidovorax sp. | reverse complement strand
ACCAGCACCGTGCTCGTGCGCGGCTGCGGGGCGGGGGCCAGGTCCACGAGTGCGTCCAGCACCTCCATCACGCCGAAGTTGTTGACGCCCGAGCCGAAGAACACCGGCGTCTGCTTGCCGGCCAGGAAGGCTTCGTGGTCCCAGGCCGGCGAGGCGCCGGTGGCCAGCTCCATGCTGTCCATGGCGGTGTCGAACTCGGGGCCGAAGCGGGCCTGCAGCGCGGCGCGGTCCGACAGCGGCATGGTCTCGAAGTCCTGCGGCCGGCGCTCGCTGCCGGATTCGAACACCGTCATGGTCTTCGTGCGCAGGTTGATGATGCCGCCGAAGGCTTTGCCCTGGCCCACCGGCCAGGTCATGGGGCAGCAGGGCATGCCCAGCTCGCGCTCCACCTCGTCCATGATGTCCAGCGGGTCGCGCACTTCGCGGTCCATCTTGTTCACGAAGGTGATGATGGGCGTATCGCGCTGGCGGCAGACCTCGATCAGGCGGCGCGTCTGCGCTTCTACACCGTTGGCCGCGTCGATCACCATGAGTGCCGAGTCCACGGCGGTGAGCACGCGGTAGGTGTCTTCCGAGAAGTCCTTGTGGCCGGGCGTGTCGAGCAGGTTGATTACGTGCTCGCGGTACAGCATCTGCATCACCGACGAGGCCACCGAGATGCCGCGCTGCTTTTCGATCTCCATCCAGTCCGAGGTGGCATGGCGGCTGGCCTTGCGGCCCTTGACCGCGCCGGCGATCTGGATCGCGCCCGAGAACAGCAGCAGCTTTTCGGTCAGCGTGGTCTTGCCCGCGTCGGGGTGGGAAATGATGGCAAAGGTGCGGCGGCGCCGGGTTTCGGGGGCGTAGGACACAGGGAATTCCAGGGAAGGGGGTGGGCAGCTCGCTGCGGCAAGGGCCTGCGGCAGTCGGCGCGGCAGGCGCTCACGCGCCCGGATATGCCGATTTTACCGGGCTCGCGACCCGGCCCCCTCTGCGGCCGTATCTCAATTGCTCCACCGCGCTTGGTACGACGCGCGACCGGTGAAACTGGCGCAGCCCAAGCCAGCGCCCCCGTGCAAGAGCCGCCCCGCCGCACCGGGGGCGTCCCCTCAGGGGGATGGCGCGAAGCGACTCAGGGGGAGTCATTGTTCTTGTGCGTGGCGTGCGTACATCTTCTGCATGCCGCCCAGCCAGCGCTCGTAGTCCTGGCCCTTGTTGCGGAAGTACTGGGCCACCTCGGGGTGGGGCAGCACCAGGAAGCGCCCGTCCTGCATGGCGGCCAGCACGTCGCCTGCGACCTGCTCGGGCGGCAGGATGCCGTCGTGCGAGGCCGAGCCGCCATCGCCCGTGACCATGGCGGTCTGCACCGACTGCGGGCACAGGCAGGCCACGCCCACGCCCTTGCGGCCATAAGCGATGCGCAGCCACTCGGCAAAGGCCACGGCCGCATGCTTGGTCACGGCATAGGGCGCGGATTCGACGATGGTCAGCAGCCCGGCGGCCGAGGCGGTGACGAGGAAGAAGCCCTCGCCGCGCTCCACCATCTCGGGCACCACGGCGCGCGCGGCCCAGACATGGGCCATGCCGTGGATGTTCCACATCGCGTCCCACAGCGGGTCTTCGAGCTCGATGCCGCCCGGCCGGCCCAGGATGCCGGCGTTGGAGAGGTAAGCGTCCACACGGCCGTACTGCTCGCGCGTGGTGGCCACCAGGGCCTTTATGTCGGCCTCGCGCGAGACATCGCAGCGCACGGCCAGGCCGCCGATCTCGTCGGCCACGGCCTGGGCCGGCTCCAGGTGCAGGTCGGCCACGACCACGGCGCGCGCGCCCTCGGCGGCAAAGCGCCGCGCCATGCTGCGGCCGATGCCGCTGGCGCCGCCGGTGACGATGATGACCTTGTCCTTCGGGTCCATGGGAAATGCTCCTTCTGCTGTGAGGGCGCCAGTGTGGAGCGGGCGGCCGGGGCCGGCAGCCGCGCAGGTGACAAGCTCAGCGCGGCGGGCGCAGGGCCGCGCAGCACAGCGTTTCCACGCCCCGGGCCCATTGCCGCATCCCGTCCGGGCCCAGTTGCAGCAGCAGGGCATAGCGCCGCCCGCCCCATGCAGACAGGTGCAGCGCCTGTGCCAGCTCCGGCCCTGGTGGGTGGGGCAGGTCGGTGCAGGCGGCCATCACCCGGCCCCAGGCGGCGGCCAGTTCCTCGTGCACGCGCAGGTGGTGGTGCGGCTCGGCCATGGCGCCTTCCAGCGCCAGCATGTCGGGGTGGAAGGGGGGCAGCTCGGGCGCATCCACCCCGCACAACAGGCGCACCAGGTGGTGGATGCGCTGCTCCCAGGGCAGGCCGGCGGGCTGCACGGCCTCGCGCTCGATGGCAGCGAGCAGCGCTTCGATGCAGTGGCGCACATAACCCGAGAGCAGGGCCGTCTTGTTGGGGAAGTAGTCGTAGAGCGTGCCCACCGCGATGCCGGTCTCCAGCGCGACGTTGCACGTGGTGAGTTTCTCCCAGCCGTCGCGCTGCCAAATCCGAACAAAGGCGTCGTAGATGGCCTGCACGGTGAAGCGTGCGCGGGCCTGGTGCGGCCGTTTCAGGGGCCTGGCGGCTGCGGCGGCGCTGGCGGGCGGGGCCTTCATCGGTTTCCGAACCCGCTCTCGGGCCGGGCGCCATAAAGTGACCGCAGCACTTTTTCACCACCGTACCGGAGATACACCATGACCATGCTGACCCGCCTGTTGACCGACAAGAATGCATTGAATCACACCCGCACCGAGCAGTCGCCCCTGGTGCCGCTGCAGCCCGGCGAGGCCATTCTGCGCGTGGACCGCGTGGCCGTGACCACCAACAACATCACCTATGCGGCCTTCGGCGATGCCATGCGCTACTGGGATTTCTTCCCCACCGGCGCAGCGGGCTGGGGCCACATGCCGGTGTGGGGCTTTGCCGAGGTGGTGGCATCCGACGTGGAGGGCGTGGTCGTGGGCGAGCGCTTCTATGGCTACTGGCCGATTGCCAGCCATTTGCGCATGCAGCCCGTGCGCGTGACGGCGCGCGGCTTCTACGATGGCGCGGAGCACCGCCAGGGCCTGACCTCGGCCTACAACCAGTACACGCGCTGCAGCGCAGACCCGGCCTACCGCGCCGAAGACGAGAACTGGCAGATGCTGGTGCGGCCCTTGTTCATCACCTCGTTCATGCTGGCGGACTTTCTGTCGGACAACGCGTTCTTTGGCGCGCGGCGCCTGGTGTTCTCCAGCGCGTCGAGCAAGACGGCCTTCGGTACGGCGTTCTGCCTGCAGGGGCAGGAGGGCATCGAGCGGGTGGCCCTCACCTCGCCACGCAACAGCGCCTTCGTGCAGGGCCTGGGGTGCTACGAGCGCACGGTGGCCTATGGCGAACTGGAGGCGCTCGGCACGGATGTGCCCACGCTGTACGTGGACTTCTCGGGCGACGAGGACCTGCGCGCACGCGTGCACCACCACTTGGCCGATGCGCTGGTCTATGACTGCTATGCGGGCTCGGCGCAGAACACGCATTTCCTGCGCGATACCGCCTTGCCCGGGCCGGCCCCCGCGTTCTACTTCGCGCCGGTGCAGATCAAGAAACGCAATGCCGACTGGGGGCCGGAGCTGGTGAACCAGAAGTTCAACGCCGCGCAGCGCGCCTTCATCGAACGCATCAGCGACGCCCGCCAGCCCTGGATGCGGGTGCAGGAACATGCGGGCTTTGCCGCCGCGCAGGCGCTGGTGGAGGACCTGCATGCCGGGCGCATCGACCCGCAGCTGGGCCATGTCGTCACGCTGTAGCGGTGGCATGCCGGATGCTTTTACTTATAATGCGCGCATCCGAGGAGCGTTGCAGCGTCCCCAGCACTGGCGGGGCGTGAGGCTCGGAGTCATCTAGCAACGACGCTCATCCACTTCTCGTGTGGTGAGCCTTCCGTCTCATCCCCGCGCGGCAAGTGGCTTTTCAAACATGCTTTGGAGCACACCATCATGAACGCACGCGTCGACGCCCCGGTCAATACCGACTGCATCATTGCCGACATCGGCCTGGCCGCCTGGGGCCGCAAGGAAATCCGCATCGCCGAAACCGAGATGCCCGGCCTGATGGCCATCCGCGAGGAATTCGCACCCCAGCAGGCGCTCAAGGGCGCCCGCATCACCGGCAGCCTGCACATGACGATCCAGACCGCCGTGCTGATCGAGACGCTGCAGGCCCTGGGCGCCCAGGTGCGCTGGGCAGCTTGCAACATCTTCTCCACGCAGGACCATGCTGCCGCGGCCATCGCGTCCAACGGCACGCCCGTGTTCGCCGTCAAGGGTGAAACCCTGGCCGAGTACTGGGACTACACCCACCGCATCTTCGACTTCGGCCCCGCCGGCAGCGAAGGCGAAGGCCCCAACCTGATCCTGGACGACGGTGGCGACGCCACGCTGCTGATGCACCTGGGCCAGCGCGCCGAGAAGGACGCATCGCTGCTCGACAACCCCACCAGCGAAGAAGAGACCTGCCTGTACGCCTCCATCAAGGCCAAGCTGGCCGTGGACCCGACCTGGTACACCCGCAAGAGCGCCCAGATCATCGGCGTGACCGAAGAAACCACCACCGGAGTGCACCGCCTGAAGGAAATGTCGGCCAAGGGCACGCTGCTGTTCCGCGCGATCAACGTGAACGACTCGGTGACCAAGAGCAAGTTCGACAACCTGTACGGCTGCCGCGAGTCGCTGGTGGACGGCATCAAGCGTGCCACCGACGTGATGATCGCCGGCAAGGTGGCCTGCGTGGCCGGCTACGGCGACGTGGGCAAGGGCAGCGCCCAGGCCTTGCGTGCGCTGTCGGCCCAGGTCTGGGTGACCGAGATCGACCCCATCAACGCCCTGCAGGCCGCGATGGAAGGCTACAAGGTCGTGACCATGGAATATGCCGCCGACAAGGCCGACATCTTCGTGACCACCACCGGCAACAAGGACGTGATCACCCACGAGCACATGAAGGCCATGAAGGACCAGGCCATCGTCTGCAACATCGGCCACTTCGACAACGAAATCCAGGTCGCCACGCTCGAGCAGTACCAGTGGGAAGAGATCAAGCCCCAGGTGGACCACGTGATCTTCCCGGACGGCAAGCGCATCATCCTGCTGGCCAAGGGCCGCCTGGTGAACCTGGGCTGCGGCACGGGCCACCCCAGCTTCGTGATGTCCAGCTCGTTCGCCAACCAGACCATTGCCCAGATCGAGCTGTTCATGCACAAGGACCGCTACGAGAACGGCCAGGTCTACGTGCTGCCCAAGCACCTGGACGAAAAGGTCGCACGCCTGCACCTGAAGAAGGTCGGCGCCATGCTGACCGAACTGTCCGACGAACAGGCCGCCTACATCGGCGTGTCCAAGCAAGGCCCTTACAAGCCTGACACCTACCGCTACTGATCGGCTGTCGCCGCAGGCGCTCCTTCCCTCAAGGGAGGGGTGCCGGTCGCGGCGAAAGCATTCCTGCCTTCGAGGCCTTGAAATCCATTGCCCTCGGGTGAGAGAGTGAAGTATGCGCGCAGATGTTTTTTTGGTGGAATCCGGCCATGCGGCCACGCGCTCGCAGGCGCAGCGCCTGATCGCGGCCGGGGTGGAGTGGCGCCTTTCGCCGCTGGCGCCCTGGCAGAAGGTGGCCAAGAACGGGGACGACATCCCGTCGGTGGCCGAGGTGCGGCTGCTCGACGGGGCCGAGGCGAAGTACATCTCGCGCGGCGGCCTCAAGCTCGAGGGCGCGCTCGCGGCCACGAAGCTGTCGGTAGATGGATTGCGCTGCCTGGACGTGGGCCAGAGCACCGGGGGATTCACCGACTGCCTTCTGCAGCAGGGCGCGGCCCAGGTGATCGGCGTGGATGTGGGCCAGGGACAGCTGCACGAGCGGCTGCGCAATGACCTGCGCGTGGTGGGCGTCGAAGGGCTCAATGCCCGCGCCATGACGGCCCAATCGCTGCAGGAAGCCTGCGAGGAAGCCTTGTCCGAATACGTGGAAACGGACATCGACGACAACGACACCCAGCCCGTCGCGCCCTATGCGTGGATGCGCAATGGCGGTGAGGTGGGTGATGAATACGACGACAGCGACGATGCCAGGGAGCAGGATGTGGAGTCCTTCAAGGCCGAGCGTGCCGCCAAGGCGCGTGCGCGGGCCGAAGGCACTGTGCCCAAGGAGCGCCGCCGCAGGGCCGGGCGCGAAGGCGTGGACATCACGCCCGCGTTCGACCTGGTCACGGGCGATCTGTCCTTCATCTCGCTCACGCTCGTGCTGCCCGCGCTGGTGCCGCTGATGAAGCCCGGCAGCAACCTGCTGATGCTGGTCAAGCCGCAGTTCGAATTGCAGCCCGGCCAGGTGGGCAAGGGCGGCATCGTGCGCGATGAGTCCCTGTACGCGGTGGTCGAGCAGCGCATCCGCGACTGCTGTGCCGGCTTGGGCCTTGGCGTGCTGGCCTGGCTGGACAGCCCCATCAGCGGGGGCGACGGCAACCGCGAATTCTTTGTATTTGCAAGGAGGGCCGCATGAATGCAGCCAAGGCGCAGGCCACCGGCTTCCCGGTGAGCCTCGAATTCTTTCCCCCCAAGACGCCGGCCGGTGCCGACAAGCTGCGCGCCGAACGCCAGCAGCTGTATGCGCTGAACCCCGAGTTCTGCTCGGTGACCTATGGCGCGGGTGGGTCCACCCAGGACGGCACCTTCGGTACCGTGCGCGAGATCCTGGCCGAGGGTGTGCCCGCCGCCTCGCACTTCTCGTGCATCGGTGCCACGCGCGCGTCGGTGCGCGAGCAGCTGGGCCAGCTCAAGGCCATGGGCGTCAAGCGCTTGGTGGCCCTGCGCGGTGACCTGCCCAGCGGCTATGGCGCGGGCGGCGAATTCCAGTACGCCAGCGACCTGGTGGCCTTCATCCGGGCCGAGACCGGGCGCGACTTCCACATCGAAGTGGCCGCCTACCCCGAGGTGCATCCGCAGGCGCGCTCGCCCGAGTCCGACCTCCGGGCCTACCTGGCCAAGGTGCAGGCGGGCGCGGACGCGGCCATCACCCAGTATTTCTACAACGCGGACTCCTATTTCCGCTTCGTGGACGACGTACAGGCCCTGGGCGCCGGCATCCCGGTGGTGCCCGGCATCATGCCGATCACCAGTTCCACCCAACTGATGCGCTTCTCGGACGCCTGCGGTGCCGAGATCCCGCGCTGGATCCGCCTGCGCCTGCAGGCCTTCGGCGACGACACGGCGAGCATCAAGGCCTTTGGCCTCGATGTGGTGACGGACCTGTGCGACCGGCTGCGCAGCGAGGGCGTGCCCGCACTGCACTTCTACACCATGAACCAGAGCGCCGCCACCCTCGAAATTTGCCGCCGGCTGGTCCTGTAGCCAGGCCCAAACGGTAATATTCACACCCTTTGTTTCATTTTTCTGGTGCGCCATGAAGGTTGTATTTGCCGTGATGCTGGCCCTGCTGGGTGGACTGGGTGCGTCGGGTGTGGGGGCGCAGACGCGCTACCACTGCCGCGATGCCTATGGGAATGACTATGCCCTGTCGCGGCCATGTCCCAGTGGTACCACCACCCGGACGGTGGAGGTGGCCCCTGTCACACCTTCGTACTCGTACAGCCAGCCTTCCCGTTCCACCACGGTGGTGCGCACCGCCCCCGAGGTGCCGGACCACTACAGCTACATGAGTGGGCGCTGCCGCTCGCTGGATGAAAACATCCGCAATGCCTATTCGCGCAAGATCGCGGCCGACGTGGTGCAGGGCATGCGCAACGAGTACCGCCGCGACTGCGCCCAGGAGGAGCGCGATGCGTCGAACCGCATGTACGACGAGCGCCGTGCCGGTGACCGCCAGCGCCGCGAAGAGGAGCGCTCTGCCCAGGCTGCGGCCGACTTGGCGCGCCAGCAGGACGCCCGCCAGGCCCAGCAGTGTGCCGAATCGCAGCGCATCCTGAACACCAAGAAGGCCCGCACCGATCTCACCGAGGGAGAGCGGGCCGACCTCAAGCGTTTTGAAGAGGCGTTTCTTGCGCGCTGCAAGCGCTGACTTTTTGCGAGGAGCCGCCTGTGCGCTGCTGGCCTGCCTGCTGGGGTGGCCGGCCGCGTGGGGCGAAGAAGCCGGTTTGCGCCTGGATGGCGCCACGGGCAGCGAGCTGCGGGTGCCGCCGGACCCGGCCGAGACCCTGCCCTTGCGCCCCGTGACTGCGGGGTCGCCGGGACTGTCCCGCCCCAGCCTGTCGGCGGAGGCTGCGGACATGGATGATGACGATGATGACGCCCCCGGTGCGGACGAGGGCCCGCTGGAAACGGGCCTGGCCTCGTGGTACGGCCAGCGCTTTCACCGGCGCCGCACGGCCAGCGGCGAGCTGTTCGACATGAATGCCATGACGGCGGCGCACCGTACGCTGGCCTTTGGCACCCGCATCTGCGTGCGCGACCGGGAAACCGGCAAGGGCGTGGTGGTGCGGGTCAACGACCGCGGCCCGCACGTGGCCAACCGCATCGTGGACCTGAGCCGCGGCGCGGCCCTGGCCCTGGGGGTGCAAGGGGGGCTCAAGCCGGTGGATGTATTCCCCGTGGGAGGCGATGCCGTCACCTGCCCACCGGTTCCCATCGACAATCTCCCGCAGCGCTTTTCCCTGCCTGCGGCCCAGGAAGCACAGGCGCCAGCGGCCAGCAGCCGCCGCAGCCGTGCGGGTATGGGCCCGCCGCGCCTGCTGCGTGCCCCCTGAGCCCTGGCCGTCTATCCGCCGGACTCCAGCGTGTGCGTGGCGTTGCGGTCTTGCGCCAGCAGTTCCGCCATCTGGGGCAAGGCGTCCTTGAGCGCCGCCTTGAGCGTGAAGGGCGGGTTGATCAGGAACATGCCGCTGGCCGGCAGGCCGGGGCGCTTGGTCTCGCCGCTGGCGGTTTCGGTCATCTTGCTGGACTTGACGGTCAGCGTGGCATGCAGCCAGCCCTTGCCGGCCTTGGTGGCCAGGGTCTTGAGGCGGCGCGGCAGGTCATGGGCTTCGGGGCGCGGGATGATCGGGTACCAGAAGGCATAGGTGCCCGTGGCAAATCGCTTGAGCGAATCCGCCGCCATGTCGAGCACCTTGCCGTAGTCGTTCTTCATCTCGTAGCTGGGGTCGCACAGCACCAGGGCGCGCCGCGACGGCGGGGGCAGGAATTTCCGGATGCCCTCGAACCCGTCCTCGTGCAGCACCGCCACCTGGCGGCCGGCCTCCAGCTGGGCCACGTTGCCTGCCAGGGCGCGCAGATCGGTGGGGTGCAGCTCGAACAGCTTGAGCTTGTCGTGGTCGCGCAGCAGGCGCTGGATGATGAAGGGCGAACCGGGGTAGACGCGCGTGGCTGCGCCCTGGTTGAAGGCGCGCACCAGGTCCACGTAGGCCTGCAAGGCAGGCTTGAGCGCAGGCACATCGGGCGCGACCAGCCGGGCAATGCCGTCGGCCGATTCGGCGCTGGTGTTGGCGTAGTCGCCATCGAGCCGGTACAGGCCTGCGCCTGCATGGGTGTCCAGCACGGCCAGGGCCGCGTCTTTCTCGGTAAGGTGCTGCAGGGTGGCAATCAGCACCGTGTGCTTGAGCACGTCGGCGTGGTTGCCTGCATGGAAGGCGTGGCGGTAACTGAACATGCCCCAATGGTAACGATTGTCAGCGCCCGGGCCGATATTTCCAGGGTCATCGCCCCAACAGACCGCGCATTCGCCGTCAATCGGGTCTTTCAGCCGCCACAGGTGGCATGGACAATGCAGTACAGGGCAGAATTGCGTGCTGGGAGGATCCTGCGTGACGTTTTTGGCAGATATGTGGCTTTTTGTTTCAACGCCACCGGCTGTCATGCATCATGATCGCTGGTGGGCCGCTGGGCGGCCCCTCGCAGCAGTTTCCTGACCGCTCTCACGGCGGCCTCTCCCGCCAGTCTTTTTGCACCATGACCGAAACCTCTCGCCCTGCTCCTGCCAGTGCCGTCAGCCATGTCGATGCGCTGCCGCCCGGGACGCGGCTGGCCGAATTCGAGATCCTGGCGCTGCTCGGGGTGGGCGGCTTCGGCATGGTCTACAAGGCCTTCGACCATTCGCTGCACCGGGCGGTGGCCATTAAGGAGTACATGCCTTCGGCGCTGGCCGGGCGCGCCCAGGGCCAGTCGCTGTGGGTGCGTTCCTCGTCCGACCAGCAGACCTTCCACGCCGGCCTTGAATCCTTTGTGGGCGAGGCCCGCCTGCTGGCCCAGTTCGACCACCCCTCGCTGGTCAAGGTGTTCCGCTTCTGGGAGGCCAACAACACCGCCTACATGGTCATGCCGCTGTACACGGGCATGACCTTCAAGCAGGCGCGCGCCCAGATGCGTACGCCACCGCCCGAGGAGTGGCTGCGCAAGCTGCTGTGGTCGGTGCTGGGTGCGCTGCGCGTGCTGCACGACGGCAAGACGCTGCACCGGGACAGCTCGCCCGACAACATCGTCCTGCAGGACAACGGGCCGCCGGTGCTGCTGGACCTGGGCGCGGCGCGCCATGCGATCAACGACAAGGACCACAAGCACACGGCGGTGCTCAAGGTGAACTACGCGCCCATCGAGCAGTATTCCGAAGGCGACGATGATCTGCGCCAGGGTCCCTGGAGCGACCTGTACTCGCTGGCGGCCGTGATGCATGGCTGCCTGTGCAACGACACGCCCCTGCCAGCCACCCTGCGCTCCATCAAGGACCGCATGGTGCCGTTCTCGCGCGTGGCCAAGACCGTCAAGAAGCAGCTGGGCGTCGAGTACTCGCCGGCCTTCGTGGCCGCGGTCTCGCAGGCGCTGTCGCTGCAGCCGGAAGACCGGCCCCAGAGCATCGATGCCTTCCTGCAGCTGATGGAGATGACCACCCCACCGGAGGGCGTGGACCATTTCGACTTTCGCGCCGACCTGGGTGATATCTGGGTGGAGCCGGCCGACCAGCCCGGCCCTGGCCTGCTGACCCCGACGGTGGATGTCACGGCAGCACCGGCCATCGTGGCTGAAATTGCGGTTCAGACCAACAAGGCGCTCGAGGCAGCAGGCGCAGACGCTGCTGTCGAGGGATACCCCGACACGGTCCAGAGGGGCGTGGCAGACACCGTCTTCATGGACCCTGCCGACACCCAGGCCATGGTGACTGCCGACCATGATCGCAAGTCGGCGCGCCATGGTCGCGGTGAGGCCAGCGGCGCTGCCGGCCGGGTGCGCGCCGCGTTGACGGAGTCCGAGCGCGCCGCGGCCGCCCTGGCGGCGCGTGCCGGGCGTTCGCCGAACCGGATGCCGGTATGGCTGGCGCTGGGCGCCGCCGGGCTGGCCGTGGCCGCCGCCGGAGTCTGGTGGACGCAGGGTCCCGGCCAGAAGGCCGCCCCGGCAGACGACATCATCACCGAGATGGCGGAGCCCGCACCCGCGGCCTCCGAGGCGGTGGCCGTTCTGGCGCCGCCAGCGGAGCCGGCATCCGACATGGCCAGCGCCCCCCTGGCCGCCACTTCGGGTGCGGCCGATGCCGCGTCGGCGGCCGTGGTGGCCAAGCCCGCACCCAAGCCGAAGCGCGTGGTGGCCTCCGAGCCGGCACCCGCGCCCGTCGTGGTCCACGAGGAGCCGGCCCCACCGCCCCCCCCGCCGCCGCCGGTGGAGCGCCCGCGCCCCGCGCCGGTGCGCGTGCCGTCGCCGCAGGAGGTGTGCGCCGACTCCAGCTTCCTGGGGCGCCCCATGTGCATCCATAACGAATGCCAGAAGCCTTCCCAGGCGGCAACACCCATTTGCGTGGAGAACAAGCGCCGCTACGAGGCGGAAGAGGCGCGCCGCCGCCAGTCGCCCTGAGGGTCAGGCCGGCCCTGGGACCCCTGGCAGGGGCCGTGGTAGTGCGGTGCTTGCGCTGAATGCCCGGTAATTCGTATAATCGAGGGCTTCGCAGCGCCTTGTGGTCCCGCGGCGAGGAATTTCATGCCACCTAAGAGGCTTCCCTCAGAGAAGCACCGACCGTGGAAAAGGACCCGCCAAACCCTCTTCATAAGAGAAAACTCATGACTACTACTTTCAGCGCCAAGCCCGCTGAGGTCGTGCACGAGTGGTTTGTGATTGACGCGACCGACAAGGTCCTCGGACGAGTAGCCAGCGAAGTTGCTCTCCGTTTGCGCGGCAAACACAAGGCCATTTACACGCCTCACGTCGATACCGGTGACTTCATCGTCATCATCAACGCCGCCCAGCTCAAGGTCACCGGCACCAAGTCCCTGGACAAGGTGTACTACCGCCACTCGGGTTATCCCGGCGGCATCACGGCCACGAACTTCCGCGACATGCAAGCCAAGCACCCCGGCCGCGCGCTGGAGAAGGCCGTCAAGGGCATGCTGCCCAAGGGTCCCCTGGGCTACGCAATGATCAAGAAACTCAAGGTGTATGGCGGTGCTGAGCATCCCCACACCGCCCAGCAGCCCAAGGCGCTGGAAATCTAAGGAGCCTTGAGATGATTGGTGAATGGAACAATGGCACCGGCCGTCGCAAGTCCAGCGTCGCCCGCGTGTTTCTGAAAAAAGGCACTGGCAAGATCACGGTGAACGGCAAGGACATCCAGTCCTACTTCGGCCGCGAAACCTCGATCATGATCGCCAAGCAGCCGCTCGCGCTGACCAACCATGTCGAAACCTTCGACATCCAGATCAACGTGCACGGTGGTGGTGAATCCGGCCAGGCCGGCGCTGCCCGCCACGGCATCACCCGCGCCCTGATCGACTACGACGCGACGCTCAAGCCCGCACTGAGCCAAGCCGGCTTCGTGACGCGCGATGCCCGCGAAGTGGAACGCAAGAAGGTCGGTCTGCACTCCGCACGCCGCGCCAAGCAGTTCTCCAAGCGTTAAGCTCGGGTCGCCCTGCAAAAAAACCGCCTTCGGGCGGTTTTTTCGTTTATGGTGCGCTCTCTTCGTTTTTGAGCCATCGGTTTCTTTTCTTCCATGCGTTTGCGACTTCTTCGCCGCCGGCTGACCATCAGCGCCCCCCGCGTGGCCATCCGCAGCGCCATGCCCTGGCCGGTGCGCTGGCTGATGCTGGCCGTGGTCTTCGGGCTGTGTGCCGCCGTGGCCCTGTGGGCCTTCGAATTCGGCAAGTCCATTGCAGGGCTCGATTCCGGCGCGCGCGAAGAACTGGTGCGCCTGCGTGGCGAGGTGGCACGGCTGGTCGAGGAGACGCAGCGCCAGCATGCCGTCTCGCAGACCGCCGAGAGCATCCTCACGGCCGACCGGGCCACCTTGCAGACCCTGATGGCCCAGGTGCGGCAGCTCGAGGCCGAGAACCGCACGCTGCGCGAGGACCTCGGGTTCTTCGAGCGGCTCATTCCTGCGGGCTCCACCGAAGGCGTGGCCATCCGTGGCCTGCATGCCGAAATCGTGGGCGGCATGCAGGTGCGCTGGCAGGTGCTGCTGATCCAGGCGGCCCGCAATGCAACGGAATTCAATGGCAAGCTGGAACTGGTGCTGGCGGGCACGCAGGACGGCAAGCCATGGACCCAGACCTTTCCCCAGAGTGCGCCCCTGCAATTGCGCCAGTACCGGCGCCTGGAGGGAATGTTGACCCTGCCGCCCGATGCCGTGGTAAAAACCGTGACCGCGCGGGTGCTGGATGGCAGCACGCTGCGCACCTCCCAGACCATGGCGCTGGCTGCTGAGTAGCGGTGGCTGGCCGGCCAAGGTGCCTTGCCAATTTTTCACAGATGCGGGTGGCGGCCTGCCGCGGCCCGGTGGCTGAGGCCGGCCGCGATCCCCTGACCCAGGAGCCCTGACCCATGTTTTCCCGCAAGAAGCAGCCCCCGATCAAGAGCCTGGTGGCCCATGGCACCCGCATCGACGGCAATGTGCTGTTCGGCGAGGGGATGCGCATCGATGGCGAGGTGGTGGGCGACATCCGCTCGGGCACCGAGCAGCCCAGCATCCTGGTGATCTCGGAAACCGCCCGGGTCGAGGGCGCCGTGCATGCCGACCATGTGATCGTCAACGGCACGGTGACCGGGCCGGTGCATGCGGCCGAGTTGCTGGAGCTGCAGCCCAAGGCGCGCATCACGGGCAATGTGCACTACAAGGCGCTGGAGATGCACCAGGGCGCCATGATCACCGGCCAGATGTGCCCCCTGGCGGTGGTGGCCGACGAAAAGCCCCCACTGCAGTTGTCGTCAAAGCCAGCGGCCGCTGAATCTCCGACTGCTTTGCAGTAGTATTGGCGCAAACCCTGATAACGGAGTCCCACCCATGAGCGCAGTTGCCGAGAACATCCAGACCGAAATGCCCGCCCCCATCCTGTTCACCGACAGCGCGGCGGCCAAGGTGGCGGACCTGATCGCGGAAGAAGGCAATCCGGACCTCAAGCTGCGCGTCTTCGTGCAGGGTGGTGGCTGCTCGGGCTTCCAGTACGGCTTCACGTTCGACGAGATCACGAACGATGACGACACCACCATGACCAAAAATGGCGTCTCGCTGCTGATCGACGCCATGAGCTACCAGTACCTGGTCGGTGCCGAGATCGACTACAAGGAAGACCTGCAAGGCGCCCAGTTCGTGATCAAGAACCCCAACGCCACCACCACCTGCGGCTGCGGCTCCAGCTTCTCGGCCTGAGGACGCCGGGTCGTGCGCACGGCCCCTGTCCCCGCAACAAGCCGCCTCCGGGCGGCTTTTCATTTGGCGCCCCCGATTTCTCCGTAGCCTGGCAGCGCATGCAGCAAGAACAATCCCGCAAGGTCCTTCTCTGGCTGGTGGCCATCGGCTTCTTCATGCAGACGCTGGACGCCACCATCGTCAACACCGCGCTGCCCGCCATGGCCAGGAGCCTGGGCGAGAGCCCGCTGCAGATGCAGTCCGTGGTGGTGGCCTATTCGCTGGCCATGGCCATGCTGATCCCGGCCTCGGGCTGGCTGGCCGATCGTTTTGGCTCGCGTCGCGTGTTCTTTTCGGCCATCGTGCTGTTCGTGATCGGCTCGGTGTGCTGCGCCCTGGCGCAGAACCTGGCGCAACTGGTGGCGGCGCGCGTGGTGCAGGGCCTGGGCGGGGCGCTGCTGTTGCCCGTGGGGCGGCTGGTGGTGCTGCGCACCTTTCCGCGCGAGCAGTTCCTGCAGGCCATGAGCTTCGTGGCCATTCCGGGCCTGATCGGCCCGCTGATCGGCCCCACGCTGGGCGGCTGGCTGGTGGAGGCCGTGTCCTGGCACTGGATTTTTTTGATCAACGTGCCCGTGGGCCTGGTGGGCTGCATCGCCACGCTGCGCTACATGCCTGGCGAGCCGGTCACCTTCGTGCCGCGTTTTGACCTGGCGGGCTACCTGATGCTGGCCTTCGGCATGGTGTCGCTGTCGCTGGCGCTCGACGGCCTGGCGAGCATGGGCCTGCGCCAGGCCAGTGTGCTGGTGCTGATGGTGTTTGGCCTGGCCAGCCTGGTGGCCTACTGGCTGCATGCGGCACGGCGGGCGGATCCGCTGTTCTCGCCCAGCCTGTTCTCCGTGGACACGCTGCGCATCGGCTTGCTGGGCAACCTGTTCTCGCGCCTGGGCAGCTCGTGCATGCCCTTTCTGATCCCGCTGCTGCTGCAGGTCCCCATGGGCTACTCGCCGATGCAGGCGGGCATGATGATGCTGCCGGTGGCCATTGCCGGCATGTCGATGAAGCGCTTCACCACGCCGCTGATCACGCGCTTCGGCTACCGCCAGGTGCTGGTGGGCAATACGCTGATGGTGGGCCTGGTCATGGCCAGCTTCGGCCTGGCCGACCCGGGGCAGCCGCTGTGGCTGCGCGTACTGCAACTGGCGGTGTTCGGTGCCGTCAATTCGCTGCAGTTCACGGCCATGAACACCGTCACGCTCAAGGACCTGGACCATGCCACGGCCAGCAGCGGCAACAGCCTGCTGTCCATGGTGCAGATGCTGGCCATGGGCATGGGGGTGGCGGCGGCCGGCGCGGTGCTGGCGGCATTCACCGCCTTCTTCCATCCGCCGGGCGCGGCGCACACGCTCTCGGCCTTCCAGTCCACCTTTGCCTGCATGGGGCTGATCACGGTGGCATCTGCCGGCATCTTCTGGCAGCTGTCGCCCGAGGACCGGGCCAGCAGCAAGGCGGCCACCACGGCCGACGCTGCAGACCACGGATGAAGGTTCAGGCGGGGTAAAGGGCGCCCAGGATGCGCCCGCCAGCCGCGCCCGTCACGCTGGCCAGGTTGCCGGGCAGGCCCTTGATGGCCTGGCGCGCCAGCCAGGCGAAGGCGGCGGCCTCCACCTGCAGGGCAGGCAGGCCCAGCGCATCGGTTGCGATGACCTGGAAGGTGGGGCAGGCCGCTTGCAGGCGTGCCATCAGTTGCGTGTTGAGTGCACCGCCACCGCACACGGCCAAAGTCTCGGCGCCCGCGCCGTGGCGCTTGGCATCCGCGGCGCAGGCGAGGGCGGTGAACTCCGTGAGCGTGGCCTGTACATCCTGCGGGGCACAGGCCTGAAAGCCTTCGAGTCGACTGGCAAGCCAGGCGGGGTTGAACAGGTCGCGCCCCGTGCTCTTGGGCGGCGCCTTGTGCAGGAAGGGTTCCTGCCGCAGCAGGGCCAGCAGATCGTGCAGCACCTGGCCACTGGCGGCCCAGGCACCGCCTGCGTCGAAGGCCTGGCCGGTGTGCAACTGGCACCAATAGTCCATCAGTGCATTGCCGGGGCCGCAGTCGAAACCCAGGATCTGGCCGTCTGCGCAGAGCACGCTCAGATTGGAAATGCCGCCGATATTGAGCACCAGCATGGTTTCGCCGTTGCGACCGAAGACGCCCCGGTGGAAGGCCGGCACCAGCGGTGCGCCCTGGCCGCCAGCTGCCACGTCGCGGCTGCGAAAGTCCGCCACCACGGCAATGCCCGTGCATTCGGCCAACAGGGCGGGGTTGTTCAGCTGCAGCGTGTAGCCGGTGCCATCGAACTCCTGCGGGCGGTGGCGCACGGTCTGGCCGTGGGCGCCGATGGCGCAGATGGCCTGGGGCGCCAGGCCGCTGCGCGCGAGCAGGGTCTGCACCACGCCGGCATAGGCTCGGGCCAAGCCATTGCCGGCCAGGGCAGCACGGTGCAGCTCGTTGCTGCCGGGGGTGTTGAGCGCCAGGAGTTCTGCGCGCAGTTCGGGGGCGAAAGGGGCGCTGGCATGGTGGGTCACCACCATGCGGCCACCGGCGAAATCTGCCAGCACCCCGTCGATCCCGTCGAGCGAAGTGCCGGACATCAGGCCGATGTACAGCTCCGAAGTCGACGCGGCAGATGTTGCCGTGGAGTGCTCGATCACCATGGTGCTGTGGTGCGCACGCAATTCATGAGACTGGCACGTACCAGGCCAGAGCCGCCGCGCAAGGGCCGCCCCGCCGCGCTGGCGGCGTCCTCCCTCGGGGGAAGGCGCGAAGCGACTCAGGTGGGGGCACCTTATTCAGCGCTGGCCTGTTCGATGGAGGCTGCAGCTGAGAGCTGGATGCGCATGTTGGAGGCCAGGCGGTCGAACGCAGGGCGGGCAGCCTTGGACACCGGTGCGGCGGCATCGCTCGCGGCCACGATGGTCTGCGGATCCTGGTGCACGCCGTTCACGCGGAACTCGAAGTGCAGGTGCGGGCCGGTGGCCCAGCCCGTGGAACCCACGGCGCCGATGGTCTGTCCCTGTTCCACCGACTGGCCCTGGCGCACGTCGATGCGGCTCAGGTGGGCGTACACGGTGACGTGCTGGTTGCGGTGCTTGACGAAGACCACGTTGCCAAAGCCGTTCTGCACCCCGGCGAACTCCACCACGCCGTCGCCCACGGTGCGTGCGGGTGTGCCCGTGGGGGCTGCGAAGTCGGTGCCCAGGTGCGCGCGCCAGGTCTTCAGGATGGGATGCATGCGCATCTTGAAGCCGCTGGTCACGCGCGAGAACTCCACAGGCGAGGTCAGGTAGGCGCGGCGCATGCTTTCGCCGTCCAGCGTGTAGTAGGCGCCCTTGGTGGCGCCGGTGTCCTGGAACCAGATGGCCTGGTGGGTCTTGCTGTTGTTGACGAACTCGGCGCTCAGCACGCGGCCGCTGCTCAGCGGTTCGCCGTCGGCTTCCAGCGTTTCATAGACCACCGAGAAGCGGTCGCCCTTGCGCAGCGAACGGCGGAAATCGATGTTGCCCGAGAACAGTTCGGCCATCTGCACGGCCACGGCGTCGGGGATGTTGGAGGCATCGGTCGCGGCGAACAGCGAACTGTGGATCACGCCGCCGGCCAGGCGGCTGCTGGTCGTGAGCTTGGCGGTCTCGACGCGCGAGCTGAATTTCTCGCCCGTGCGCTCCACTATCAGGCGGCGGAAGTTGCCGCTGTCGTCGGGCACCCAGCGGGCGGTCAGGCGCACCAGGCGGTGGTCGTCGGTGGTCTCGGCCGACACGAAGCGGCCGGTGCGGCCCAGCATGTTCTGGCGCACCGTGCTGTCACCGCGCAGGAAGGCGGCGGCGGCCGGATCGGCCACGCCCATGCGCTGCAGCAGCGATTCAGGGGTGTCGCTGCTGCGCACCTGTTCGGAGCGGAAGAGCGAGAAACCGGGTGCATCGAGCTGGCCCAGCACCAGGTTCTCGGCCAGCGACTCCACCGGGTAGTTGACCATGCGCACAGGCATGTCGGCGGGATCGGGGGCGAACGAGGCGACGGCAAATGCGCCGCCGCCGCCGGTCAGCAGCAGGGCTGCAACGGCGGCGGTGATGTGCTTGGGGTGTTGTTGGATGCTACGGGACAGTCGGTCTAGCAAAGCCGCGCTGGCGGTGGTCAAGCCGTGAATCAAAGGTCTATCCCCAGTGTGAGAGTGATCTCCTGGCACTTCCCCGGTGCGAATACGGGGCAAGGCCAGGCGCACAGACTGTCTGTTTGCAGCGATTCGACAGGCAGGAAGCGGGTCGAAACAGCGGGCCCATTAGAATCCGCCTTCGCAATGTGGGCTGGAGTATAGCGGCGCACGCTGTCTAGACATCCCAAAAAACCCTTATGAATCAATCTGCTGTTACAACGAGCCCGGTCTCCGATGGTGTAGGACGGGCGCTTGAAATCTCGCTGCGCGGCGTGCAGGAACTGCTGCCCCAGGACGAATGGGTCAAGAAGCTGGCGCGCTCGGAAGCCACGGGCAAGCCCCTGCGCATCAAGCTGGGCCTGGACCCCACGGCACCCGACATCCACATCGGCCACACGGTGGTGCTCAACAAGATGCGGCAGTTGCAAGATCTGGGCCACCAGGTGATCTTCTTGATTGGAGACTTCACCAGCCTGATCGGCGACCCTTCGGGCCGCAACAGCACGCGCCCGCCGCTCACGTCCGAGCAGATCAAGGCCAACGCCGAGACCTACTACCGACAGGCCAGCATGGTGCTGGACCCGGCCAGGACCGAGATCCGCTACAACAGCGAGTGGAGCGAGCCCCTGGGCGCCGCCGGCATGATCCAGCTGGCCGCCAAGTACACGGTGGCGCGCATGATGGAGCGCGACGACTTCCACAAACGCTTTTCCACCGGCCAGTCCATCGCGGTGCATGAGTTTTTGTACCCGCTGATGCAGGGCTACGACTCGGTGGCGCTGCAGAGCGACCTGGAATTGGGCGGCACGGACCAGAAGTTCAACCTGCTCATGGGCCGCCACCTGCAGCAGGAATACGGCCAGGAGCCGCAGTGTGTGCTCACCATGCCGCTGCTGGTAGGCCTGGACGGAGTGGACAAGATGTCCAAGTCCAAGAACAACTACATCGGCATCACCGAAGAGCCCAACACCATGTTTGCCAAGGTGCTGTCGATCTCGGACACGCTGATGTGGGACTGGTACACCCTGCTGTCCTTCTTGTCCCTGGAGCAGATCGCGGCCCTCAAGGCCGAGGTGGCCGGCGGGCGCAACCCCAAGGACGCCAAGGTCATGCTGGCCAAGGAGATCACCACGCGCTTCCACAGCGCGGCGGCGGCCGAGGCGGCCGAGCAGGATTTCCAGAACCGCAGCAAGGGCGGTGTGCCCGACGAGATTCCCGAGGTCAGCCTGTCGGGGGCGCCGCTGGGCATCGGTGCCCTGCTCAAGGGCGCCAACCTGGCCCCGTCCAGCAGCGAAGCCGGCCGTCTGATCGATGGCTGTGGCGTGCGCGTGGATGGCAGCGTGGTCAGCGACAAAGGCCTCAAGCTCGACGCCGGCACCTATGTGGTGCAGGTGGGCAAGCGCAAGTTCGCCCGCATCACGCTGGGCTGATCTGATCCGCAGCGCTGGCGCCACTCCACGCCCTGCCGGTGCAAGCCGGCAGGGCGTTTTTCATGGTGTGGGTGGGGTTCAGTCGAAGTCGTCCACGGTGTCCGGGTCGGGCACATCGCCGACGGCCTCGCGCGTGGCCTTGGCCTGGATTTCCAGCCAGGCGCAGAAGGCCTTGATCTCGGGGCGGTGCGCGCTGCGCGGGCCCACCAGCAGCCAGTAGGCCAGGGGCGAGTCCAGGCGGTGGTTGGGCAGCAGTTCCACCAGGTCTCCTGCGGCCAGCGCATCGGCGATCAGCGGCATGCGGGCCAGCGCCAGGCCCTGGCCGCTCAGGGCGGCCTGCACGATCTGGTGGGCGTAGTTGAAGTACAGCCAGCGCTGGGGCTGCAGCTTGGGCTGGCCCTGGTTTTCGAACCAGCGCTGCCAGCTCAGGTATTCCAGGTGCGTGCTGCGGTGTGCGTCGCCCGCCTCGATCAGCGTGAACTGGGCCACGTCGGCCGGCGTGCGCACCGGCGGGCTGCTCTTGATGAGCCAGGGGCTGGCCACGATGGCCAGTTGCTCGCCGCACAGGCGCACTGCGCCGCGCGGCATGTTGGCCGGCAGGCTGTAGCGCAGCGCCAGGTCCACATCCGAAGTTTCCAGGTCCACGGGCACATCGGTGGCGTCGATGCGGATGTCGATGCCCGGGTTGTCGCGCTGGAACTCTTCCATGCGCGGAATCAGCCACATCGATGCAAAGCTGGCCCAGGTGGTGATGGCCACGCTGCGCCGCCCTGCCGTCTGGCGCACCAGGCGCACCGAGGCGTCCATGCGGTCCAGCGCCGGCGCCACCGAGCGCTGCAGCTGGGCGCCCGCGCTGGTCAGCTCCACCGCACGGGTGTGGCGCAGGAACAGGGCCACGCCCACTTCGTCCTCCAGGGCCTGGATCTGCCGGCTCACGGCCGATTGGGTCAGGGCCAGCTCGTCGGCCGCGGCGCGGAAGTTCAGGTGCCGTGCCACGGCCAGAAACGCGCGCCAGTGGCCGACGGCCACGGGGCGGGTGCGAGACAAGGGGGCGGGGGTGGGTTCGGCGTTCTGCATGCTCTGTGCTCCATCTCTATTCATGCGTTGGCGGCATCAATAGCGTACTGCGTTTTCATTGGACCGAAGGCCTCTGCAGGCGGATCATCCAGGCTCTACAACGTTTTTTCAAGCACCGAGGAGTCCACCATGCTGTCCCATACCGTTCTGGAATCGCAACAATCTGCCATCGCCGCCACGGCCGGCCGCGTGTTGGCCGGAAGCTGGAAGCTGGACGCGGGCCGTGCCATCACGCTGAACCCGCGTGAGCGCAGTGTGCTGGAAATCTCGCAGGGCCGGGTGTGGCTGTCGGTGGGGGCCAGGCCCGGCCATGCCGGCGATGCCACCGAGGACGTCGTGCTGGCCCAGGGGCAGGCCCTGGTCGTCGAAGCGGGCCAGCAGGTGGTGATGGAGTCCTGGTACCTGCGTGGCGGGGCGCCCAGTGCGGTGGCCTTCTGCTGGGATGTGGTGCCTGCCGTGGCCTTGGCGGCCGATCCGGCAGGGGATTGGGAGCTTGGCGTGGCGCAGCCGCTGCGTGACCTGGGCTGTGCCCTCGGCCAGGGCGGGCGTGCCGTGGCTGCTGCGGTGGCCGCCACCCTGGGCGCCAGCGGCAGGCTGGCCGCCGGCCTGCTGCGCTTTGCTCTGCATCGGATAGCACCCCAGCGAGTGCGCATGCACGCTTGAACAGGATATGGCCGTCAACGGTATCCGGCCATTTTTGGGATTGATGCCGAACTTGAATCAATCAGGCACTCGCAATTCATTGGACGCTTTTCAAGCACAAGCGCACCATAGAGGCCTATAGGGTTTACCAGGAGAAAGCCATGACCGCATCGAATGTTCTGCAATTGCAACCATCCAGCGTCTTCGGCCGCGTTGCGGCCAAGGACACCATCAACACGCTCAAGCCCGGCCAGGCCGTCAGCCTGACACCGCGCAAGCCCATGGCACTGCGCGTTGCCGAAGGCCAGGCCTGGGTGACCCTGGACGATGGGCCGCATGGCGCCAGCAGCGGGTCCGCAGGCGACGTCTTCCTGCAGGCCGGCCAGACGCTGTGGGTGGCCGCTGGCCAGCATGCGGTGGTCGAGACCCTGGGCAACCAGCGCCTGCAGTACCGCTGGGCGGTGCAGCCTTCGCGCTCCGCACCCAGCTGGTGGCAACGTGCTTCGCTCGGCATGACGGCCGTGCCCACCGTGGATGGCACGCCCTGCTGCGCCTGAACCGCGGGCTCAGAGGCACGCAACGGCCGCCTGGGCAACCGGGCGGCCGTTGTTGTTGGTGGATACGCTACCGGTGCAATTCCGCCCGCAGGGCTTCGAAGGCGGCCATGGCCGCCTCGCCGTCGAGCAGTTCGAGCCGTGCCAGAACCTCGGTGTCCTCGACCGGCGTGAAGGCCAGGCTGAACTGCCGGAAGCGCCGCTCGGCCAGGGGGCCGTGGTGCAGCACCTCCACCCGGGTGTGGCGCGTGTCGTCGCGGATGCGCTCGGTGAGCTTGAGCACCTCTTTCTGCGTGCCTTCCAGTTGCTGGCAAAAGCGCATGCCATCGAAGATCAGCAGACCGGTAATGCCCCGCCGCGCATTGTGCACGCGGGCGTGGCCGGCGATCTCGGCCACCACGGCCACGGGTTGCCGCTCGGCGAGGGTGCTGACGTACAGGGCTTCATAAAGGGCGCTGGAAGGGATGAGTGGTGACATAGGTGCGGCGCAATGTAGGGCTGCGCTGACATGCCCGCAATGTCAAAAGACATAGCGCCGAACGATGCGCTGAAAAGGCCTGACGCCCCATGGCGTGCCCCCAACACCGCCGGAAAATGCCGCCTGGGGGTGTTTCGGCATGTGGGCGTCCCTAGAATGGCGCACCATGAACGCCACCCTGCCGCCCAACGCGTGTCCGCCCCACTGCCGGGAATGCCGGCTGCGCAGGACGCGGGCGTTCACCCCCGTGGAGCCCGAGGTGCTGGATTTCATCGAGGGGTTCCGCACCTCCACCTTCTCGGTGCAGGCCGGCGGTGCCCTCTTGCACGAGAGCCAGGTCAACTCGCGCATGTTCACGCTCTACGCGGGCTGGGCATTCCGCTACAAGACCCTGAGCGATGGCCGCCGCCAGATCCTGAACTTCCTGCTCCCCGGCGACCTGGTGGGCCTGCAGCAGGAGTTCGGCGACCTCTCGGCATACGGTGTCGAGGCTGTGACCGACTGCGCGCTGTGCGTGTTCGAGAACGACAGCCTGTGGTCCGTGTTCCGCGAACAGCCGCGGCTGGGCTATGACATCACCTGGCTGGCGGCCCACGAAGAAGGCCATGTGGACGACAACCTGCTGACCGCTGGCCGGCGCAACGCCACCGAACGCGTGGCCATGCTGCTGATGCACCTGTACCGCCGGCTGGAGCGGATCGACCTGGTGGACGTGGACGGCTCCGTGGCCTTCCCGATCAACCAGCAGCACATCGCCGACGCGCTGGGCCTGTCTCTGGTGCACACCAACAAGACGCTCAGGCGCCTGTCGCAACTGGGCCTGCACGAGCTGGCCCATGGCCGGCTGCGCCTGCTCAATCCCCACGCGCTCGAACGCATCGCCGAGTACTACGACCGGCCGCCGCGCCTGCTGCCGTTGCTGTAGCGGGGCTGCGTGGGTGGGCGGGGCCGATAATCGGCACATCCGGCCCCGCGCGTTTCAGGGCGCAGGGCGCATCACACACCATTTCCATGACGCAACTCGACATCCTCATCATGGCGGCCGGCAAGGGCACGCGCATGAAAAGCCGCCTTCCCAAGGTCCTGCAGCGCCTGGGCGGACGCCCGCTGCTGCACCATGTGCTGGACCAGGCGGCGCATCTGCAGGCGCGCAGCGCCACCGTGATCACCGGCCATGGCGCCGCCGAGGTGGAGGCCGCTACGCGTAGCGCGCCTGCGGACGGTGTGGAACTCGCCTTCGTACGGCAGGAGCCGCAGCTGGGCACCGGCCACGCTGTGCAGCAGGCCGTGCCCCATCTGCGCGAGGACGGCACGGTGGTGGTGCTGTCGGGCGACGTGCCGCTGACCCAGGCCGACACCCTGCGTGCTCTGGTGGCGGCCGGTGGCGGCGAGCGGCTGGCCCTGCTTACCGTCACCCTGCCGGACCCGACGGGCTATGGCCGCATCGAGCGCAATGGCGCCGGTGACGTACAGGGCATCGTCGAGCACAAGGATGCGAGCGAGGCGCAGCGCGCCATCACCGAGGTCTACAGCGGCATCATGGCCGTGCCCGCGCGGCTGCTGGCCCCGTGGCTGGCCCGTTTGACCAACGACAACGCCCAGGGCGAGTACTACCTGACCGACATCGTCGCCATGGCCGTGGCCGACGGCGTGCCCGTGGTGGCCCACCGCATCAGCGATGCGCTGCAGGTGGCCGGCGTGAACAGCCCGCTGCAACTGGCCGAGCTGGAGCGCGCCCACCAGCAGCGCCAAGCCCGGGCCTTGCTGGAGCAGGGCGTGCGCCTGGCCGACCCGGCGCGCTTCGACCTGCGCGATGATGTGCGCACCGGCGTACGTGGCGAACTGGTCTGCGGCCAGGATGTGGAGATCGACGTCAATTGCGTCTTCACCGGCCGTGTGGAGATGGGCGAGGGCGTGCAGATCGGTGCCAACTGCTGCATCGCGAATGCGCGCCTTGCGGCGGGGGCCGTGGTGCACCCTTACACCCACATCGACGGCGAGAAGCTCGGCGCCAGCGTGGGCGAGGGCGCACTGATCGGCCCCTTCGCGCGCCTGCGCCCCGGTGCCCAGCTGGGCCGCGAGGTGCACATCGGCAACTTCGTCGAAGTGAAGAATTCCACCCTGGCCGACGGTGCCAAGGCCAACCACCTGGCCTATCTGGGCGATGCCACGGTGGGCGAGCGCGTGAACTATGGCGCGGGCGCCATCACCGCCAACTACGATGGCGCCAACAAGCACCGCACGGTGATCGAGGCCGACGTGCACATCGGCAGCAACTGCGTGCTGGTGGCGCCCGTCACCATCGGTGCCGGTGCCACGGTGGGTGGTGGCTCCACCATCACCAAGGACGTTCCCGCAGGCTCCCTGGGCGTGGCCCGCGGCAAGCAGGTGGCCATCGCCAACTGGGCGCGTCCGGTGAAGCCGCCCGGGGCATGAGCTGACGAGGAGGCCCGCGGCATGAGCGACGACGACACCCCGGGGACCGTGGAGGCCCTGCGCGCCGAGCTGGCGCGCAGCCGCCAGCAGGTGGCCGACATGGCGACCGCGCAGGAAGAAGTCCTCAGGGCCGTCTCGCACGACCTGCGGGCCCCGCTGCGCCATGTGACCTCGTACGGCACCCTGGTGCGCGAAGTGCTGGGCGACCTGCCTGCGGAGGTGGTGCAGGCGCCCGAGCTGCAGGAGGCACTGGGCTTTCTGGCCACCATGGACCAGTCGGCCCGGCGCATGGGGCTCATGATCGATGGCCTGCTGGCCATTGCGCGGGCCACGCGCGCACCGCTGCACTGTGGCACCGTGGCGCTGGCCGATGCGGTGACCCAGGCGCGCACGGACCTGGCCACCGCCGAGGCCGGGCGCGAGGTGCATTGGCATCTGGCGCCGGATCTGCCCACGCTCGACGCCGACGCCGGCCTGTTGCGCGAGCTGCTGGTGCAGGTGCTGGGCAATGCGCTCAAGTTCACGCGTGGCCAGGCGCAGGCGCACATCCACATCGGTGCCGAGCCATTGGACGGCGGCCGTGTGGCCGTGACCGTGCGCGACAACGGCACGGGCTTCGATGCGGCGCAGGCGGGATCGCTGTTCGGCGTGTTCCAGCGCCTGCACCGCGAGACCGAGTTCGAGGGCGTGGGCACCGGCCTGGCCCTGTGCCGACTGATCGCGCAGCGCCATGGCGCGCAGATCACCGCCGATGGCGCGCCGGGCGCCGGTTGCCAGGTGCGGCTGGAGTGGCCTGCCGCTGCGTCTTCAGGGGCTTGAGATGGCCATGGCAGGGTCGGTGGCCGTGTGCTGGCCATTGGCCACCCGGTTGCGGCCTGCATTCTTGGCCACATAGAGCGCGGTGTCGGCCGCATCCATCCATGCGCGCAGGCTGCCATGGCGCGGGTGGGCTGCCGCCACGCCGATGCTGGCGGTGATGCGCAGGGCCGGCATGTCGCGCAGGCGGATGGCCTCGGTCTGCGCGCGGATGCGCTCGGCCACGGCGGCGGCTTCTTCCACGCCCATGCCGGCCAGCAGGATCGCGAACTCGTCGCCCCCGTAGCGGCCTGCGCAGTCGGTGGCACGCACATTGCCACGCACCACATGGGCCACGGCGCGGATCACCTCGTCACCCAGGGTGTGCCCATGCTGGTCGTTGATCTGCTTGAAGCTGTCGATGTCCAGCATCAGCATGCAGGCTGGCTCATTGCCCGCATGGTGCTGGCGCAGCGCAGCTTCGGCCTTCTCCTGCCAGTGGCCGCGGCCGTACAGGCCGGTCAGCGTGTCCACGCGGCGCAGTTCGTCGAGCAGCATGTTCTGGTGCGATACCTTGCGGATGAGGCGGTAGCTGACCATGCTGACCGAAATGGTGTGCAGCGCCATCACCGGCAGGCAGGCCAGGATGGTGGGCATGGGGCTCTCGGGGGACCAGTGTATGCCGGTGAGCAGCGTTCCGACCGCACCGCCCGCAAGCATGGCCGGAATGGATCGGGCCCACAGCCCGCGGATGCCGGTGGTGATCTTGTCCACCATGGTCAGCGTGCACAGCAGCACGCTGGGCAGCAGGCTGAAGTGCATCAGTGGCACGAGAGCCGCGGCAAATGCCGAGTCGGCGAGCAGGTTGCGGATCTCGGCACGGTAGGGGTCGGCGCTGCGCCGCGACAGCTGGTAGGCCACATGGGGCCAGACGAAACACAGCATCACCATGCCCAGCCACTCCAGCGACGACGCCTGGCGCTGCCACAGCACGACGGACACCACCACGCCACCGAGGCCCATGCCGAGCACGCGCAGCGGGTACACGCGCCGGGGCATCTGTTGTTCGTAGGTGGCCATGGAAAAAAGGGTGCGCGCGGGCGAGGGGGCAGCGAGGAGGGGCAGGCGCTCAGAGCTTACCTTTACCCGGCGGTAGAGGCCAGCGGGAAATCGCCTGCCCTGCCGCCTTGCCGGCAAGAGGACTGCAGCGCTGAGGCCCGGCTCATGGCCCCTGCAGCGGGATGGCCGTGCTGAACTTGGCGCGCTTGGTGCTGAAGAATGCCTTCACGTTGCGCACATTGGCATCGCCCGTGAACAACTGCTGCGACAAGGCCAGGTAGCCCGGCATGTCGCGCGTGTGCGCCACCAGGATGAAGTCCGGGCCGGGCGACACACGCCAGCACTGCTGCACCGCAGGGTGCTCCACGGCCCGGGCCTCGAAGGCATCCAGCGATTGGGCATCCTGCCGGTCCAGCGACACCTCGACGATGCAGGCCAGGCCATGGCCCTGCACCGCTGCCAGGCGGTCGGGCTGCAGCAGGGCCACCTGCCGCTCGATCAGGCCCACCTCGTGCATGCGCTTGACGCGGCGCAGGCAGGTGGGCGGGGAGACATGCACCTGCTCGGCCAGGGCCTGGTTGCTCTGGCTGGCATCGGCCTGGAGCAGCGCTAGCAATTGCAGGTCCACCTGGTCCAGGGTAATTGATTCCGATTTTTTCATGATTTTGGAATTTTATTTCACCACCTGGATTTTATGAAATTTAAGTTCATTTTGATGTGAATATCAATCGCCAATTCCATGAATGCCTGCCTACCATTGCGCCACTCACCCAACAACCGGAGCAGCAATCCATGTGCGGCATCGTCGGCGCGGTCTCCACGCGCAACATCGTTCCCATCCTCGTGCAGGGCCTGCAGCGGCTCGAATACCGCGGCTATGACTCGTGCGGCGTGGCCGTGCATGCATCGAGCCTGGACGCCAGCCGCCCGGCCGGCCTGCAGCGTGCCCGCAGCACGGCCCGCGTGGCCGAACTGCTCGAACAGGTGCAGACCGACCATGTGGATGGCGCCACCGGCATCGCCCACACCCGCTGGGCCACGCATGGCGCCCCCGAAGTGCACAACGCCCACCCCCACTTCAGCCACGGCACCGGCGACGCGGCCGGCACGCCGGGCCGTGTGGCGCTGGTGCACAACGGCATCATCGAGAACCACGAGGAACTGCGCGCCGCCCTGCAGGCCCGCGGCTACGTGTTCACCAGCCAGACCGACACCGAGGTCATCGCTCACCTGGTGGAAAGCCACTACACCGGCGACCTGTTCGAGGCCGTGCAGGCCGCCGTGGCCCAACTGCATGGCGCTTACGCCATCGCCGTGATGCACAAGGACGAACCGCACCGCGTGGTGGGCGCGCGCGCCGGCTCGCCGCTGATCCTGGGCGTGGGCTCGGGCGCCGGCGGCTCGGTGGCGGGCGAGCATTTCCTGGCCAGCGATGCCATGGCCCTGGCCGGTGTGACCGACCAGATCGTCTACCTGGAGGAGGGCGACCTGGTCGACCTGCAACTGGGCCGCTACTGGATCGTGGGCAAAAGCCGCGAAGCGCTGACCCCCGCGCAGCGCCCGGTGCGCACCGTGCAGGCCCACAGCGGTGCGGCCGAGCTCGGCCCCTACCGCCACTACATGCAAAAGGAGATCTTCGAGCAGCCACGCGCCATTGCCGACACGCTCGAAGGCCTGGAGGGCATCGTGCCCGAACTCTTCGACGGCGCCGACGGCACGGCCGCCTGGCGCGTGTTCAAGGAGATCGACAGCGTCCTCATCCTGGCCTGCGGCACCAGCTACTACAGCGGCTGCGCCGCCAAGTACTGGCTCGAAGAGATCGCCGGCATCCCCACCCAGGTCGAAGTGGCCAGCGAATACCGCTACCGCACCAGCGTGCCCAACCCACGCAGCCTGGTGGTCACCATCACCCAGTCGGGCGAGACGGCCGACACCCTGGCCGCCCTGCGCCACGCGCAGAGCCTGGGCATGCAGCACACGCTGACCATCTGCAACGTGGCCACCAGCGCCATGGTGCGCGAGTGCAAGCTGGCCTACATCACGCGCGCCGGCGTGGAGATCGGCGTGGCCAGCACCAAGGCCTTCACCACGCAACTGGCCGGGCTGTTTTTGCTCACGCTGGCGCTCGCGCAGTCCAAGGGCCGCCTCACGCCCGAGCAGGAAGCCGCCCACCTCAGGGCCATGCGCCACCTGCCCGTGGCACTGCAGGCCGTGCTCGCGCTCGAACCCCAGGTCATCAGCTGGGCCGAGGACTTCGCGCGCATGGAGAACGCCCTGTTCCTGGGCCGGGGCCTGCACTACCCCATTGCGCTCGAAGGCGCGCTCAAGCTCAAGGAGATCAGCTACATCCACGCCGAGGCCTACCCGGCCGGCGAGCTCAAGCACGGCCCCCTGGCCCTGGTCACCAGTGCCATGCCCGTGGTCACCGTGGCGCCCAACGACACACTGCTGGAAAAGCTCAAGAGCAACATGCAGGAAGTGCGCGCCCGTGCCGGCGTGCTCTACGTGCTGGCCGATGCCGACACCCGCATCGAGAGCAGCGAAGGCATCCACGTGATCCGCATGCCCGAGCACTACGGCCCGCTGAGCCCGCTGCTGCACGTGGTGCCGCTGCAGCTCCTGGCCTACCACACGGCCTGCGCGCGCGGCACCGACGTGGACAAGCCACGCAACCTGGCCAAGAGCGTCACTGTGGAGTGAGGGCGTGTGGTGGCTGCAGCGGTATCCTTAATTGCCAAAAGTTATGGTCATTTTGCGGCTTTAAAACGCATAGTAGACAATTATTTTAGAGTCATGGTCATTTTTTGACAAATATATATTCCTGCGCAATCACGTTTTCTGGAGGGACTGGGGCTCCGGCAGCACCGGCAGCTGTGGGCGTAATGCGCTCTATTGATTGCGGAGCCGATTGCACGAAACCGGACGCTCGAAGACTGAAATGCGACCGACGTTACGGCCCCCCCTCGCACGCGCGTGCGTGAACTAGCTTGGGGGGCGTAACGAGCCTGCCGGCATCGCGCGCACCGCGTTGACCAGAGGTCGCGGGCGGCGAACATTCGAGTCACATGAACAAGCGGTAGTCATAGGACCGATCTGCATATCTGTCCAACAGTGCACCAACACGCGCGACGCGTCGCGAGGTTTCGATGGTTGCTGGAAGCTGCCCGTACATGTCAAAGCTATTGAAGTTCATCTTCGACAGCCCGAGAATTTCTTCAGCAAGCGTCATGAGCTCACTCGTTCCGGCATGACGGGTGAGCACCAGAGGTGCCGGAATGCGCCGCTTCCCTTGGTAATAGGTGCGCGAGGGGTTCAAAGCCGTGGATGCGCCATGTACCCACAGCAACGCCGTCGACTCATCGACCACTACCGTGGTTCCGCGATGGATGGGATAACCGTCGATCTCCAGTGATCCGGATCGGCTCACCTTGGAGGCCAGATATCGGAGCGTGTCGTCGACGTGAATCTGCAAGAGTTCGACGCAATCGACTCCCTCAAGCCCGGCCTGCAGGCCCTCCCGTTCCTCTTTGAGGAAAGGCGTCTGCTTGTGGACCACCACTCGTTTCGGGAGCCGGAGATTTGCTTCAAAAAACAATTCCCGAATCCCCTCGCCAAGACGCCGAGCGTCATCGAAGCCCATGAAGGGGTTCTTCCTTCGCATGATGGGGTTCTCGATCTTACTCAGACGGAACTGCAGGCCCAGCCCGTTAGGGCTGTACAGGTGGCTGCAACCAAGAACGATATTGCCGTCCTCGCCCGGTTTGTTGCGAAAGCTGTAGCCGATACCGACATAGGCTGAATCTCTGTCGAGGCCGTCAAGTGCCCACGGACTTCGCATCGCCTTCGCATAGGTCGCCAACGACAACCACCAGCGCACCCGGCACTGTTGCGGGTGAACCAGTGTGTCTTCCTCAAGAAACTGCGTCGATATCCCCTGCGGGATCGCGGACGCCTTCACAAAGTCGTGGAGGTCAAACTGTTCGCCGTCGACGTCGTACCCTCGCAAGGCACTCCATCGAGCTGGGATGTAGACGAAGATGACGCTTGGGTTCGAGGCGGCTTTCAACGAGGCCAGTGCCGCGGCGATTCGTGCACCGAGCTCACGGGCGCCTGAAGGCGTCCTCTCCGTTGGTTCGTCGAGACCGACGAATCCTTTACCCCCAGGCTGAGTGATCTCCAGGCCACACTTGAACGCTGTACTGAAGCCTGGAAACGGCAGCAGATAGTCGGCATCCGATCGCGTGGGGTCGGCAGACTCCTGGAGTTGGCCGAGATACTGACTGACGCGACGACCATCCTTTGCCGGTGCAATCAAGCCAATGCGTATATTGGGTGCCATGCCGGTTTCGGTGAGCAGCGCGTCGAAGGGCCTGTCGCGAAGCAGCCCTCGAATCGGATGTGTGTCGAAGGCAATGCCCCGCCCGGCTTTGGGCAGGAACGACAACCTGGGCTCACGGATCTGCAGACCGACCTGCGATGCTAGGCGCTCGTTGCGCTCGCTCAGCGCGAAAGACGCCTCACGCTCATCGGTGATCTTCGCGAAGATCGGACGCGAGGAGACGGAAAACTTGATGCCTTCCTCGACGTCCGGAAACCTCAGCGCGTTGTCGCGGTCTGGAAGCAGACGAGCGCGCCAGAACTCCAGCGCCTCATTGAACTTGTCGTTGTGTTGGTAACCAAGGACTTTGACCTTGATTGCGTTGGCAATTGTCCTCGGCGCTTGATCACCAGCCCTGTCGGTCACAAACAGGGTTGGCTTGAGCACAAGCACCAGCGAGCTGCGGACGGACTTGACTTGCAAGAGGACGGCCTTGTAAACAGTCCATTGTCGCAATTCGACGCGTTGCTCTGTGGTGTCCTCGGAATCCCAGATTAAGCCCTCATGGTTGCAGTTCAATCCTGCCTTGAGGGCCAACGCAAGGGCTGTCGCCCGCCGCATGAGGCTGTTGGCCGTCCCGTCTTCGTAGCGAAGATCCTCATCATTCAGTGGGACACGTCTAACCTCGCCCGAAATGTTTCTCGCAAACGCCGACTGGATCTGCTGTGGCGAGGCGATGGCATACACCTTGCCCCTGAACGGTGCAGCGAGGAAACCATGTTCCTCGCCTATTGCCTTGAGGTCGGACCACACAATGCCGCGCGCCGGCCACTGCACCAGATCAAACTCCAGCAACTCGCCCGGCGGCAGCATCGGAAAAGCGTTGCTCTTAATCAGCCCCGTGACAGGGAGGTTTGGCAGTTGAAATGCGGCGCGCAGGGTCGTGGGTGACTCCTTGAACTTGTCCAGCACCGAGTCCACCTGAGCGCGTGCCTCAGTTGGCGCCACATGCAGCGTAATGCGACGAACAACGTCATCAAAGGTTGCGTCTGGCACGACGAATCGCTGTGGGTCGGCCCCATCGGGCATCTGCAATAGCTTCTCAACATCGCCAGTCACCGGTGAAGCGCCGTACTGGGTCCAGAACAGTGGCAGCCGCTGCTGTGCTGGGTGGCGGTAGGCCTCCAAAAACGCAGCCATGACGCTAGCGTCCCGGCCGCTGTAACCGCACACCAGCACGGGCCGAGTTCGCAGTTGCTGGACAAGTGCCGCACGCAACTCGGCCTCCTGCTCACCCAACTCTCGTTGTGTGTTCTTCAGGGCGTCGTAGCGATAGTCCCCATGCATGGAAACACACTGGAGCTCATCGAGAGCAATAGGGCGGGAGATTCGCTCTTTCGAATCCTGCCCCACCTCTATGGCGGTAATACCGGCAGTCGCTACCGCCCGCGCCGCCAGACCGTCAAAATTTGTCGTCCAGACCGAGGCGACCAGCCGCAGCCTAACAAGCTCTGCCATGAGTTGATAGCCCAGTCCCGGCTTCGCCCGCTTGACCCACTCCTGGAAATACCGGCGACGGTCATCTCCGCGCGCATAGCAAGCCTCGATGTATGCCGAGTACTCGTCGGCAGCGCCATTTGCGGGGTATCGACGCTGGGCATCCAGCCAGCGCTGGATGCGCTGTCGAACCGAGGGGAGGGAAAGCTCATCGAATTGGCGCTCGAGCCCCGGGTTGTTCGTCAAAAATATGGAACGCTTCCACTCCCAGATGCACTGAGTCGCTGAAGGCATTCCCGAGCTCATGGAAGCGCCGGCCCCAAGGAAGACCAGCAAGGGCTGATCTTGCGACATTCCAATAGAGCGCACCATGGCGTCGAGCGACAGGGTATGTATCAATTCGAGCCCCCTCTGCAAGCAGATTTGTTTTGTGTCCTGATTAGTCAGCTGTATGCCGACATGCCCAGTGCAGCCTAGCCTGGACTTAGCCCGGTTGCTTAAATGCGTGCTGGGATGCGCTAAAAGAAATTGCCGGCTTAACTGGATCGCCGATAAGACTCCGTTAGTCACCAACCACTGTTGCATAGAGGAAGTCTAGCCGCTTGAACCTGTTCTCTGTGTCACCGAATAAGGTGCCTCAGCGCAGTTGAGCAGATGCTCAACCTCGGTGACCTGGGAATCTTTACACCAGACCATTCCCAGCTCACACCGTTCCAACCATCCAACTGAATCGCCCCGACTGTGTGAAGCGACTGATACTCGCACCTTGGCCCGCTTCAAGCCCGAGCGCGATTCACAAGGATTATGTGGACAAGTTCCGCAACGGGATTAAGTCGCTTCCGGTGTCCGTATTTGAAGCGACTGATTCCTCATTTGACTTCAACAAATAAAGTTCGTCGGATGAAAAGAAGGGCCGTCGGGCATTTCCTGCATTGTGGAAATCAGCAGGGCTCCTGCTGCCCTCATGGCATGAGGTCAGCGGTCCAAACGGCTCGAGCGAAGTTATTGCACTGAAGGCAGCAAGCAGGAGCCTTCATAGGGCCAAGCACCAGTGGTGATCGCGGCCCAGATGGCGTCACTCACATCCTCCGAGACCTGAACCAGGCCTCGGGCTGCGTTTAGCACCATGAGAGACCTCAGCAGTTGGTCTTCCTCAGGTGGATTGCACAGGTAGTAGCTCCGTCCAGACTCCGTTTTGACTATTGCCTTGGGCAGGTCTATGGCTTGCAGCAGGGATGTGAGACGCAGTGACCCCGAATCAAGCTGGGCGGCAATGTGCAGGGTTCCATTGCCCCGCCGCAGGATGCGCCAGTGGTGCAGTTGAACCTCGGGCTGCGAAAGGACATCCGGCGCCGGACGTTCGTTGACAAGGTGAAGCTCCATGATGAACCTCGTTCGTCTAGAGACAAGCAGGATAGCAAAGTCACTGCGTGCACCCAAGATGTCCCTCGAAAGCCTTGATTGGGCAGCGTTGGTCGCATTTCAACAGGTAGGACCTGCACCCCGCGCTCTGTCTTGCCTATGAATTAGGCATTCCGTCAGGAACCGCGCTGGTGCAGGCTCTGCAGGACATACCACGGGGATATCCACAGGTTCATCCACGGCCTAAGTGGACATTCTTCTGTGGGAGCGTGCAAGGGCTGAACCAAAGCAAGGAACGAACACCGAGGCCTTGATTCCTTACTGCCCTTGAAGGCCCGGCTCATTGGGGGTATGTTGCTCCCATTGCAAGGAGCGACCATGTCAATCGACCGTTCCATCTATAGCGGAATCCCCGCCGACTTCCCGATAGCCGCGATCCGTTCTGCTCTCACTGGCGCGCATCCAAAGATGAGCTTGATCGAAGAGGATGGGAAGTTCTACGCCCCCGGTACTTCACCCTCCGAGGTCGCTACCGCCTTTGAGGTCTGTGACCTTGCCCCTGTTTCGTGTAGTTCTTAACCCACGATTCACGCGGCCTTTTTGCGCTGTGCCTCGTACCAGCGTTGTTCGTACTGCATCGGGCTGAGGTAGCCCAGCGAGGAATGCAGCCTGCGGTGATTGTAGAAGGC
>NZ_JBKDTZ010000301.1:0-5170 GCF_046339755.1 Acidovorax sp. | reverse complement strand
GGATCGACCAGCTCTTCATCGCCAACACGCACGACTACATCCTGTGCTTCTCCAACCGCGGCCGGCTGTACTGGCTCAAGGTCTGGGAAGTGCCGGCAGGCTCGCGCGGCTCGCGTGGCCGCCCCATCGTCAACATGTTCCCGCTGCAGGAAGGCGAGAAGATCAACGTGGTGCTGGCGCTCACCGGCGACATGCGCACCTTCCCGGCCGACCGCTACGTGTTCATGGCGACCAGCATGGGCACCGTGAAGAAGACCGCGCTCGACGAGTTCAGCAACCCGCGCAAGGGCGGCATCATCGCCGTCAACCTCGATGACGGCGACTACCTGATCGGCGCGGCGCTGACCGATGGCCAGCACGACGTGATGCTGTTCAGCGACGGCGGCAAGGCCGTGCGCTTCGACGAGAACGACGTGCGCCCCCTGGGCCGCCAGGCCCGCGGCGTGCGCGGCATGACGCTGGAAGACGGCCAGAGCGTGATCGCCATGCTGGTCGCCGAAGACGAAACGCAGAGCGTGCTCACTGCCACCGAAAACGGCTACGGCAAGCGCACCAGCATCGTCGAGTACACGCGCCACGGCCGCGGCACCAAGGGCATGATCGCGATACAGCAGAGCGAGCGCAACGGCAAGGTCGTGGCCGCCACGCTGGTGCATGCCGACGACGAGATCATGCTGATCACCGACAAGGGCGTGCTGGTGCGCACCCGCGTCTCCGAGATCCGCGAGCTGGGCCGCGCCACGCAGGGCGTGACGCTGATCGCACTGGACGAGGGCTCCCAGCTCAGCGGCCTGCAGCGCATCGTCGAGAACGATGCCAACGTGATCGAAGGCGAAGGCGGCGCAGCCGACGCCGGCGGTGACGCCGCACCGGGAGCGGACGGGCCCTCCGAGTCCTGACGGACTGCATGCGCGCAGCAGCATCCCCGGGGCCTGCCGGGTGCTGCGCGCGATGCGCCTTGGTGCAGCATGAAGCAATGCGGGCCAGCGCGGCGCAAGCCGCCAGCCCATCGAGACTGACCTTCCTTTTTTCGTTTCGCCTGACATGAACCGCCCCTACAACTTCTCCGCCGGCCCCGCCGCCATTCCCGCCGAAGTGCTGCAGCAAGCCGCCTCCGAAATGCTGGACTGGCATGGCAGCGGCATGGGCGTGATGGAGATGAGCCACCGCGGCAAGGAGTTCCTGTCCATCTACCAGCAGGCCGAGGCCGACCTGCGCACGCTGCTGGCCGTGCCCGCGAACTTCAAGATCCTGTTCATGCAGGGGGGCGGCCTGGCAGAGAACGCCATCGTGCCGCTGAACCTCTCGCGCGCCGCCGTCGTGGACTTCGTGGTCACCGGCAGCTGGAGCCAGAAGTCGCAAAAGGAGGCGCGCAAGTACGCCTCGGAAGTCAACATCGCCGCCAGCAGCCAGGACAGCGACTTCACCACCGTGCCCGACCCCGCCACCTGGAACCTGAGCCGCGGCGCGAGCTACCTGCACCTGTGCAGCAACGAAACCATCAACGGCACCGAATTCCACGAACTGCCCGACCTCAAGGCCCTGGGATCCGATGCCCCGCTGGTCATCGACTTCTCCTCGCACGTGGCCTCGCGCAGCGTGGACTGGTCGCGCGTGGGCCTGGCCTTCGGCGGCGCGCAGAAGAACCTGGGCCCTGCCGGCCTGACCCTGGTGGTGGTGCGCGAAGACCTGCTGGGCCATGCCCTGCCCGCCTGCCCCAGCGCCTTCGACTACAAGACCGTGGCGGACAACGAGTCCATGTACAACACGCCACCCACCTGGGGCATCTACGTGGCGGGCCTGACCTTCCAGTGGCTGCTGCGCCAGCGCGAGGGCGAGCTGACCGGCGTGGCCGCCATGGAGCAGCGCAACATCGCCAAGGCCGAGCTGCTGTACAACGCCATCGACGCCTCGCAGCTGTACGTGAACAAGGTGGCCGCCAACTGCCGTTCGCGCATGAACATCCCCTTCTTCCTGCGCGACGAGTCGCGCAACGACGCCTTCCTGGCCGGCGCCCGCGAGCGCGGCCTGCTGCAACTCAAGGGCCACAAGTCCGTGGGCGGCATGCGTGCCAGCATCTACAACGCCATGCCCTTGGCCGGTGTACAGGCGCTGGTGGACTACATGCGAGAATTTGAACAGAAGCGCGCCTGAGTCCCGCCCTCCCGCCCCCCCTCCCACCGGACGCCCGCCAGAAAAGCTGCCCCCTTCATGACCGAACCGCAAGCCTCCCCTGATCTCGCCAGCCTGCGCGTGCAGATCGACTCCCTCGACCGGCAACTGCTCACGCTGCTCAACCAGAGGGCCCTGGTCGCCGAGCAGGTCGGAGAGGTCAAGAAGCGCGAGGGCACGCCGTTCTTCCGGCCCGACCGCGTGGCCCAGGTCATCGACAAGATCCAGACCGCCAACCCCGGCCCGCTCAAGGGTGCGCACGTGGCGGCCATCTGGCGCGAGATCATGTCGGCCTGCCTGGCGCTCGAATCGCCCCAGCGCGTGGCCGTGCTCGGCCCCGAAGGCACCTTCTGCGAGCAGGCCGCCATCGAGTTCTTCGGCGGCGCCGCCGACCTGATGTACTGCGCCAACTTCGACGAGGTGTTCCACGCCACGGCGGCGGGCAGCGCCCAGTACGGCGTGGTGGGCGTGGAGAACTCCACCGAAGGCGTGGTCACGCGCTCGCTCGACCTGTTCCTGCACACCCCCACGCACGTGGTGGGCGAGGTCAGCCTGCTGGTGCGCCACAACCTGCTGCGCACCAGCAACTCGCTCGACGGCATCGAGGCCGAGCTGGCCCACCCGCAGGCCCTGGCCCAGTGCCAAGCCTGGCTGTCCAAGCACCTGCCGCACGCCGAGCGCCGCCCGGTGTCGAGCAATGCCGAAGGCGCGCGCCTGGCCACCACCAACCCGGCCTGGGCCGCGCTGTCGAGCGAGCGCGCCGCCACCCAGTTCGGCCTGCACATCGTTGCGCATGCCATCCAGGACGATGCGTACAACCGCACGCGCTTTGCCATCATCTGCCTGCCGCACACGCTGCAGACGCCGCCGCCTTCGGGCAAGGACTGCACCAGCCTGGTGGTCTCGGTGCCCAACCGCCCCGGCGCGGTGCACGACCTGCTGGTGCCGCTCAAGGCGCACGGCGTGTCCATGACGCGCTTCGAGTCGCGCCCTGCGCGCACCGGCCAGTGGGAGTACTATTTCTACATCGACCTGGACGGCCACCCCGCCCAGCCCCACGTGGCCCGCGCACTCGAAGAGCTGCGCAGCCTGTGCGCCTTCTACAAGGTGCTGGGCACCTACCCGGTGGCGCCATGAGCCTGGACATGCCCACGCGCACCCCTGAACGCCCGGCGATCGCACCCCGTCGCCCCCTGCCGGAATCGCACCACCATGTTTGAACAATTGGGACTCATCGGCTGCGGCCTCATGGGCGGCTCCTTCGCGCTGGCGATGAAGAAGGCCGGCCTGGTCAAGCGCGTGGTGGGCTACAGCAAATCGCCCTCCACCACCGACCGGGCGCGCCAGCTCGGCGTGATCGACGTCGAAGCCCCTTCGGCCCTGCTGGCCGTGGCCGGCGCCGACATCGTGCTGGTGGCCGTGCCCGTGGCCGCCACCGAAGCCACGCTCAAGGCCATCCGCCACCTGGTCACGCCCAACATGCTGATCATGGATGTGGGCTCCACCAAGGCCGACGTGGTGCAGGCCGCACGCCGCGCGCTGCGCGACCAGGTGGGCTCGTTCGTGCCCGCCCACCCCATCACCGGCCGCGAGGTCTCGGGCGTGGAGCATGCCGACGCCGAGCTGTACACCGGCCGCCAGGTCATCCTGACGCCCATCGAGCGCACGGCGAACACCCAGCTCGGCACCCTCCCCACCCAGCTCAGCCAGGCCGAGACCGTGTGGAACGCGCTGGGCTGCCGGGTGAGCAGCATGTCGCCCGAATCCCATGACGCGGCCTTCGCCGCCGTGAGCCACCTGCCCCACCTGCTGGCCTTTGCGATGATGAACAGCATCACCGGCCAAAAGGACGGCGACGACTTCCTCTCGCTCGCCGGCCCGGGCTTTCGCGACTTCACGCGCATTGCCGCCAGCGATCCCAAGGTCTGGCGCGACATCCTGCTGTCCAACCGCGAAGAACTGCTGGCCCAGTCGCGCCAATTCCAGCAGACCCTGCAGAACATCGAGCAGGCCATGCAGAAGAACGATGCGCAGGCGCTCGAAGACATGATCACACTGGCCAGCGAGACCCGCGCGCACTGGCGCATGGGCGCGCAGCGCTCGAGCAAGGGCCGCTGATGTTCAGCACCCCCTGGCTCGACCTGCCGGCCCTCTGCGCCGCAGGCGGCGAAGTCCACCTGCCCGGCTCCAAGAGCATCTCCAACCGCGTGCTGCTGCTGGCTGCCCTGAGCGCCGGCACCACCACCGTGCACGACCTGCTGGCTTCGGACGACACCCGCGTCATGCTTGACGCCCTGCGCCAGATCGGCTGCACGGTGGACGAGGATGGCAGCACCACGGTGCGCATCACCGGCCTGGGTGGCGCAACACCCCATTCGCCCGCCAAACTCTTCATGGGCAACGCCGGCACGGCCATGCGCCCGCTCACGGCCGCGCTGTCGCTGCTGGGTGGTGAATTCGAGCTGTCGGGCGTGCCGCGCATGCATGAGCGCCCCATCGGCGACCTGGTCGACGCGCTGCGCCAGCTCGGCTGCCAGATCGACTACCTGGGCAACGACGGCTACCCGCCGCTGCGCATCGCGCACGGCCAGGGCGTGCCGGCCCTGGCGCTGGCCGGCCCGATCCGCGTGCGCGGCGATGTCTCAAGCCAGTTCCTCACGGCCCTGCTCATGGCGCTGCCGCTGGCCGCCCGCACGCAGGCCATCGAGATCGACGTGGTGGGCGAGCTGATCTCCAAGCCCTACATCGCCATCACCCTGCAACTGCTCGCGCGCTTCGGCATCGCGGTCACGCACCAGGACTGGCAGCGCTTCACCATCCCCGCCGGCAGCCAGTACCGCTCGCCGGGCGAGATCCATGTGGAGGCGGACGCCTCCTCGGCCAGCTACTTCATCGCCCTGGGCGCCATCGCCTCGGGCCACGAAGGCCTGCCCGAGGGCATCCGCATCCAAGGCGTGGGGCTCGATTCCATCCAGGGCGACATCCGCTTCGTCGAGGC
>NZ_JBKDTZ010000300.1:0-26556 GCF_046339755.1 Acidovorax sp. | reverse complement strand
GTGCTGGAAAAGCTCGAGACCGAATACGAGGGCCGTTTCCGCCTCGCCAAGATCGATTCCGACCAGGAGCAGCAGCTGGCCGGCATGTTCGGCATCCGCAGCATTCCGACCTGCGTGCTGCTCATGAACGGCCAGCCCGTGGACGGCTTCATGGGTGCACTGCCCGAGGGCAAGGTGCGCGAATTCCTCGACAAGCACGTGCCCACGGCCGAAGCCCTGGAAGCCGAGGAACAGGAGGAGGAAGCCCAGGATGCGCTGGCCGGCGGCGACACCGAGACCGCGCTGGAGAAGCTGCAGCACGCCGTGGCCACCGACCCGGGCAACGACGATGCACGCTTCGACTACGTCAAGCTCTTGCTGCAACTGGGCCGCGACGATGACGCCAAGGTGGCATTTGCCCCGGTGATCGCCAAGGCACCGAACTCGCGCAAGATCGCCGCGCTCAAGGTCTGGATGGACGCCATCGACACCGTCGCCACCACCGAAGGCGCTGGCGACGCCGCCGCCTTCGAGGCCAGGATCGCCGCCAACAAGCGCGATTTCGACGCCCGCCTGGCCCAGGCGCGCTGGCTCATCACCGAGCAGCGCTGGACCGATGCCATGGACGAGCTGCTGGAGATCCTCATGCGCGACAAGGCCTGGGGCGACGAGGTGGCGCGCAAGACCTACGTCGCCATCCTGGAGATCATCGAGCCGCCCAAGGCCAAGGTGGCCGACGGCCAGATTCCGCCCGATGATCCGGTCGTCGCGACCTACCGCCGCCGCCTGTCGAGCGTCGTGCTCAGCTGATCGGCGTCCACCATGCAAAAAGGCTCCCTCGGGAGCCTTTTTCATTGCCGGAGTGCGTGCGCTCAGCCGACGAGGCGTTCCAAGGCCTCGCGGTATTTCGCCGCGGTTTTCTCGATCACTTCGCGCGGCAGGCGTGGCGAGGGGGGCGTCTTGTCCCAGGGCCTGCCGTTGACCTGGGCCTGCTCTAGCCAGTCGCGCACGAACTGTTTGTCGTAGCTTGGCGGGTTCTGGCCGGCGGCCAGCGCGGCTTCGTAGCCTTCCACGGGCCAGTAGCGCGAGCTGTCGGGCGTTAGCACTTCGTCCATCAGCACCAGGGTGCCGTCGGGCGCCAGGCCAAATTCGAATTTCGTGTCGGCAATGATCATGCCCTTGGTGAGCGCGATCTCGGCGGCGGCCTGGTAGATGGCGATGCTCAGGTCGCGGATCTGCGTGGCCAGGGGCAGGCCGATCATCTCCACCGTGCGCTCGAAGCTGATGTTCTCGTCGTGCTCGCCCGCTGCGGCCTTGGCGGCCGGCGTGTAGATGGGTGCCGGCAGCTTGGCCGCATTGGTCAGGCCCTCGGGCAGCGGCACGCCACAGACCGAGCGCGATTCCTGGTATTCCTTCCAGCCGCTGCCGGCCAGGTAGCCGCGCACCACGGCCTCGACCGGGATGGGTTTGAGGCGCTGCACCAGCATCGAACGGCCGCGAATCTGCTCGGCTTCTGCGGGCGTCACCACGCTCTCGGGGGCGTCGCCCGTCAGGTGGTTGGGGCAGATATGGCCGAGCTTGTCGAACCAGAACAGCGCCATCTGCGTGAGCAACTCGCCCTTGCCGGGGATGGGTTCGCCCATGATCACGTCGAAGGCCGAGAGGCGGTCGCTGGCCACCATCAGGATGCGGTCGTCGCCCACGGCGTAGTTGTCGCGCACCTTGCCGCGTGCCAGCAGGGGCAGCGAGGTCAGGGCAGAGGTGTGCAGGGCGTTGGAGCTGGGCTGGGTCATGGTGTCGGTGTGGGGCAGTCGATGTCCGCTGCAGGCCCGGGGAAGGGGAGGGCGCGCACCCGCGCGGCCACGTTCTCTGTACAGCAAGCCGATTTTACGCGCCGGGGCGGCGGGCAAGGTGCGGCAAGGGCTTGTGGCGTGCCCCAAGGGGCGGCACACTGCCGGGTTCGCCTTCCCCCTGCCCTTGCCGGCAATCCCCTGTGCCCACCTCCCATCCGCTTTCTCCCCGCCGCGAATTGTGGCTGCTTCTGACCCTGGCGGGCGTGCAGTTCACCCACATCCTGGACTTCATGATCATGATGCCGTTGGGTCCGCAGCTCACGCGCATCTTCTCGATCACGGACGCACAGTTCGGCCTGCTGGTCTCGGCCTATACCCTCTCCGCGGGAGCCTCGGGCCTGCTGGCCTCGACCTACATCGACCGCTTCGGCCGCAAGCGCCTGCTGCTGGTGCTTTACGCGCTGTTCGGCCTGGCCACGCTGGCCTGCGGCCTGGCGCCCACCTATGCCACGCTGATGGTGGCCCGGGTGCTGGCCGGCATGTTTGGTGGCGTGCTCTCGGCCCTGTGCCAGACGGTGGTGGCTGACGTGGTGCCCTTCGAGCGGCGCGGGCGGGCCATGGGCATCGTGATGACCTCGTTCTCGGTGTCCACGGTGGCCGGCGTGCCGCTGGGGCTGGTGCTGGCCGAACATGGCGGCTGGCACATGCCGTTCTTCGCGATTGCCGCCATGTGCGTGGTGCTGCTGGTGTTTGCCGCACGCACGCTGCCGACGATGGATGCCCACCTGGCGGCAGGCCAGCAGCGCACGGCATTGGGCGGCATTGCCGAAGTGCTCAGGGACTCCAACCACCGGCGCGCCTTTGTGTTCTCGGGCCTGCTGATGTCCACCGGTTTCACGGTGATCCCCTACATCACGATCTACATGCAGGCCAATGCCGGCGTGCGCACCGACGAGGTGCCGATGATCTACCTGTGCGGCGGGGTGGTGACCCTGTTCACCGCGCGCCTGTTCGGGCGCCTGACGGATGCGCGCGGCAAGGTGCGCACATTCCGCTGGCTGGCCCTGGCCGTGGGGCCGTGCCTGCTCGCCATCACCACGGTGCATGGCGTGCCGCTGTGGGCGGTGCTCACGGTGTCCACACTGATGTTCGCCTTCATGAGCGGGCGCATGATCCCGGGCATGGCCCTCATCACCTCGGCCGCCAACCCGCAGCTGCGCGGTACCTTCATGACGCTCAATGCCTCGGTGCAGTCGGCGGCCATGGGCGTGGCATCGCTGGTGGGGGGCGTGCTGATCAGCCGCGACGCCCAAGGGCTGGTGCAGGGCTACTGGATGGCCGCCGTGGTCGGCACCGTGGCCAGCGTGCTGTCCATCGTGGTGGTGGGGCGGCTGGTGCTGCATGGGGCAGCGCCAGGGACTGCAGGGAAGGCCTGACCTGCCGACTCAGCCATTGTGCGCCCTTTTCGGGCCGCTGGCACCTCGGGCGGCATAACCCAGCAGGCGGGGGCGGTATGGGATTGCATTTCGGTGACAGCGGGCGCATAGTGAACCCGTCGATGGATGCATCCAAGTTCGCCAGGCCGCAACTCTGATCAAGGGCGGCCATTCGTTCCACAGTGAGCCACAGGAGACTTATTTATGAACTTGACGATCAGCGGTCACCACCTCGAAGTTACCCCAGCCCTGCGCAGTTATGTGACGACCAAGCTGGACCGGATCAATCGGCATTTCGACCAGGTAGTGGACGTCAAGGTGCTGCTGACAGTAGAGAAGCAAAAGGAAAAGGAAAAGCGCCAGCGAGCGGAATGCAACATCCATGTGAAGGGCAACGACCTGTTTGCCGAAAGTTCCCACTCCGACCTGTATGCTGCCGTGGATGAACTCGTGGACAAGATGGACCGCCAGGTGGTGCGCCACAAGGACCGCCTGCAGGACCACCACCACGAAGCTGCCAAGCGCGAAATGCACGCCTGAGCGTTGCATTGCGGCCCACAGCAACCGCCCCTGGAGGCGGTTTTTTTGTGGCCCCTTGTAAATTGCTCAGGGTTTTTGCCAATATGTGCATAATTGTTACCTCTGACCATGAACCGACTCGCCTCCATCCTGCCTCCCGCCCAAGTGCTTGTGAGCGTGGACTCCACCAGCAAGAAGCGTGCTTTTGAAGAGGCGGGTCTGCTGTTCGAGAGCCAGCACGGGCTCTCGCGTGCCCTGATCACCGACAGCCTGTTCGCGCGCGAACGCCTGGGCTCCACGGGGCTGGGCCATGGCGTGGCCATCCCGCACGGCCGCATCAAGGGCCTCAAGGCCCCCATGGCGGCAGTGTTCCAGCTCGCCCACCCCATAGGCTTCGATGCCCCTGATGAAATGCCGGTGGCGCTCCTGATCTTTCTGCTGGTGCCCGAAGCGGCGACCCAGAAGCACCTGGAGATCCTGTCGGAGATTGCCGAGCTGCTGAGCGACTCGGTGCTGCGCGAAAAGCTCAAGGCCAGCACCGACGCGGCCGAACTGCACGGCATGATTGCCGGCTGGCAGTCCACCCAGGCAGCCTGAGCCCCACGGCACCGCGCTCACCCCCCCGCAGCCCGCCGTGAAGCCCAATGTTGTCAGCGCCGACGTCCTGTTCGAGGAGTTCCGCAGCGCCCTGAAATGGGAATGGGTCGCGGGCCTCGGTGCCTCCGAGCGCCGCTTCGACGAAGTGGCCGTGCGCTCCGCCCGCTCGGGTGCCGACCTGGTCGGCTACCTCAACTACATCCACCCCTACCGGGTACAGATCCTGGGCGAGCGCGAGATCGCCTACCTGAGCAATGCCTCGCCCGACGACTGCAAGCGCCGCATCGCCCGCATCGTGACGCTGGAGCCGCCGGTGCTGGTGCTCGCCGACAACCAGACCGCGCCCGATGCGCTGGTCTCCATGTGCGAGCGTGCGCAGATCCCGATGTTCTCCACGCACGAGTCGTCGGCCTTCGTGATCGACGTGCTGCGGGCCTACCTGTCCAAGCACTTCGCCGACCGCACCACGATGCACGGCGTGTTCATGGACATCCTGGGCCTGGGCGTGATGATCACCGGCGAATCGGGCCTGGGCAAGAGCGAGCTCGGCCTGGAGCTGATCTCGCGCGGCAACGGCCTGGTGGCCGACGACGCGGTGGACCTGTTCCGCATCAACCAGACCACCATCGAGGGCAAGTGCCCCGAGCTGCTGCAGAACCTGCTGGAAGTGCGCGGCATCGGCCTCCTGGACATCCGCGCAATCTTTGGCGAGACGGCCGTGCGCCGCAAAATGCGCCTGAAGCACATCGTGCACCTGGTGCGCAAGGAGACCCTGGAGCGCGACTACGAGCGCCTGCCCTACGAGCCGCTCACCCAGGACGTGCTGGGCGTGCCCGTGCTCAAGGTGGTGATCCAGGTGGTGGCTGGCCGCAACATCGCCGTGCTGGTCGAGGCGGCCGTGCGCAATACCATCCTGCAGCTGCGCGGCATCGACACCTACCAGGAGTTCGTCGAGCGCCACCGCCGCGCCATGGAGCGCGACACCGGCGGCTGAGGTCTTGGGGGCTCAGGCGTTCTTGCTGGCACAGTCGGCGCACTGGCCGTAGAGCGCCATGGTGTGGTCCTGCACCAGCCAGCCCTTGGCCTTGGCCACGATCTGCTGGCGCTTTTCGATCTCGGGGTCGTAGAACTCTTCCACCTTGCCGCAGGACGTGCAGACGAAGTGGTCGTGGTGCTGCCCCTCGTTGAGCTCGTACACCGCCTTGCCGCTCTCGAAATTGCTGCGGATCAGGATGCCCGCCTGCTCGAACTGCGTGAGCACGCGGTACACCGTGGCCAGGCCGATGTCCGAGCGCTCTTCGAGCAGCACACGGAACACGTCTTCGGCCGTCATGTGGCGCTGCGAGCCCTTCTGGAAGATCTCCATGATCTTCAGGCGCGGCAGGGTCGCCTTGAGGCCGGTGCTTTTGAGTTCGTCGATGTTGGTCATGGATGGGTCCTGGTTGCCGGTGTCCCGGGATCAGTAGGGGGCAGGAGGCTGCCGCTACAATGGTTTGATCATATCCTCAGCCCTTTCCCCCATGCCAGTCAAAGCCCGTATCAATGCCCGCCTGGGCTGGATCCTGTTGGTGGGTGCCGCCGCCGGTACCCTGGCGGGGTGCAGCAGCCTGGACAGCGCCAGCCGCCGCGTGGCCAGCGTGGTCACGCCCTACAAGATCGATGTCGTGCAAGGCAATTTCGTCTCGCGCGAGCAGGTCGAGGCCTTGAAGCCCGGCATGAGCCGCCAGCAGGTGCGTGAAATCCTGGGCACCCCCCTGGTGACCAGCCTGTTCCACGCCAACCGCTGGGAGTACGTCTTCACCCTAAAGAAACCTTCGGCCGAACTGCAGACCCGCAAGCTCACAGTGTTCTTCGAGGGCGACGTGCTGGCCCGCTCGGAGGGCGACGAAATGCCTTCGGAGACCGAGTTCGTCGCCTCCCTGGACGGCGGCCGTACCGGCAAGAAGGGCAAGGTGCCTGTGCTGGAAGCCACCGAGGACCAGTTGTCGCGGTACCCCGCCCGCAAGGCCGAAACGCCTGCCGAGAAGGCCGCCGACGCCGCCCCGCAGGAAATGGCACCCACCCGCTACCCGCCGCTCGAAGCCCCCGGACGCTGAGCTGGCGGCAGCCGCAGCCCCCGCGGGGGGGCTTTTTTCATTGTCACTGGTCTGCGGACCACCACCAGCGAACCCAGAGAAACACATGGCAGGGAATACATCGACAGCCTCCAACCCCGTGCGCGTGGCCATTGCCGGCGCATCGGGCCGCATGGGCCGCATGCTCATCGAGGCCGTGCACGCCACCGATGACTGCGTGCTCGCTGGCGCACTTGACGTGGCCGCCAGCCCCGGCATCGGTTCGGACGCCACCGCCTTCCTCGGCCATGCCAGCGGCGTGGCCATCACCTCGGACATCAATGCCGGCCTGCAGAACGCCGACGTCCTGATCGACTTCACCCGTCCCGAGGGCACGCTGGCCCATCTGGCGGTGTGCGCCGAGCTGGGCGTGAAGATGGTCATCGGCACCACCGGCTTCTCCGACGAGCAGAAGGCCGAGATCGCCGCCCTGGCGCAGCGCACGGCCGTGGTCATGGCGCCCAACATGAGCGTGGGCGTCAACGTCACGCTCAAGCTGCTGGAAATGGCCGCCAAGGCCATGGCCACCGGCTACGACATCGAGATCATCGAAGCCAACCACCGCCACAAGGTGGATGCGCCTTCGGGCACCGCGCTCAAGATGGGCGAGGTCATTGCCGAGGCCATGGGCCGCGACCTCAAGGAATGCGCCGTCTACGCCCGCGAAGGCATCACTGGCGAGCGCGATCCGTCCAGCATCGGCTTTGCCGCCATCCGTGGGGGCGACATCGTGGGGGACCACACGGTGCTGTTCGCGGGCGTCGGCGAGCGCATCGAGATCACGCACAAGTCCAGCAGCCGCACCACCTACGCCCAGGGCAGCCTGCGCGCCGTGCGCTACCTGGCAGCGCACAAGACCGGCCTGCACGACATGTTCGCCGTGCTGGGCCTGAACTGAGTCCCGCCCGGCGCATGGATGCATTCCACTGGTGGCGGCAGGGCGATGCGGTGACGCAGGGCACGGCCCTGCTGCTCTTGGGCATGTCCGTCGCCAGCTGGGTGGTGATCGTCTGGAAGCTGCGCCTGCTGCGCCGTGCCAGCGCCGACGTGGCGCGCTGCGTGGCCGCCGTCTGGCAGGCGCCGTCGCTGCCCGAGGCCGCGCAACGCCTGCAATCGTTTGACCGCCTGCAACTGGTGTGGCCCATGGTGGCGGCCGTCAACACCGTGGCCGACCAGGCATCTCCCGCCGCCCTGGCCTCCATGGGCAGCCTGTCCCAGCGCCTCACGCGCGTGCTGCGTGACGCCCTGCACGCGGTGCTGGGCCGCCTGCAGTTCGGCCAGGTGCTGCTGGCCACCGTGGGTTCCACCGCCCCTTGCGTGGGCCTGCTGGGCACCGTCTGGGGCATCTACCATGCGCTCTCGGCCATGGCGGGTGCTGGGCAGATCACCATCGACCGCGTGGCCGGCCCGGTGGGCGAGGCCCTGGTCATGACCGCCGCCGGCCTGGCCGTGGCCATCCCAGCCGTGTTGGCCTACAACGTCTGCGGACGGCTCATCGGGCGCATCGAGGCCGATCTGGAAGGGTTCGCCCGGGACTTGCGCGAGTTGCGTACCGACATGGCGCACGGGGCCGCCCCCGTGGGCAAGGTGGCCGAATGAGCTTCGGCAGGCTGGAGCGCACCCCGGGCTCCCAGCCCATGAGCGACATCAACATGACGCCGCTGGTCGACGTGATGCTGGTGCTGGTGGTGATCTTCATCCTCACGGCGCCCCTCATGGCCAGCTCCATCCGGCTGGACCTGCCGCGCGCAGACGGCACGGCCTCCGGCGCGCCCGCCAAGGCGGTGACGCTGGTGGTGGACCGCACCGGCCAGGCTTTCCTGGACGACCAGCCGCTGGCACAGGCCGCACTGGCCGAGCGCCAGCAGCGCATCGGCGCCACGGCGCCCGACACCGAAGTGCAATTGCGTGCCGACGCCGCCGTGCCCTATGGCCGCATCGTCGAGGTCATGGGTGCGGCCCACGCCGCCGGCCTGCAGCGCATCGGCTTCGTGGCCGAGCCGCAGGCCGCCGCAACGTCCCCGAGAGCCCCCTGAAACCTGGCCGGCCGGGCGAGCGCACTGCGTGGTGCGCCCGACAGCCTAAAATCCGCGCAGCGCAGTCCTGTGGCTGCACCCTACTGACCCGAGCCTCCATGCAAGATAAATACTCTCCCCAAGAGGTTGAGCGCGCCGCGCAAGACCACTGGACCGCCCGCGATGCCTACCGCGTGGTCGAAGACGCGAACAAGAAGAAGTTCTACGCCTGCTCGATGCTGCCTTACCCCAGCGGCAAGCTGCACATGGGCCATGTGCGCAACTACACCATCAACGACATGCTCACGCGCTACCTGCGCATGAACGGCCACAACGTGCTCATGCCCATGGGCTGGGACGCCTTCGGCCTGCCGGCCGAGAACGCGGCGCTCAAGAACGGCGTGCCCCCTGCCAAGTGGACGTACGAGAACATCGCGTACATGAAGAAGCAGATGCAGGCCATGGGCCTGGCGATCGACTGGTCGCGTGAAGTCGCCACCTGCGACCCCGAGTACTACCGCTGGAACCAGTGGCTGTTCCTGAAGATGCTGGAAAAGGGCATCGCCTACCGCAAGACCCAGGTCGTGAACTGGGACCCGGTGGACCAGACCGTGCTGGCCAATGAGCAGGTCATCGACGGCAAGGGCTGGCGCACCGGCGCCACGGTGGAAAAGCGCGAGATCCCCGGCTACTACCTGAAGATCACCGAATACGCCGAAGAACTGCTGGACTTCGTGACCGGCGACAAGCTGCCCGGCTGGCCCGAGCGCGTCAAGTTGATGCAGGAGAACTGGATCGGCAAGAGCGAGGGCGTGCGCTTCGCCTTCCTGCACGACATCAAGGGTGATGACGGCAAGGCCATCGGCGATGGCCGCATGTACGTCTTCACCACGCGTGCCGACACCATCATGGGCGTGACCTTCTGCGCTGTGGCGCCCGAGCACCCGCTCGCGGCCCATGCCGCGCGCAGCAACCCGGCCGTGGCGGCGTTCATCGAGGAATGCAAGAGCGGCGGCACCACCGAGGCCGAACTCGCCACGCAGGAAAAGAAGGGCGTGCCCACGGGCCTGTTCGTGACCCACCCCATCACCGAAGAGCAGATCCCGGTGTGGGTGGGCAACTACGTGCTCATGGGCTATGGCGACGGCGCCGTGATGGGTGTACCCGCGCACGACGAGCGCGACTTCGCCTTCGCCCTCAAGTACGACCTGGAGATCAAGCAGGTGGTGCTGGTCGATGGTGAGCACTTCAACTACCACCAGTGGAACGACTGGTACGGCGACAAGCAGCGCGGCGTGACCATCAACTCCGACAGCTTCAGCGGCATGGGCTACAAGGAGGCCGTGGCCGCTGTGGCCCACGCGCTGCAGGCCAAGGGCCTGGGCGAGACCAAGACCACCTGGCGCCTGCGCGACTGGGGTGTGTCGCGCCAGCGCTACTGGGGCACCCCCATCCCCATCATCCACTGCGAAGAGCACGGCGCCGTGCCCGTGCCCGAGAAGGACCTGCCGGTGGTGCTGCCCACCGATTGCGTGCCCGACGGCTCGGGCAACCCGCTGCACAAGCACGAGGGCTTCCACGCTGGCGTGACGTGCCCGGTCTGCGGCAAGGCCGCACGGCGCGAGACCGACACCATGGACACCTTCGTGGACAGCTCGTGGTATTTCATGCGGTACTGCGACCCGAAGAACAACGATGCCATGGTGGCCGACGGCACGGCCTACTGGATGCGGGACCAGCAGGCGGCTGCGGGCGGCAGCGGCATGGACCAGTACATCGGCGGCATCGAGCACGCCATCCTGCACTTGCTATACGCACGCTTCTGGACCAAGGTCATGCGCGACCTGGGGCTGGTCAAGGTGGACGAGCCGTTCACCAAGCTGCTCACCCAGGGCATGGTGCTCAACCACATCTACTCGCGCCGCACCGACAAGGGGGGCAAGGAGTATTTCTGGCCCCATGACGTCGAGCATGTGCACGACGAGGCGGGCAAGATCATTGGCGCCAGGCTCGTCAATGCGGTTGGCGACCTGCCTGTGGGCACGGCCATCGACTACGAGGGCGTGGGTACCATGTCCAAGTCCAAGAACAATGGTGTCGACCCCCAGGACCTGATCGAGAAATACGGTGCCGACACGGCTCGCCTGTACACCATGTTCACGGCCCCGCCCGAAGCCACGCTGGAGTGGAACGACGCCGCCGTCGAAGGCAGCTACCGCTTCCTTCGCCGGGTATGGAACTTCGGCTTCAAGCTCGCCGCCATTGACCGCGAAGCGGCGCTGGCCAGCGTGGCCGGGGCCGCGAGCCTGGCGGACGTGCAGTTCGGCAAGGAGGCCAAGGCCCTGCGCCTGGAGATCCATACCGTGCTCAAGCAGGTGGACTACGACTACCAGCGCATGCAGTACAACACCGTGGTCTCGGGCGCGATGAAGATGATCAACGCGCTCGAAGACTTCAAGGCCACCGACTCGGCCGGTGCCCAGGTGGCGCTGATCGAGGGCTTCGGCATCCTGCTGCGCAGCCTGTACCCGGCCACGCCCCACATCGCCCATGCGCTGTGGAGCAGCCTGGGCTATGCCAGTGCCCTGGGCGAACTGCTCGATGCACCCTGGCCCCAGGTGGACCCCGGTGCCCTGGTGCAGGACGAGATCGAGCTCATGCTCCAGGTCAATGGCAAGCTGCGTGGCTCCATCCTCGTGCCGGCCCAGGCCGACAAGGCCGAAATCGAGCGCATCGCGCTGGCCAGCGAGGCTTTCACCGCCCAGGCCGCCGGTGCCGCGCCCAAGCGCGTGATCGTGGTGCCCGGGCGCCTGGTGAACGTGGTGGTGTGAACATGATGCACAAGCGCACCCTGCTCACGCTGGCGCCTGCCGCGCTCTTGCTCACGGCCTGCGGGTTCCGCCTGCGCGGCGTGCCCGAGTTCTCGTTCGACGTGCTGTTCATCGCAGCGCCCAACGCTTCCACGCTGGCGCGTGAGCTGCAGCGCACGCTGGAAGGTTCGGGCACCAAGCTCACCGTGCTGCGCGACCCCGTGGACCTGCCCAAGGCCCAGGTCGGGCTGGAGCTGCTGTCCGAGCAGCGCGAGCGCATCGACGTCGGGCAGACCGCCTCGGGCCAGGTGCGCGAACTGCAACTGCGACTGCGCGTGAAGTTCCGCGTGCGCGGCTCCAACGGCAGCGAGCTGATCCCCGAGACCGAACTGCTGCAGCAGCGCGACATCAGCTACAACGAAACCATCGCCCTGGCCAAGGAGGCCGAAGAGGCGCTGCTGTACCGCAACATGCAGACCGACATCGTGCAGCAGCTGCTGCGGCGTCTGGCGGTCGTGAAAAGGTAGCCCCCTGAGGCGCTTCGCGCCATCCCCCCAGGGGGACGCGCCCGGTGCGGCGGGGCGGCCCTTGCACGGGGGCTCTGGCATCGGGCGCGCCAGTTTCGGGTGTTGCGCGCATGCGGCGCCACCGAGAAGCCGAAGCCCTCATTTCAGCGGCGGTATCCGCATCAGGGTGCTCTTGCCGAAGAGTGATTCCACCAGGTCAACGGCCACCTCGGCCGTCTGGTTGCGCACGTCCAGGGCCGGGTTCAGCTCCATGATGTCGAGCGAGGCCAGGCGGCCGCTGTCGGCAATCATCTCCATGCACAGCTGGGCTTCGCGGTAGGTGGGGCCGCCGGGCACGGTGGTGCCCACGCCGGGCGCAATGCCGGGGTCGAGGAAGTCCACGTCGAAGCTCACGTGCAGGTGGGTGTCCTCGTCCATGCCGGCCAGGGCTTGCTGCATGGCCTGGCGCATGCCGATCTCGTCGATGGCGCGCATGTCGAACACCTCCAGCCCCTGCTCGTGCACCAGGCGCTTCTCGCCCGCATCCACACTGCGGATGCCGATCTGGCGCACCTGCTGCGGCATGAGCGCCGGGCCGCCGCCAGGCATGCCGGCCAGGCCCGTCAGCTCCACCGGCCCCAGGCCGCACAGGCAGGCCACCGGCATGCCGTGCACATTGCCGCTGGGGGTCAAAGCGCTGGTGTTGAAGTCGGCATGGGCGTCGAGCCAGAGCACGCGCAGCTTCTTGCCGGTCTCGGCGCAATGGCGCGCCACGGCGCTGATGCTGCCCAGGCCCAGGCAGTGATCGCCGCCCAGCAGGATGGGCAGGCGCCCCTGCTGCAGCTCGGCGTACACCGCATCGAACACCAGCTGGTTCCACTGCACCACCTCGGGCAGGTGGCGGTAGCCGTCGACCGGCGGCTGCCAGGGGTTGGCCGGGCCGTTCAGGTTGCCCCGGTCCACCACCTGCAGGCTGTGCCTTTCCAGGGCCGCCTGCAGCCCTGCCACGCGCAGGGCTTCGGGGCCCATGGATGCGCCCCGCGCGCCAGCGCCTATGTCGGTGGGGGCGCCGATCAGGCTGGCGGCCAGCAGCGGTGCGGGGGAGGAGGTCATGCGAAAAAGCCTTTGTGGGGGTGAAAGAGGGCTGCTGCGGCACGGGTAGCGCCGCAGCGCGGGCAGGGCGTTATTGTGGGTGCGTGGACGCGCAATGCAAAGCCAGAGGCCTGTGCAATTCTTGCCATGGATTGATCACTTTGTTCCATTGCATTGGCATTTTGTGGGTTGCGAAGTCCTGCGCATTGCCGCGAAGCCCGGCCGATGCCGCAGGGGCGATAGACTTTGCACCATGCAAGTCGCCCTGGCCCAACTCTCTTCCCACCTTCAAAAGGGCCTGTCGCCGCTGTATGTGCTGCATGGCGACGAAGCGCTGCTGCAGCAGGAGGCAGCCGACGCCATCCGCGCCACGGCGCGCAGCCAGGGCTATACCGAGCGCAGCTCCTATACGGTAGCGGGCGCCCACTTTGACTGGAGCGCCGTGCTGGCGGCAGGCGGTTCGCTGAGCCTGTTTGCCGACAAGCAGATCGTGGAGGTCCGCATCCCTTCGGGCAAGCCCGGCAAGGACGGTAGCGTGGCGCTGCAGCAGATCGCCGAATCGGCCCGGGGCAACGACAGCACGTTGACGCTGGTGATGCTGCCGCGCCTGGACAAGGCCACGCGCGCAGGGGCGTGGTTTGCGGCGCTGGAAGGCAACGGGTGTTCGATCCAGAGCGACCCCATCGAGCGCGGACTGCTGCCGCAGTGGATCGCCCAGCGCCTGGCCACCCAGGGCCAGCGCGTGGTGGCAGGCGAGGAGGGCCAGCGCACGCTGCAGTTCTTTGCCGACCGGGTTGAGGGCAATCTGCTCGCGGCCCACCAGGAGATCCAGAAGCTCGCCCTGCTGCACCCGCCCGGAGAGCTCACGCAGGCCCAGGTCGAGGCCGCCGTGCTCAATGTGGCGCGCTACGACGTGTTTAAGCTCTCCGAATCGGTGCTGGCCGGCCACACCGGGCGCGTGCAGCGCATGCTCGACGGCCTGCAGGCCGAGGGCGAGGCCGAGGTGCTGGTGCACTGGGCCCTGGCCGAAGACATCCGGGCCCTCAAGCGCGTGAAGGACGCGATGAACGCCGGGCGCCCGCTGCCCATGGCGCTGCGCGAAAACCGCATCTGGGGCCCCAAGGAGCGCTTGTTCGAGCGCATCCTGCCCAAGGCCAGCGACGCCGCGCTGGCGCGCCTGCTGCAGTCGGCGCACACGGTGGACGGCATCGTCAAGGGCCTGAAGGTGCCCGACTGGCCCACCGACGGCTGGCAGGCCCTGCAGCGCCTGGCGCTGCAGCTGTGCCGTTTGACCAGCGCGGCGCGCTGAACCCGGCCGCGTTCAGCGGCTTTCCAGTACGCCCCGGGCCTTGTCCACCCACATCTGCAGATTGGCCACCAGGTCCTTCTGGCTGAAGGAGCAGCTCTCCTCGGAGAACAGCGCGCTCGATTCGAGCCGGTCCAGCAGGTTCAGCAGCACCTCGCTGTAGCGCGGCGGCAGGGCTGACAGCAGCTGCGTCTGTTCCCGCGCCAGGCTGCTCAGGGTCGCAGCACTGGCTGCGCCGTCGCTGAAACGCGCCAGGGCGCCTTGCAATGTGGTGAGTTGGTCGTGTTCGGCGGACATGCCCCAAGTATCCGCGAAAGGCCCGGGCGGTTCGACAGCCGCACGGTCGTGCGCTTTTGCGCGCCGGCTTCGTGCACAAGTTCACGCCAGGCCCGCCGGCCTGCGCCGCACACCATTGTTTGCAAAGCCGGCCGCCGTCAGACTCGCGGCCAGGCGGTTCGCAGCCATGCATCACAAAGATGGTGGCACGGCGCACACCGCTGGTTCATGGAGCCCTCCATGGGTTCTGAACGATCTACCTGTTTGTGATTTCTATCTATATATACCGATTCACTGAGAGACCCGATGAAACATCTGATGAAGAACAAGTCCGTGCGTACCGTTGCAGCCCTGGGCGCCATGGCGCTGTGCTCCACGTTCCTGGCGGGCGCCGCGCATGCGGTGCAGCCGGCCATCTCCATGGGCTACGACCACGCCCTGGTGCTGCGCGCCGACGGCACGGTCTGGGCCTGGGGCTACGGCGGCAGCGGCCAGCTGGGCCTGGGCAGCACCGCCACGCGCACCACGCCCACCCAGATCCCCACGCTGCAGAATGTGGTGCAGGTGGTGGCGCGCGGCTCCTTCTCGCTGGCCCTGAAGGCCGACGGCACGGTCTGGGCCTGGGGCGACAACTCGGGCGGGCGCACCGGAGGCAACGGCACCAGCGTGCCTGTGCAGATCAATGGCCTGTCCAACATCGTGAGCATCAACGCCGGCACCGATACTGCGGCTGCCTTTGCCACCGATGCGGCCGGCCAGGTCTACGCCTGGGGCAGCAACAGCAGCGCCCTGCTGGGCACCGGCCAGACCAGCCCCGGCGGCAACCCCGTGCCCCGCCTGGTGGCCGGCGCCCAGGGCGCCATCGCCGTGAGCGCCTCCGACGCGGCCGCCCTGGCCCTGCGCCAGGACGGCAAAGTCCTGGCCTGGGGCTCCAACGGCAACAAGGCCCTGGCACCCGTGGCCGGCACCGCCACCGCGCCCGTCGTGATCGACGCCCTGGGCAGCGTGCAGGCCGTGGCTGCCACTTCCATGAACATCGCGGGCCAGTACTACGCCTTGAAGGGCGACGGCAGCGTCGCCGTCTGGGGCCAGGCATCGACCAACGCCACCTACTGCGGCCAAAAGGGCATCCAGAATGGCGGCTTCGCCCTGATCGACATCTCCCCCATCGCGGGCCTGTCGCGCATCCAGCAGATCGAGCCGGGCGATGGCCACACCCTGTTCGTCGATGCCGACGGTGCCGTGCACGCCTGCGGCGTCAATGCTGCCGGCCAACTGGGCGACGGCACCCTGGTGAACCCCAGCACCGAAGTGCCCAAGATCGCCCGTATTGCAGGCCTGCCGCCTGTGGTCGCCGCGGCCGCAGGCTCGGCCATCTCGGGCGCCATCGGCACCGACGGCAGCGTCTGGATCTGGGGCAAGGGCACCAACCTGGGCGGCACCGACAAGACCACGGCCCCGGTGCGCGTGATGGGTGGCAATGGCGCAGCCTTTGATGCCGGCCGGGTGGGCGAGGCCAGCGGCACCTTTGCCGGCGGGCAGACCGGCCCGCTGAGCAATGTGACGGTGGACGTGGGCGCCACGGTCTCTCCGCTGCACCGCGGCAAGACGGGCCGGGTCTACGTGGCCGCGCTGGCCGGCTCGACCGCGCTCTTCCTCGGGCCGAATGGATGGTCTGTCTACACTGGTGGGGCCATTCCGGCGTACCTGGGTGGTCCGCTGCCGCGCACGGTGCCGGTGCGCATTGCCTCGGGCCTGAACTTCAGCGGGCTGGAGGGCGTGCAACTGGTGGTGGGCTACGGCGTGGGCGACGATGCCTCGGCCGCGGCGGAGATGATCAGGGCAGGCCGTTACAAGGTCGTGCACACGCTGAACTGAGGGCTGCGCAGGGGCTTGGGTACGCGCATCGGCCCATGGCCCCCCATGCGCTCCCCCTGGCGCGCAGGGGGAGGGCGCTTCTGCGAGAATCGGGGCCATGAACGCGCTCAACGTGGCTGAATACACGCACACCCTCGGATCCCAGGCCAAGGCCGCCTCCGCCCTCATGGCGAAGGCGCCCGCCGCCATCAAGAACAAGGCGCTGCGCGCCCTGGCGCGCCTGCTGCGCGAGCACACCGCCGCACTGCAGGTGGACAATGCCCGCGACCTGGAGCGTGCCCGTGCCGCCGGCCTGGCCGAGCCCCTGGTCGACCGGCTCAAGCTCACCCCCAAGGTGCTCGAAACCTGCGCCGAAGGCTGCGAGCAACTGGCCGCCATGGCCGATGTGATCGGCGAGATCATCGGCATGAAGCAGCAGCCCAGCGGCATACGCGTGGGCCAGATGCGCGTGCCCATCGGCGTGTTCGGCATGATCTACGAGAGCCGGCCCAACGTGACCATCGAGGCCGCCAGCCTGTCCATCAAGAGCGGCAATGCCTGCATCCTGCGCGGCGGCTCGGAGGCCATCGACTCCAACAAGGCCCTGGCGCGCCTGGTGCAGCTGGCGCTGGCCGAGGCCGGTTTGCCCGAGGACGCGGTGCAGCTGGTGCAGACCACCGACCGCGAGGCCGTGGGCCAGCTCATCGCCATGCCGCAGTTCGTGGACGTGATCATCCCGCGCGGCGGCAAAGGCCTGATCGAGCGCATCAGCCGCGATGCCAAGGTGCCCGTGATCAAGCACCTGGACGGCAACTGCCACACCTATGTGGACGACCCCTGCGATGTGGCCATGGCCGTCAAGGTGGCCGACAACGCCAAGACCCAGAAGTACAGCCCCTGCAATGCCAGCGAGGGCCTGCTGGTCGCGCGCGGCGTGGCGGCCGATTTCCTGCCCCTGATCGGCGCCGTCTATGCCGCCAAGGGCGTGGAGATGCGCGTGTGCCCCGAAAGCCGCGCGCTGCTGGCCCCGGTGGCCGGCGCGAAACTGGTGGACGCCACCGAGCAGGACTGGTCCGAGGAATACCTTGCGCCCATCATCAGCATCAAGCTGGTGGCCGGCGTGGACGAGGCCATCGCCCACATCAACCACTACTCGTCGCACCATACCGACGCCATCCTCACCACCGACCATGTGCATGCCCAACGCTTCCTGCGCGAGGTGGATTCGGCCAGCGTCATGGTCAATGCCAGCACGCGCTTTGCCGACGGCTTCGAGTACGGGCTGGGGGCCGAGATCGGCATCAGCACCGACAAGTTCCATGCCCGTGGCCCTGTGGGCATCGAAGGTTTGACCTCGCTCAAGTACGTGGTGTTGGGCGAAGGCGAGGTGCGCGGCTGATGGCGCTGGCCGCATGGCGGCCGGCTTGACGCGCACGCCATCCCCACCGACTATCTCCCCGTGAAAATCATCATCCTGGGTGCCGGCCGTGTCGGCCACAGCGTGGCCGAGAGCTTGGTCTCCGAGCGCAACGACATCACCGTCATCGACACCGATGCCGAGCGCCTGCGCGACCTGGAGTCGCGCTTCGACCTGCGCGGCGTGGTGGGCAGCGGCATCGACCCCGCAGTGCTGGCCGAGGCCGGCGCGCACGACACCGACCTGCTGATCGCCTGCGCCGCACAGGACGAAACCAACCTGGTGTGCTGCAAGATCGCGCAGGTGCTGTTCAGCGTGCCCACGCGCATCGCGCGCGTGCGCTCCACGGGCTTCGACAACGACGAGCGGCTGCTGGGCCCCGAGGGCTTTGCGGTGGACCGCATCATCTGCCCCGAGGAATCGCTCACGCGCTACATCGGCAAGCTCATCGAATACCCCGAGGCCATGCAGGTGCGCGAGTTCGCCGGCGGCCGGGCCTGCCTGGCCTCGGTGCGCGCGCGGCTCGGGGCGCCCATGGTGGGCCGCACCATTGCCGAACTGCGCGCGGGCGCCCCCGATGTGGCGGTGCGCATCGTTGCCATCTACCGGCGTTTTCCCGACGAGCCCGACCGTTTCGTGGCCTGCGATGGCAACACGCGCATCGAACCGGGCGACGAGGTCTTCGTGCTCGCGGCCAGCGGCCACATCGCCCACGTGCTGGCGGCGCTGCACCGGCGTGGCGCCGCGGGCGTGCAGTCGGTGCGGCGCATCATGATCGCGGGCGGCGGTCGCGTGGGCCTGCGCCTGGCGCGCCAGCTGGCCAAGCTGGGTGGGCGCTTTCGCGTCAAGATCGTCGAGGGCGATGCGCAGCGCTGCACCGAGCTGGCCGCGTTGCTGCCGGCCGACATGCTGGTGCTGCACGGCGATGCCACCGATGAGGACCTGCTCGGGGACGAGAACATCGAGGATATCGATCTCTTCCTGGCGCTCACCGACGACGACGAGAACAACATCATGTCCTGCTTGCTGGCCAAGCGCATGGGTGCGCGCCGCGTGCTGTCGCTCATCAACCGGCGCAGCTATGCCGACCTGATGCACGGCACGCAGATCGACATTGCGCTGTCGCCCGCGCAGGCCATGCTCGGCGAGCTGTTGGCCTATGTGCGCCAGGGCGATGTGCAGGCCGTGCACAGCCTGCGCCGCGGCGTGGCCGAGGCGCTGGAGATCGTGGCCCGCGGCGACCGCAAGAGTTCGCGCGTGGTGGGCCGCAAGGTCGGCGAGCTGCAGTTGCCCGCCGAGGTGCACATGGGCCTGATCGTGCGCGGCCTGCCCGATTCACCCGACGTGGCGCCCGAGGACCTGCGCGAGCCCGAGGTCATCATCCCGCGCAGCTCCACGGTGATCGAGAGCAATGACCACGTGGTGTTCTTCCTGCCCAACAAGCGGCTGGTGCGCGACGTGGAAAAGCTCTTCCGCGTGAGCGCCACCTTCTTCTGACCGCCTGCGGCCATGGTGGACCTGTTCCCCGTCCTGCGCGTGCTCGGCATGCTGGCGAGGATCTTCTCGCTGGCCATGGGCCTGCCGCTGGCCGTGTCGTTGTGGACGCGCGACGGCATCTGGCATGTCTACCCCCAGGCCATGGGCGCCACCTTTGCGGTGGGCGCCTGGCTGTGGTGGCGCCTGCGCCTGTTCCGGCAGGAGCTGCAGCCGCGCCACGGGGTCATGCTGGTGACCCTGGTCTGGCTGGCGCTGCCGCTCTTTGCGTGCATTCCCCTGCTGCTGGCCGGGCACCACATCGGCCGGTCCATGTCCTTCACGCATGCCTATTTCGAGGCGGTCTCGGGCCTGACGACGAGCGGCTCCACGGTGCTCGCCGGGCTCGATACGCTGCCAGTGTCCCTCAATGTGTGGCGCACCTTCCTGCAGTGGATGGGCGGCATGGGCATCCTGATCCTGGCGGTGGCCGTGCTGCCCCTGCTGGGCGTGGGCGGCAGCCAGCTGTTCAAGGCCGAGGCGGCCGGCCCACTCAAGGATTCCAAGCTCACGCCGCGCATGACCGGGACGGCCAAGGGGCTGTGGGGCGTGTACGCACTGTTCTCCGTGGCATGCGGCTTGGCCTATTGGCTGGGCGGCATGAAGCCGCTGGACGCCCTGATGCACATGTTCACCACGGTGAGCCTGGGGGGACTATCGTCCTATGACGCGAGCTTCGGACATTTCCAGTCGCCGCTGCTGGAAGCCATCTGCATCTTCTTCATGCTGGTTGCCAGCTGCAATTTCGCGCTGTACTTCGTGGCCTTCCGCAAGGGACATTGGGGTGGTTTCTGGAGGGACCCGGAACTGCGTGCCACGCTGTTCGCGTTGGTGGGCGGCGGCCTGGTGATCTCGCTGCTGCTGTGGGCCAAAGGGGTGTATGCGCCGCTCGATGCACTGCGCCACGGCATGTTCAACACCATATCCCTGGCCACCACGACCGGCTACGCCACGGTGGACTACCTGGCCTGGCCGGTGTTTGCGCCGGTGTTCATGCTGCTGCTCTCCGGCGTGGCCACGAGTGCGGGCTCGACCGGCGGCGGCATCAAGATGGTGCGCATGCTCATCCTGGTCAAGCAGGCGCGCCGTGAGATGAACCGCCTGGTGCACCCGCGCGCCGTGCAGCCCTTGTGCCTGGGCGGTGGTGTCGTGGACAACCGCGTGATCTTCGCCGTGTTGGCCTTCATGCTGGTCTATGGTGGCACGGTCTTCGGCCTGAGCATGCTGCTCTTGCTGACCGATCTGGATCCGGTGACGGCTTTCTCCGCCGTGCTGGCCAGTGTCAACTGTGCCGGACCGGGCCTGGGGAGCGTGGGCCCAGCCACCAATTTCGCGGGCCTGACGGATTTCCAGATCTGGGTCTGCTCCCTGGCCATGTTGCTCGGGCGCTTGGAAATCCTGAGTTTCATGGCCTTGCTGACCCCTTCGTTCTGGCGGCGCTGAAAGAAAGCGGCCCGCCGGGCTTGCGAACAATTGGTCACGCCCCCACCCTACAATGGCTCGCCACCGCAATAGACCCGCCTCCACGTAAGGTTTTCCATGGTTCCGCACCTCATCACGGCCCTGACCGGGCCGATCAACGAACTTGAGCAGCGCGTGCTCGACTCCATGCCCGCCATCGAGCGCTGGTTCCGGCTGGAGTGGATGGAGCACACGCCGCCGTTCTACACCTCGGTGGACATCCGCAACGCCGGCTTCAAGCTGGCCCCAGTGGACACCAACCTGTTCCCGGGCGGCTGGAACAACCTGACCAAGGAAATGCTGCCCCTGGCCGTGCAGGCCGCGATGGCCGCCATCGAGAAGATCTGCCCCGAAGCGCGCAACCTGCTGATCATTCCCGAGAACCACACGCGCAACACCTTCTACCTGTCGAATGTGGTGCAGCTGCAGCGCATCTTCAACATGGCGGGCCTGAACGTGCGTGTGGGCTCCATCAGCCCCGAGATCAAGAAGCCCACCCTGATCGAGCTGCCCAACGGTGACACGGTGACGCTGGAGCCCGTGGTGCGCAACAAGCGCCGCCTCGGGCTCAAGGATTTCGATCCCTGCACCATCTTGCTCAACAACGACCTTACCGCGGGCGCGCCCGGCATCCTGGAAGACATCCACGAGCAGTACCTGCTGCCGCCCCTGCACGCGGGCTGGAGCGTGCGCAAGAAGAGCACCCACTTCAAGAATTACGAAGAAGTGGCCAAGCGCTTCGGCAAGATGCTGGGCATCGACCCATGGCTCGTGAACCCCATGTTCAGCCAGTGCGGCGACGTCGATTTCGCCGAAGGCGCGGGCATGGAGAACCTGCAGACCAATGTGGACGCGCTGCTCACCAAGGTGCGCCGCAAGTACAAGGAATACGGCATCAACGAAAAGCCCTTCGTGATCGTCAAGGCCAACAATGGCACCTACGGCATGGGCATCATGACCGTGCGCGATGCCAAGGAGCTCGACGCGATCAACCGCAAGACGCGCAACAAGATGGCCATCATCAAGGATGGCCAGGTGGTCAACGACGTGATCATCCAGGAAGGCGTGCTCACCCAGGAGCGCGTGAATGATGCCGTGGCCGAGCCCGTGGTCTACATGATGGACCGCTACGTGGTCGGCGGTTTCTACCGCATGCACGCCGAACGCGGCACCGACGAGAACCTGAACGCCCCGGGCGCGAGCTTCGTGCCCCTGGCCTTCGAGCACAGCACGCACATGCCCCAGCCAGGCATGCGCCCGGGTGTGAGCGCGCCCAACCGCTTCTACATGTACGGTGTGGTCGCACGCCTGGCCATGCTGGCTGCCAGCTACGAGCTCGAAGCCACCAACCCCGACGCCGAAGTCTACGACTGAGGTTTTCTCCCTAAAGCGACGAAAACCGCGAAAGGACCCCTGGCCCCGCCTGCCACGTCTGCAGACGGGGCGCCAGAGGGCAGTTGCTGCGCTGCAACATGCCCCGGGCTGGTGCGCTGCTGCACCAGCACAGGAGCACAATAGCGTTCCCAAAAGTAACGGAACCCCGGCAGACCCCCAGTGCGCCGGGTGCGGTCAGTGCAAAGCTCCAAATCCTCGCTCGCAGCGCTCACGCTGGGCGCCATCGGTGTTGTCTACGGTGATATCGGCACCAGCGTGCTGTATGCGGTCAAGGAGGTGTTCGGGTCGGGCCATGTGCCTTTCACCCAGGACAACATCTACGGCATCCTGTCCATCCTGTTCTGGACGCTCACGGTCATCGTCTCCCTCAAGTACGTGGTGCTGGTGCTGCGTGCCGACAACAACGGCGAGGGCGGCCTGATCGCCATGCTGGCCCTGGCCTCCCAGGCCGTGAAGGACAAGCCCCGCCTGCGCGGCCTGCTGCTGGGCGTGGGCATCTTCGGTACCTCGCTGTTCTATGGCGACGGGGTCATCACCCCGGCGATCTCGGTGCTGTCGGCGGTGGAGGGCCTGGAGGTGGTTTCGCCGCACTTCAAGCAGTATGTGATTCCGCTGACCCTGGTGGTGCTGTTCTGCCTGTTTCTGGTGCAAAAGCGCGGCACCAGCGGCATCGGCAAGTTTTTCGGGCCTATCACCCTGGTGTGGTTTGCCACCCTGGCGGTATTGGGGGTTTCGCACATCGTCACCCACCCCGAGATCCTCTGGGCCATGAGCCCGCACTATGCGCTCGGCTTCATGTTTGCCAACCCGGGCACCAGCTTCATCATCCTGGGCGCCGTGGTGCTGTGCGTGACCGGCGCCGAGGCCCTGTACGCCGACCTCGGGCACTTCGGCAAGCGGCCCATCCGCCTGGCCTGGTTCTGCGTGGCCATGCCGGCGCTGGTCCTCAACTACTTCGGGCAGGGCGCCCTGCTGCTGGCCGAGCCCGAAGCGGTGAAGAACCCGTTTTTCATGATGGCCCCCGGCTGGGCGTTGCTGCCCCTGGTGGTGCTGGCCACCCTGGCCACGGTGATCGCCTCGCAGGCGCTGATCACCGGCGCCTTCAGCGTGACCAAGCAGGCCATCCAGCTCGGCTACCTGCCGCGCCTGAACATCCAGCACACCAGCGTGCGCGACACCGGCCAGATCTACATGCCGCTCGTCAACTGGGGCCTGTTCGTGGCCATCGTGCTCGCGGTGGTGATGTTCCGCTCGTCGAGCAACCTGGCGGCCGCCTATGGCATCGCCGTGACGCTGGACATGCTGATCACCACCACGCTGACCTTCTTCGTGATCCGCTACGGCTGGGGCGACCCGCTCGCGCTGTGCGTGGCGGCCACGGGCTGCTTCTTCGTGGTCGACCTGGCCTTCTTCGCTTCCAACCTGCTCAAGCTGTTTGCCGGCGGCTGGTTCCCGCTGATGATCGGCGGCGTCGTTTTCACCTTGATGATGACCTGGAAGCAGGGGCGCCACCTGGTCAACGACAAGCTGCGCGCCGATGCCATCGACCTCAAGGACTTCCTGGAGTCGGTGTTCATCAGCCCACCCACGCGCGTGGACGGCACGGCCGTGTTCCTCACGGCCGAGACGGGGGTCGTGCCCAACGCGCTGCTGCACAACCTCAAGCACAACAAGGTGCTGCACGAGCAGAACCTGTTCGTCACGGTGAAGAGCCATGAAGTGCCCTGGATCGGCATGGACAAGCGCCTGCAGGTCGATGCCCTGGGCCACGACTGCTGGCAGGTGGTGGTGCACTACGGCTTCAAGAACGACCCGGACCTGCCGCGTGCGCTGGAGCAGCTGCGCGGCCGCGGTTGCGGCATGGAGCCCATGACCACCAGCTACTTCCTCTCACGCGACACGGTGGTGCCCACCATCGGCAGCGGCATGGCGCCCTGGCGCGAAAAGCTGTTTGCGCAGATGCACCACAACGCCAGCGGTGCTGCCGACTTCCTGCACCTGCCGAATAACGCGGTGGTGGAGCTCGGCTCCAAAATCGAGATTTGATTCGGGGCGGGGCTTCGATAGACCCCATCGTGCACCGCCGCGGTGCAACGGGCAGAATCCCGCCCATGCAGTTTTTCAAGGATCTGAGCCTGTCGGCCTTCACCGCGGGCTTCGTTGCGGTGCTGGTGGGCTTCACCAGCTCGGTGGCCATCGTCTTCCAGGCAGCCCAGGCTTTCCATGCCACGCCGGAGCAAATCACTTCCTGGATGTGGGCGCTGGGCCTGGGCATGGGCCTGTGCTCCCTGGTGCCATCGCTCATCCTGCGCATGCCGGTCATGGTCGCCTGGTCCACACCCGGCGCAGCCGTGCTGGCCACGGCGGGGCTGGCCGGCGGCTTCAGCATGGGAGAGGCCATCGGCGCCTTCATGGTCAGCGCGGTGCTGATCACGCTGTGCGGCGTCACCGGCTGGTTCGAGCGCATCATGAACCGCATCCCCATGGAGATCGCAGCCGCGCTGCTGGCAGGCGTGCTGGCGCGTTTCGGCATCCAGGCCTTCACGGCAGCGCAGACGGCCTTGCCCCTGGTGCTGCTGATGCTGGGTTGCTACCTGGTGGGCCGCCGCCAGCTGCCGCGCTATGCCGTGGAGCTCACGCTGGCGGTGGGTATTGCCTGGGTGGCGCTGCGCGGGCAGATGGCCTGGTCGGCCGTGCACTTCTCGCTGGCCGTGCCGGTCTGGACCACGCCGCAGTTCAGCCTGGCGGCCCTGGTGAGCCTGGCCATCCCCCTGTTCGTGGTGACCATGGCCTCGCAGAATCTGCCGGGTGTGGCTGTGATCCGCGCCTCGGGCTACCCGCTGCCGGTCTCGCGCCTGCTCACGCTCACGGGCCTGGTCACCCTGGTTCTGGCGCCGTTCGGGGCCTTTGCCCTCAACTTCAGCGCCATCACGGCCGCCATGTGCATGGGGCCGGAGGCGCATGAAGACCGGGCGCGCCGCTACGCGGCCGCCGTGTCCTGCGGCGCCATCTATGTGGTGATCGGCATCTTCGGCGCGGTGATCACCGGCCTGCTCACCGCCTTCCCCAAGGAATTGATCGCTGCCATCGCCGGGCTGGCCTTGCTGGGCACCATCGGCAATGGTCTGGCGACCGCCTTGCGCGAGGACGGGCACCGCGAGGCGGCCCTCATCACCTTCCTGGTTACGCTCAGCGGCGTGGTGGTGGCGGGCGTGGGCTCCGCCTTCTGGGGCGTGGTCGCAGGCAGCCTTGCGCTATTTGTGCAACAGTACGGGCGTACGCGCGCCCAGGGCGGCTGACGGCTATCTCTCTATATATGCAGGGGCCGTACCGTGACCCAGGGTGTTGCCTTTCTCATTACCTCCATCTTCCAAGCCCATGCAAATCCTCTTCATCGCCGATCCGCTGGCCAGCTTCAAGATCTACAAGGACACCACCTTCGCCATGATGCGCGAGGCCCAGCGCCGTGGCCACAGCATCACCGTGTGCGGCCCGCAGGACGTGAGCTGGCAGCGTGGTGGCAAGGTCACCGCACGCGTGACAGACATCGTGCTTACCGGCCACCCCGAGACCTGGTACACCGAGGCGCCCGCGCGCACGGCCGTGTTGGCCGACTTTGGCGCGGTGCTGATGCGCAAGGACCCGCCTTTCGACAGCGAGTACTTCTACGCCACCCACATGCTGGAGCAGGCCGAGCGCGACGGCGCGCGCGTGTTCAACAAGCCCCGGGCGCTGCGCGACCACCCGGAGAAGCTGGCGATCATGGAATTCCCCCAGTTCATCGGCCCCACCCTGGTCACGCGCGACCCGGCCGACATCCGCAGCTTCCACGCCGAGCACAAGGACATCATCTTGAAGCCCCTGGACGGCATGGGCGGCATGGGCATCTTCCGCGTGGGACCGGACGGTCTGAACCTGGGCAGCATCATCGAGACGCTGAACAAGGACGGTGCCGAGAGCGTGATGGTGCAGAAATTCCTGCCCCAGATCGTCGAGGGTGACAAGCGCGTGCTCATCATCGGCGGCAAGCCTGTGCCTTACTGCCTGGCGCGCATTCCCCAAGGCACGGAAGTGCGCGGCAACCTGGCGGCCGGCGGCAAGGGCGTGGCCCGGCCCCTGTCCGAGCGCGACTGGGAGATCGGCAACGCCCTCGGCCCCATCCTGCTGGAGCGCGGCCTGCTGCTGGCCGGCGTGGATGTGATCGGTGACTGCGTCACCGAGATCAACGTCACCAGCCCCACCTGCTTCCAGGAGATCTTCGACCAGACCGGCTGCGACGTGGCGGCGCTGTTCATCGATGCACTGGAGGCGGCGCTGGCATCGCCGGCACGCTGATCTCACTTGTCTGCCTGGTTGTTGCGGAGCCCCTCAAAACAGTGCTATAGTCGAGGGCTTCGCTGCACGGAGGACCCTGTTGGGAAGTCTGGGTGGTTCGAAGAAAGAAGTTTGC
>NZ_JBKDTZ010000299.1:0-16869 GCF_046339755.1 Acidovorax sp. | reverse complement strand
CACCTCCGCGCCAGTGCTAGCTTTTCGTACCGTCACTTATTGCACTGAAAACGAGGAGACCCCGGGGAACAGGCCTTTCTTGACCTTGATGCCCTGCGCCTTGGCCTGGTCCTCGGTCAGGCCCACCCAGGCCACTTCGGGGTCGGTATAGGCCACGCTCGGGATCACGCGGGCGTTGAAGGCGGCGCTTGCCAGTTCCTTGTTGCCCTGCAGTTCGCCGGCGATGACCTCGGCCGCCACGTGCGCCTCGTGCACCGCCTTGTGCGCCAGCATGGGCTGGCCCACGATGTCGCCGATGGCGAAGATGTGCGGCACGTTGGTGCGCATCTGGATGCTTCGGCTTCGCCCTGGGCTGGAACTACTGGTACAACTGGGCGGTGACGATTGCCGTGGACCTGGTGGCCGCGCAGCTGGTGATGGCCTACTGGTTCCCCGGCGTCAACGGCCTGCTGTGGAGCGCAATCTTCCTGGCGCTGATGTTCGGCCTGAACTCGCTGTCGTCCAAGGGCTTCGGCGAATCCGAGTTCTGGTTTGCCGCCATCAAGGTGGTGACCGTGCTGGTCTTCATCGGCGTGGGCCTGCTGATGGTCTTCGGCATCCTGACCGGCGGCGCCCCCGACGGCCTGTGGGGCAACATCGCCAACTTCACGGCCGGTGACGCGCCGTTTGCCGGTGGTTTTGCGGCGCTGATCGGCGTGGCCATGATCGTGGGCTTCTCCTTCCAGGGCACGGAGCTGATCGGCATTGCCGCCGGCGAGTCCGAGAACCCCGCCCAGAACGTGCCCCGCGCAGTGCGCAAGGTGTTCTGGCGCATCCTGCTGTTCTACGTCTTCTCCATCCTGATCATCGGCCTACTGATCCCCTACACCGACCCGCAGCTGCTGCGCAACGACCTGGGCGACATCAGCGTCAGCCCCTTCACCCTGGTGTTCGAGCACGCCGGCCTGCTGGGCGCGGCGGCGGTGATGAATGCCGTGGTGCTGACCTCGGTGCTGTCGGCCGGCAACTCCGGCATGTACGCCTCCACGCGCATGCTGTACGCCCTGGCGCAGCAGAACATGGCGCCCAAGATCTTCGCCCGCGTGAATGCGCGCGGCGTGCCCATCATGGCGCTGATCGCCACCACCGTGATCGCGGCCCTGTGCTTCTTCACCAATGTGTTCAGCCCCGAGTCGGTCTACATCTGGCTGCTGAACCTGTCAGGCATGTGCGGCTTCATCGCCTGGCTGGGGATTGCCATCAGCCACTACCGCTTCCGCCGCGCCTGCGAGGTGCAGGGCTTTGACACGCACCAGCTGCCCTACCGCGCCGCGGCCTTCCCCATCGGGCCCATCTTCGCGTTCGCGCTGTGCCTGATCATCACCCTGGGCCAGAACTACCAGGCCTTCCTGGCCGAGACCATCGACTGGACCGGCGTGATCGCCACCTACATCGGCATCCCGCTGTTCCTGGCGATCTGGTGGGGCTACAAGCTGGGCAAGGGCACGCGCTTCATCCAGCTGCAGGACATGGACATCAGCGGCGCCCGCTGAGCCACCGGGCCGCGGCCAGCTGAACCATCTTTCCGAAGACTCAAGCAATGATGATCTTTACCGTGCCTATCAACGGGCGGTGCACGTGTCGTTCAATGCGCTTGAGCAGATCGACGTCTTGCGCGTCAGCGCGTATTCACCCGACGACGCCGCCACCTTGTCCCGCGCGCTGATCGGGCTGGCCGAGGAATTCGTCAGTTCGATGAACAAGAAAGGCGTGGCCGACAAGCTCAAGGTCAGCGAAGAATCGGTCCGGCTGGCCGAGCAAAAGGCGCTTGCCGCTCGCGAGGCGCTGACGGCGTGGCGCACCACGCACGGCAATATCGACCCGACCGCCACGGTGTCGATGCTGCTGAACCTGTCCAGCCAGCTTGAGACCGAGTTGAGCAGCGCGCAGATCAATCTGGACAAGATCCGCGCGCTGGGCAACAAAGACCATTTCATGCTGAAGCCCGCCCAGATGCAGGTGGTGGCCTTGAAGAAGCGGATCGAGTCGGTGCGCCGTCGCCTGAGCGGCCAGGGCAACACCGAAGCCAAGCAGCTCAAGTCCTACGAGGCGCTGAGAAATACCCAGGCCTTCGCCGATTCGAACCTGACCTTGGCGCAGCAGTCGTATCAGCAGGCCATGACGGATGCACTGCGCTTGCAGCGGTACCTGTCGATCATTGCGCAACCGGTGCCGACCGACCGGCCGAGCAGCCCGCGCACGGCCATTCTGTTGCTGCAAGCGCTGGCGCTGGGATTCGTGTTGATGTTCATCACCCGTGTGGGGATGGCGTTGTTGAGGGGGCTGCGGCATGGTTGAAAATTCGGTTGAAAACCCGGTTGCAAACCCGGTTCAAAATTCAGTTCAAAAAACGGTTGATCCCGCTGGTATAATCAATATGTCCACTACGAAGGAACCACGCGGTTTCTCACTGGTTCACGTATTTATGAAGCGGAGATTGTACTAGGCGCCGTGACCGGGCCACCGGTTTGCTTTTTTTCGACGAGCATGGACTTGCCCTCGGCTCATTTCCGGGCGGATGCGGGCAGGCCGAAGAGCCGGTCGAAACTCCAGTTGAACGCAAAGGTATACACCAGGAAAAACCCGGCGAGGCCGATATTGAGCACCAGCGCGCTGGTGAGCGTGATGTCGAGCCATGCCGCGGTCAGCGGAACAATGATCAGCAGCAGCCCAGACTCGAAGCACACCGCATGGGCGACGCGGCGCCCGACGCTGCGGCCGCGTGTCAACTGCCGCGCTTCCCATGCCTCGAACAGATTCGTGAAAAGAAAATTCCACAGGATGGCGATGGCCGATGTCACGACCGACAATGCGCCGGCATGGGCCAGGCTTTTGCCGGACAGCACTGCAAAACCGACGGTGCAGACCGATATGGCGATCGCCTCGAAGACCGTGACGTACACCAGCTTTCTCTTGATTCCCTGCACCGCAGTCTCTTTCGAAGTGTTGACCGGGCATGATTTTAGCTGCCGCAGGACAAGAATGGGAGATTTCGGCTGGCGCCGGATTGCGCCGGCAGCGTCAGGAACCCGTGCTGCCTTCCTGTTCGAGGTAGAGCGCCGCCAGCTCCTGCAATGCCCGCACCGTGGACGCATGGTCCCCGGTATGCAGGATGCCGTGCCCGCCGCGCGATTCCCATTGCTCGATATTGGCCGGCGTGTCGTCGATCAGCACCTTGCCCGGGCCGCTGTAGTCCTGCTTCAGTCGCTTCGGCACCACGTGCACCGTGAACTCCGGTCCGAAAATGCGCGCTACCCATTCGCGTTTCTGTTCCTGGAAGATGCGTGACGACGGCGCGCCGGTCAGGAATACCGGTTCAAGGTCGCGCGTCGCCTCCCATAACTGCATGCAGCCTTCGATCAGTTCCAGCTCCGCAAAAAAGCGCTTGTCGCGGTTGATCGACTTCCATAGATGATTGCGGTCGAGCTGGTCCGGATGCTTGCCGGTGAGCCGCTTCACGCGCGCGTCGAAATCGGCGAAAACGCCGTCCAGGTCGAGAAAGACCTGTAGCTTGGAATGCTGCGCCATAGTCCTGCCTGGAAAAAATGCGTGGGACTCCATCATCGCAAACCGGCGCATCCCATGCTTTGCTTGCAAGCGAAGGAAGGCTGTGTAACCTTTGCTGCCACTGTCCGGCGCCCGGCAGCGTGCGACAAGGTATGCGCCGGCCCGGCCGGCGCATCCGCTTGCCTTACCCGCTTACTTCTGCAGCGGCTGTCCCGCCACCAGCTGCCCCGGTCCCGTGACCCTGAGCCAGGTGCCGGCCAGCGGTTGCTCGGCCAGGCCCGGCTTGCTGTAGTCGCAGACACCGCTTGCGAACACCTGCTGCAGCCTGGCCAGGTCGGCGTCGCGGGTGGCGCCGGTCCAGCCCGGATTGAGCGCCGCATAGCCTGCGTAGTCGGCTGGGCTGACCGGCTTCAGCTGGCATTGCACCACCCTGCCCGTCAACGGTTCGCCGGCTTCGAAGCGGGGATAGGACGAGGCCGGGAACATCGCATTGCAGCGCGACGGCGTGGCGCCGGTGCTCACCGTGCCGGCCGGCTGCGCCGTCCCGTTCCCTTTCAGGAACACCGTGTTGAAGCCGCCGAAGGTCTGCGGCTCGACGATGAAATCGTTCGTCGCGCCCGGCGTGCTGGCGCCGAAGCAGCCGTCGACCAGGTCGGCCGGCTTGTTGCGCACCACCGCGGCCGCGCGGCTGGCCGAAGTCTTGTCGTTGACCGTCGCGGTCAGCCAGCGGTCCATGCTGTCGAACGCTTTCTCCAGCACGATCTCGCGCCGGCCGCTGTAGGCCGGGCGCGGCGGCAGGACCGGGCTGGCCGCGTGGGCATGCGGGTCCTGCACGAAGGCCGCGACATTGGCCTGGCCATTCCACATCACGTGGTTGTCGAAGTGGCCGTTGGCCGCTTTCAGCCGCGCCCGCACCATGTAGTGGAAAAACTTCAGGTGCAGGTCGCCGGCGCCGGTGGCCTCGTTGTTGAGACCGTCCATATTGAGTATCGCGGTCTGGGCCAGCCCGCCGCCGCCATACATGATCATGCCGGAACGATAGGCATTCTTCAGGCCTTCCACGTCGGGCTGGATGCGCGCCGCGGTATGGTTGCCGTCGATGTCGACGCCGCCTATCTTGTCGTTCAGGTTGATGAACTGCGCCATGCTGACCTGGCCGCTGTTGAGCGCATTCAGCCCGTACTGGACCCCGACGTTGGCACTGTAGCTGCGCCCAAAACCGGTGGCAGGGTCGATCCCCAGCGTGTTCTTGTTATGGTCGGCGACGTTGGGCCGCAGGCCGGTCGGGTTCGGTTGCAGCGGGCTGACCGGCGGCGGCGTGTAGCCTGCCGTCGGGATGGTGCCCATGGGCGCGCTGGCCACCGCATTGGCCGGGCTGTATTTCCTCTCGTTGCCGATGATCGCCCTGAACACCGAGCTGTTGCCGGCGCCGGCCATCACGTTGTCGCGGTCGCCGGCATTCGGCGTGCGCAGCACCGAGTCCAGGCGTCCGGCCCAGAAGCTGGCCTGCTGGCGCACGCTGTGATAGGTGGTGAAGCCGGACACCGCGGCGATGTCGCTGTTGCTCCAGTTGAGCAGGCTGGCATCGGCCGCGCGGCGTGCCGCCGTCGCATTGTCGTAGGTCGGGTCGTACAGCGTGTTGGGCAGCGGCGCAAAAGTGCCGTTTTCGGTCGTGCCGCCCTTCGTGTGGTTGAGCTGGAAGTTGTAGAACAGCCGGCCTTCGAGGCTGGCGATGTTGGTATTGTCCGGGAAACCGTTGAACATGACCGAGCCGTCGATGAGGCCCGGGTAGACATCGGCAATCATGCTCTGCTGTATGGACGAGCCCGAATTCCCCCAGCCCATCGTGTAGAGGATGGGGCCGTAAGTCTCCGCCACCCGCTCCTTCACCATCATCATGGTCTCGGCCGAAATGATGTGGTTGCAGTTCTGGCCGAAGAAATTCAGCGTCGAGTTCGCCACTGCGTAGCCTTTCCTGAGCGGCAGGTCGTTCAGCACATTGAAGTCGCCCGATGTGCCATTGGCCGACGCGGTCGAACCGCCGACCGGGCCCATGGACGTGCCCTGCACATACCAGCCGCCGCCGCAGCTCTGGCCGAACGGATAGACCAGCTTGCCGTTCCAGGACTTTGCCGGCGTTTGCGGGGTCGGGTTCGGATTGGCGACCGGGTCGCCCAGCACTGCGGTCTGGTAGATGCCGCGGTTGATCACGCCGGTCTCGAGGCGGACGATGTAGGGCACCCGGCTGCCGTCGGCCAGCGTGGTCTGTTCGACGCTGGCTGGCGGGTTGGCCGGGTCGTAGCGTTGCCAGACCGCGGTGCCGGCCTTGCTCGCGTCGTGATAGACCCAGTCGACGCGGGTGGGCACCGTGCAGTCGGCATTCGTCACCGGCGCAGCCGACAGCCTCGGGCCGCCCGGGTAGACCGTGAAGTTATGCGTCTCGCAGGCGATAGGCTGCTCCTGCGGCGCGTAGAGGATGGGCCCCTGCAGCGGATAGTTGGTCAGCGTAAGGCTGGCCCGCACTACAGACGGATTGGCCGCGTCCAGCACCTCGATCCTGTTCTCGCCGTTGCTCATGCCGGTGACCGTGCCCAGCAGCGCGCCGCTGTTCGGTGTTTTCTTGAAGGCTGCCGTCACGTCCTGGCCATTCATCCGGACCACGACGTTGTCGACGGCGCCGCCTGCCGCATCGCTGACCTGTATCAGGCTGTCGCCGCCGCTGGCCATGCCTTGCGGCGATGACACGCTGCTCACCCGGAGCGATGCCAGCGCCGGCGTGCCGCCGTTTCCATTGTCATTGTCCGAGCCGCTGCTGCCGCATCCGGCCAGCAGTGCAAGCGCAAGCGCGGACAGGTGCCGCGGCTTTTTCAGCCTTGCCGATAGGAGGTATTTCATTGATTGTCTCCAGAGTTGAAAGGTTATTTTCTGCCGGGTCTTTGCCCGCGTCCCTGTGCTCCGCCGCCTGCGCCGCGCGGTCTTGTTAAAGGTGCCGACGACCGGCCCGACAGGAGACTTGTGCGGGATGCCGGCTCATAGGCGAGCTTTATCTTGCCATGGATTTTCAGTCCACGAACAGTTGATTCTTCGTTAAGAAACGCTACAGCCCGGCCTGCAGCAGGCGGCAGGCGTGACGTCAGCCGAATGGCCTCACGCCCAGCCACAGCTGATGCAGCCAGAACGCGAACGCGGCCCAGGCGACGACACCTGCCACGATCGCACCCAGGGTGCCGGCCATGGTGCCGGCCGGGTAGCGGGTGGCGGCCGCGCGGTCCCTGCGCCTGGCGGCCGCCAGCGAAGCCAGCGACCAAATCAGGAAACTGCCGAACAGCAGCAGGTCCGCAAGCGACCGGTTCGCCAGCAGGTGGGACGGATAGGAAATTCAACCGCATGAGGCCAAGTATGGCACGAGTTTTGGGCCTCGAAACACGTTCGGCCAAGGAAGGTTGAGCGCTCGCTTGCCGCTCAATGGCAAGAGCTTGGGAGGCAGTATGCATTTGGGCCTGGCGCGCGCGCAGCTGCTTCCCCGCAGCGATGGATACCGCCGCTTCACTGGGTCACCAATTGACGCGCTGGTCTACCTCGTCGGGTTGAGCTGCCAGATCCCAATCCGGCTCGCCTTGCGCACCATCATCCACCGGCGCGTCGCAGCCCTCCCACAGCGGTGGCCCGCGTGCCGGGGTGATGTGCGGGGGGGCAGACTCCACCCCGATGTGGTTCAGGATGTGGCGGATTTCGGCGCTGTGGGTGATGAAGGCAATGATGCGCATCTGCCCACCGCACATGGGGCACAGCAGCGGAAATGCCTCGTAGATGCGGGCAATCAGCACCGCCCACAAGTAATGCGCCGCTCGCTTCGGGCGTGCTTCAGGTTCGGGTGTGGGTGTGGCCGCGTTGCCCGGCGCCGCCACCCCAGGTACGCCCGCGCCAGGTTGTGCAGTCTCCACCGTGGCTGGTTGCGACGCAGCAGGCTGAGCCAGCGCCGTTACCGCCGCTCTCAGCGGCGAGTTTGGTGCCAGCACACCAAAGTAGCGGTGCCGGTGGGTGCGTGGCGGTGGCACCAGCGCGGCGATGCGGTCGATCAGTTCCAGCGGTGTGAGGTGCAGCTCATCTGCCTTGGCACCACGCTTGTCACTGGTGGGCTCGCTGCGCTGTTTGGCACAGCGGTACACCAGTTTGCTTCCCTCTTTGCGTAGGCGCTCCATGGAAAACGGTGGACGCGCGCAATAGCGCAGCAGCCGCTCCAGCGCAGCGCGGTCGTGGGCTTCGATGCAGACACCGGCGTCCACCGAGAAGCCGCTGTGTTTGTAGCCCAGCATGTCTTTGGCGTCACAGTTCTCCAGCAGGCCCCGAGCAACGAAGGCGCGCAGGATGCGTTTTTGCAGTGTGGTCTGCACTGGGGCCACGGTAGCCGCATCGATGCCGGTGGCCGCGTGAAAGATGACACCCGGCGATGAGATTCGAGGGGTCGCATCAGCATCGCCCTCGCCCTCCACTTCCTCAAACACCCCGTCCACCACACAAACGTGGAAGTGGACGTGTTCATTGAGGCTGGAGCCGAATCGGTGAATGAAGGCGATGGCACCGATGTGCAGGCCTGCCTTGTCCATATGGGCCGCACCGGGGCTGTGGGTCTGCAGAGTTTGTGCGATCACCCGCAGAAAGATGCGCAGCACCATGCTCAGCACCGCTCCGTCGCGTTGCATGAAGTACCGCAACCTCTTGGGCACGGAGAGCACCCACTGGCGCACCGGCAGGCGGGGGAAAACGTGGTCGCTCAGGTGTGCCGCCGTCTCCACCATCCGCCGCGTGGTGCACGAGGGGCAGACTCCCCGGCCTTTGCAGGAGAAGGCTACAAAGTAGTCGTGCCCACAGTCGCCGCAGCGAGCGCGGGCAAAGCCATGGGCAAAGATGCCGCACTCAAGATACTTGGCAAACGCTTTGCGCACGAAGGGCTTGGGGGTGTGGTGGTCGCCCTGGCCGTCGAACTGACCCGCGCTGGCCAACTCTAGCCAGGTCTCGTAGTGCTCGGCTACCATTTGGTAGAGCAGCGTGCGTTCGGGGTGGCGTGGGTTGTAGAGCTTGGGCTTGGAAGTGGCTGACATGAATACTGTACAAATGCAAGGGGTATCCATTTAGCTCCAGTGGCACCCCAGATACTGGGTTTTCATCCAGTAATAGTACCCGATTGCACGCCTGCTGTCTTGTGTCCCACAACGTCTGAGTAAGTGACCGGTGGCGTCACCACAGCCTGTTGCAGCAAGCGATAAAACAGCATGCCTCGTGAGTTGGAGGTGCGCCGGTTGAAGCGAAACACGAACTCATCGAGATAAGCATCCAGGTGCTCGGGTTGCACCGATCCATGGTGGGTTCCCAACACCCAGCGCTGCACCAGGGAGGCCACCCGATGCACTCCCGCCATGGACACATGGGCGGGTATGCCTGAGCCAAGCATGACGGTGCGTTGGTGGTCATATCCCAGCTCTTTCAAGGCCCGATAGGCAGCCGAGCCATCTGTGCGTACCTGCGCTCCAGGCTCTATCACCTCCTGCACGAAGGGTATGACGCAGGCGGCCGAATCGCGCTCAATGCGGCGCAGCCGAATGCGCCCGAATCCCTTGGGCTGCACGATCTCGACGGCCATGGCGACCAGCACCTTGGTGGTGCTGCTTTTGCGTCCGTTGGCGGTGATGGGGTTTTTGCGATCGGTGATGGCCAGGTAGGTCTCATCGACCTCGACAAGGCCCTTGAGTCTGTCCCTGCCTGGGCGAACCATGGCGCGTCGAAACCGGTGCAGCATGGCCCAGGCGGTCTGGTAGCTGCCCAGACCCAGAACGCGCTGCAGCCCCAGAGCGCTCACGCCCTGCTTTTGGTTGGTCAGGTACCAAGCCGCAGCCAGCCACACGCGCAGTGGCGTGCGCGTCTTGTCGAAAATGGTCCCCGAGGTCACCGAGCCTTGGTACTGGCATGCCCCGCACACCAGGCGGGTGCGACTGGCCCGGTACACATCACCTGCATGGGTGCAGCGCGGACAGACAAAACCATCGGGCCAGCGCAGCCGCTCAAGGAAGGCCAGACACGCCTGCTCGGTGGCGAACCAGTCAAGAAACTCGTTCCAGGTGCGGGGGTAGTCCTGGCCGGGAGAAGGCGCTAATATCTGGGTTTCCATCCAGTGATTCTGGCATCACTGGAGCTAAATGGATACCCCTTACAAATGCACAGTATTCTGCGGCGATTGTTTGGGTACGCAAAGCACAAGGCCCGAACCGTCGCCAGTTCGGGCCTTGTCAGGGTAGCTTGGCTGCGGACTTACTTGCGCGCAGGCGGCACATCCGTGCAGCTGCCATGCGCCACTTCCGCCGCCATGCCGATGCTCTCGCCCAGCGTCGGATGCGGGTGGATGGTCTTGCCGATGTCGACAGCGTCCGCACCCATCTCGATGGCCAGGGCGATCTCGCCGATCATGTCGCCCGCATGCGTGCCGACCATGCCGCCGCCCAGGATCTTGCCGTGGCCCCGGCCAGCATGGCCGTCTCCTGATCCTGCTTCGGGGCTGTCGTCGAACAGCAGCTTGGTGACGCCTTCGTCGCGGCCGTTGGCAATGGCGCGGCCCGAGGCCGCCCAGGGGAACAGGCCCTTCTTGACCTTGATGCCCTGCTGCTTGGCCTGGTCTTCGGTCAGGCCCACCCAGGCCACTTCGGGGTCGGTGTAGGCCACGCTGGGGATCACGCGGGCGTTGAAGGCGGCGCTGGCCAGTTCCTTGTTGCCCTGCAATTCGCCGGCGATCACTTCCGCCGCCACATGCGCCTCGTGCACCGCCTTGTGCGCCAGCATGGGCTGGCCCACGATGTCGCCGATGGCGAAGATGTGCGGCACATTGGTGCGCATCTGGATGTCCACGTTGATGAAACCGCGGTCCGTCACAGACACGCCGGCCTTGTCGGCAGCGATCTTCTTGCCGTTGGGGGTGCGGCCCACGGCCTGCAGCACCAGGTCGTAGGTGCCTTCGCTCTTCGTGCCGTCCAGGCCCTCGAACTGCACCTGGATGCCTTCGGGCGTGGCCTGGGCGCCCACGGTCTTGGTCTTGAGCAGGATGTTGTCGAAGCGGTGCTTGTTCATCTTCTCCCAGACCTTGACGAGGTCGCGGTCCGCGCCCTGCATCAGGCCGTCCATCATCTCCACCACGTCCAGGCGGGCGCCCAGCGTGCTGTACACCGTGCCCATTTCCAGGCCGATGATGCCGCCGCCGACGATGAGCATCTTTTGGGGCACGCCCTGCAGCGCCAGTGCGCCGGTGGAGTCCACCACGCGCGGATCGTCGGGCATGAAGGGCAGGCGCACGGCCTGGCTGCCAGCGGCGATGATGGCCTTCTTGAACGCCACCACCTTTTTGCTGCCGGTCTTGTCCTGGCCGGTGCCGGTGGTTTCGCGGGATCGGCGCTGTTGGTGAGCAGGGCGGCAGCGGAGGCTGCGGTGGCCGACAGCGTGATCCTGCGCACGCCCTGGGGCATGCTGGCGCTGCTGCTGGGCTTCCTGGGCATCAAGGCACTGGTGATCTGGACGCTGGCGCGCGTGACCGCCATGCCCTACCAGGAGCGGCCGGTGTTCACGCTGCTGCTGGCGCAGGGCGGCGAGTTCGCCTTCGTGGTGTTCCAGGCCGGCGCGGGCTTTCGCGCGATTCCGGCCGAGATGGCGTCGCTGCTGATCGGCGCGGTAGCCTTGTCCATGCTGATCAGCCCGCTGCTGCTGGTGCTGCTGGACCGGGTGCTGCTCAAGCGCTTTGCCACGCTGAAGACCGCCCCGCAGGCGCAGGAGATCTCCGAGCCGCAGTCGGCGCCGGTGATCATTGCCGGCTTCGGGCGCTATGGGCAGATCGTGGCGCGCATGATGCTGGCGCAGGGCGTGCCCGCCACGGTGCTGGACCACAGCGTGGAGATGCTGGAGGTGGCCCACACCTTTGGCTACCGCGTGTTCTATGGCGACGCCACGCGCGTGAACCTGCTGCGCATGGCCGGCGCCGAGCATGCGCGCATCCTGGTGGTGGCGGTGGACGCGCCGGAGCAGTCGCTCAAGATCGTGCAACTGGCGAAGAAGCACTTTCCCCAGTTGCAGATCGTGGCGCGCGCGCGCGACGTGACGCACTGGCACGCGCTGCGCGATCTGGGCGTGGAGCATGTGGAACGCGAGGTGTTCGAGTCCAGCCTGCGCACCGCACGCACGGTGCTGGAGCTCAACGGCCTGTCGCCGCAAGAGGCCGACACCTTGGCCGAGCGCTTCCGCGCGCACAACATGGCGCTGTCCAACCGCATGTACGAGCACCACAACGACCGCGAGGCCATGATCGCCGTCGCCAAGCAGGGCCGCGCCCAGCTGGTGGAGCAGATGGCCAAGGAGCGCCAGGAACGCATGGCCGCGGCGGAGGCTGGCGCCGGCCTGCCGCCCGATGTGCCCCAGGCACCCAAGGCTCCATAACAAAAGAGCCTGTAGCGCCCACCTATCAAGCGCTACAAGCTCTCGTATCAATAGCAGATTACCGCTACCCCTCCACACGCCGTGTGAGGGAGGGTAAGGGGCTGAACCGCTCAGCGAAGGGTCAGTCGGCCGTCGCGCCGGACTCCTTCACCACCTTGCCCCACTTCACGCTTTCGGCCTTGATGAAGGCGGCGAACTGCTCGGGTGTCTCGGCCACTACGTCACCGCCCTGCTCGGCGATCTTCTTCTTCACGTCGGCCTGGTTCAGCACCTTGATCAGCGCGGCGTGCAGCTTGTCCAGCACCGGCTTGGGCGTGCCGGCCGGCGCAAACATGCCGAACCAGGAGGTTGCCTCGTAGCCGGGCACGCCGGCTTCGGCGATGGTCGGCACGTCAGGCAGCTCGGGCGAGCGCTTGGCGGTGGTCACGGCGATGGGGCGCAGCTTGCCCGAGCGCACGTGCTGGATGGCCGAGGGCATGTTGTCGAACATGACGGAGGTCTGGCCGCCCAGCAGGTCGGTCATGGCGGGGGCGCTGCCCTTGTAGGGGATGTGCAGCAGATCGGTGCCGGTCATGCTCTTGAAGAGCTCGCCCGACACGTGGGGCGACGCGCCGCTGCCGGGCGAGCCATACGTGATCTTGCCGGGGTTGGCCTTGGCATAGGCGATCATTTCCTTCACGGTCTTGAACGGCTGGCTGGGGTGTGCGACCAACAGGTTGGGCACCGTGGCCACGCGCGACAGCGGCGCAAAGTCCTTCACCGGGTCGAAGGGCATCTTCTTGTACAGCGACTGGTTGATGGCGTGCGTGCCCACCGTGCCCATGAACAGGGTGTAGCCGTCGGCCGCGGCCTTGGCGGCCAGCGATCCGCCAATGTTGCCGCCCGCTCCGGGCTTGTTGTCCACCACGACGGACTGGCCCAGCTCGGTGGTGAGGCCCTGGCCCACGATGCGCGCCAGGATGTCGGTGGTGCCGCCGGCCGAGAACGGCACGATGATGGTGATGGGCTTGGTGGGGAAGTTCTGCGCCAGGGCGCCCAGGGGCAGCGCGCCGGCGGCGGCCACGGCCAGGGAGGCCAGCAGCGTGCGGCGGGTGGTGTGATGAAGGTTGGTCATGCTTGTTTCCTCTTTCTCTAGGATTGGATGAATGGAAGGAAGCGGCGTGGGCAGCGCAGCAAGCCGCACTGCATCGCCGCCCGCGGTCTCAGCCGCGCAGGAACTGCGCCAGGGCCTCGTCAAAGGCCTGCGGCGCTTCCAGGTTGGACAGGTGCGAAGCCGGCACCTCGGCCAGCCGCGCACCGGCAATGGCCGCCTGCATGAAGCGGCTGTCGGCCACGGTGGTCACGGGGTCGGCGCTGCCGGCCACTATCAGCGTGGGCACGTCGATGCCACCGACCTGCGAGCGCAGGTCGGCCAGCGCCAGGGCTTCGCAGCAGGCGGCATAGCCCTCAGGGGAAATGCCGGCAATCCAGCTCTGCGCGCGCAGCACCACGTCCGGCTCGGCCGCGCAGAAGGCTGGGGTGAACCAGCGCGCGGGTGACGATGCGGCCAGCTCCGCCATGGCGTCACGGCCCTTTTCGCGCACCAGCGCGGCGCGGGCCTGCCAGCCTTCGGCCGTGCCGATCTTGGCGGCGCTGTTGCACACGGCCAGGCTCAGCAGGCGCTGGGGCTGGTGCACGCCCAGCCACAGGCCCGTGAAGCCGCCCATGGAGATGCCGCAGAAGTGCGCACGCTCGATCCGCAGCGCATCCAGCAGCGCGACCACGTCGCCGCCCAGCAGTTCGAAGGTGTAGGGGCCGGGTGTCACCACGCTCGCGCCGTGGCCGCGCGTGTCGTAGCGCACCACGCGGAAGTCCTGGGCGAAGCGCGCGGCCTGCGCGTCCCACATCTCCAGCGTGGTGCCCAGGGAGTTGGAAAACACCAGGGCCGGGGAGCCCTCGGGGCCTTGCACGCACACGCGCAGGCGCCCGCCCTGCACATCCACCCAGCGTTCTTGCTTGTTCATGCTCGCTCCTCGGGTCACGCGACGCGCTTACACGCGCTCCAGCACCACGGCGATGCCCTGGCCCACGCCGATGCACATGGTGCACAGCGCGTAGCGGCCGCCCAGCGTGTGCAGCTGGTTCACGGCGGTGGTGGCCAGGCGCGCGCCCGAGGCCCCCAGCGGGTGGCCCAGGGCGATGGCGCCGCCCCACTGGTTGACGCGCTTGTCGTCATCGGCAACACCCAGGTCGCGCAGCACGGCCAGGCCCTGTGCGGCGAAGGCTTCGTTCAGCTCGATCACGTCCATCTGGTCCAGCGTCAGGCCGGTCTGGGCCAGCACCTTGCGCACGGCAGGCGCGGGGCCAAAGCCCATGATGCGCGGCGCCACGCCGGCCACGGCCATGCCCACCACGCGGGCGCGGGGCACCAGGTTGTATTGCTGGGCGGCCGCCTCATCGGCCAGCAGCAGCGCGCAGGCGCCGTCGTTCACGCCGCTGGCGTTGCCGGCCGTGACGGTGCCGCCCTCGCGCACCACGCCCTTGAGCTTGGCCAGCGCCTCCAGCGTGGTGGCGCGCGGATGCTCGTCCTGGCTGACCACGACGGCGTCGCCCTTCGTCTGGGGAATGACGACGTTGACGATTTCCTTGGCCAGGTAGCCGGCGGCCATCGCGGCGGCGGCCTTTTGCTGGCTGGCCAGGGCCATGCGGTCCTGGGCCTCGCGCTCGATCTTGAAATCGTCAGCCACGTTCTCGGCCGTCTCGGGCATGGAGTCCACGCCGTACTGAGCCTTCATCAGCTTGTTGATGAAGCGCCAGCCGATGGTGGTGTCGTACACCGCGTTGCTGCGGCTGAAGGCGCTTTCCGCCTTGGGCATCACGAAGGGCGCGCGGCTCATGGACTCGACGCCGCCAGCGATCATCAAGCGCGCCTCGCCCGACTTGATGGCGCGCGCGGCGGAGCCCACGGCGTCCAGGCCCGAGCCGCACAGGCGGTTGATGGTGGCGCCGGGCACGTCGATGGGCAGGCCGGCCAGCAGGCTGGACATGCGCGCCACGTTGCGGTTGTCCTCGCCGGCCTGGTTGGCGTTGCCATACAGCACGTCATCCACCGCTGCCCAGTCCACGCCAGGGTTGCGCTCCATCAGCGCCTTGATGGGCAACGCGCCCAGGTCGTCGGTGCGCACGCTGGAGAGGGCGCCGCCGTAGCGGCCGAAGGGGGTGCGGATCGCGTCGCAGATGAAGGCTTGGCGGGCGTTGCTCATGGTGTCTCCGAAGGGAATATCAAAAAAGTGAGCTGCCAGCGCTTGTCCATCAAGCGCTGGAGGCCGTTTTGGTACTTATTGCTGTGCGGGCTGGATCGGCAGGCCGACGATGCGCTCCAGTTCCTCGTGCGAGAGGCCGGGCACGGTGTCGATCAGGCGCAGGCCCTGGGGCGTGCATTCCAGCGTGCACAGGTCGGTGTAGATGCGCTTGACGCAGGCCAGGCCCGTCAGGGGGTAGCTGCAGGCCTGGACCACCTTGCATTCGCCGGTCTTGCTGACCAGATCCATCATCACCCAGGTGGACTTGGCGCCCACGGCCAGGTCCATGGCGCCGCCCACGGCGGGAATGGCGCCGGGCTCGCCGGTGCTCCAGTTGGCCAGGTCGCCCGTGGCCGACACCTGGAAGGCGCCCAGCACGCAGATGTCCAGGTGGCCGCCGCGCATCATCGCGAAGCTGTCGGCATGGTGGAAGTAGCAGCCACCGGGCAGCAGCGTCACGGGCTGCTTGCCGGCGTTGGTCAGGTCATAGTCCTCCTGGCCCTTGGCGGGTGCGGGGCCCATGCCCAGGATGCCGTTCTCGGAATGCAGCACCACCTCGCGGCCTGCGGGGATGTGGTTGGCCACCAGGGTCGGCTGGCCGATGCCCAGGTTCACATAGGCACCGTCGAAGATGTCCTGGGCCACTCGTGCGGCCAGTTCGTCCTTGGTTCGTTTTTGATAGCTGCTCACGCTGTATCTCCTTGGGCTGAACGGGCTTTACTTCTTGAATCCACCGGCCTGGGTGGCCACGCGCGGCACCTGGACGACCTTGCTCACGTAGATGCCGGGGGTGACCACGGCCTCGGGGTCCATCTCGCCCAGCTCCACCAGTTCATGCACGGTGGCCACGGTGTACTTGGCCGCCATGGCGCACACGGGGCCGAAGTTGCGCGCCGACATGCGGTAGGTCAGGTTGCCCCAGCGGTCGCCCTTCTCGGCCTTGACCAAGGCCACATCGCCGTAGATGGGGTACTCCAGCACGTAGTGCTTGCCGTTGATCTCGCGGGTTTCCTTGCTTTCGGCCAGCTGCGTGCCATAGGCCGTGGGGCAGAAGAAGGCGCCGATGCCGGCGCCCGCGGCGCGCATGCGCTCGGCCAGGTTGCCCTGGGGCACCAGTTCCAGTTCGATCTTGCCGCTGCGGTACAGCTCGTCGAACACATAGCTGTCCACCTGGCGCGGGAAGCTGCAGATGATCTTGCGCACCTGCCCGCTCTTGAGCAGCGCGGCCAGGCCGGCATCGCCGTTGCCGGCGTTGTTGTTGACCACGGTGAGGTCGCGCGCGCCTTGGGCGATCAGGCCGTTGATCAGTTCAATGGGGTTGCCCGAAGTGCCAAAGCCGCCAATCAGTACGGTGGCGCCGTCCTGCACGCCCGCGAGCGCCTCGGCAACGGAATCCGCAATCTTGTTGATCATGTGTTGCTGGTCCAGTGAGGGAAAAGACGGATAGGAAATTCAACCGCATGAGGCCAAGTATGGCACGAGTTTTGGGCCTCGAAACACGTTCGGCCAAGGAAGGTTGAGCGCTCGCTTGCCGCTCAATGGCAAGAGCTTGGGAGGCAGTATGCATTTGGGC
>NZ_JBKDTZ010000298.1:0-16301 GCF_046339755.1 Acidovorax sp. | reverse complement strand
CGTCGTGATGCCGATGAGGATCTGAGCGTGGAGCGACGCGACGTCGTCAGGGCATTCGCGGCAATGGCGCTCGCCGGGCCGGGCAGTGGCGCGCACGCGGTGCGCGCAGCGAGGCACGAATCCGCCGTGATGTTGACTGCCAGGCCGACCGTGGTCTTCCAGAGGATCTGCGCCGCCGCGTTCGATGCCGACAGCCTGGCGTCGATGAGGAAGCGCCCCGGCATGTACCTGTGCCGATATCCGCGGACCGGCGACGATGGCGACGCCTGGCGCCAGCGCCCCGTCGACGCCACCGACTATGCCGCGCACATCGTCCACTGGCGCGTAGCGCGCGCCTTCGACGCGGGCGCGTGGCACGTCCGGGTCGACGTGAGTCCCGAAGGGTTGGACGTGGTGGATGCGGGTGTCGAAGCCGGCGATCCGAACAGGCCCCTCGTCGGCACACTCGTGGCAGGCGATTCGTGGTCGGAGCGATTCGAAGCGCTCTACCTGGCTGCGTACTCCAGCAGCATCCGATTGACCGTGGACGATGCGGGGATCCACCGGACCCGCGTACGCCCGGATGCATCGGTGTTCGGGACGGTACGGCTGGACCCCGAAGCCCGCGCCGAACGGATCCGGGGGGTGCGCGTCCTGTCCCCCCTGGCGGGCATGCCCGTCGAGATCCGGGAGGACACGGTCCCGTCCGGACCGCAGCACGTCGCAACCCTGCGCTTCGACCGTCCGATCCCCCTGACCGGCGCCGATCCGACCGGCTACCCCATCATCGCAAGTCGAGTCGCCTGAGTCCAAAGAGCGATCGCACGAGAACATTCCACGAGGCTCCTCCAGCATGGCAGCAGTGCAACCGATCCTTCCCGAGACGCCCGCGACCGGCGCGGCCGACGCGGCCCCCGCGAACGACTACGGCGCCTCGTCGATCCAGATCCTCGAAGGCCTGGAGGCCGTGCGCAAACGCCCGGGCATGTACATCGGTGACACGTCTGACGGCACGGGCCTGCACCACCTGGTGTTCGAGGTGGTGGACAACTCCATCGACGAGGCCCTGGCCGGCCACTGCGACGACATCGTCGTCACCATCCACACCGACAACTCCATCAGCGTGACCGACAACGGCCGCGGCATCCCCACCGGGGTGAAGATGGACGACAAGCACGAACCCAAGCGCAGCGCCGCCGAAATCGCGCTGACCGAGCTGCACGCCGGCGGCAAGTTCAACCAGAACAGCTACAAGGTATCGGGCGGCCTGCACGGCGTGGGCGTGAGCTGCGTCAACGCCCTCTCCAAATGGCTGCGCCTGACCGTGCGCCGCGAAGGCAAGGTGCACCAGATCGAATTTGCGCGCGGCTTTGTGCAAGACCGTTTGCTCGACACCGTGGACGGCTTCGAAGTGAGCCCCATGAAGGTGACCGGCGAGACCGAAAAGCGCGGCACCGAGGTGCACTTTCTGCCCGACACCGAGATCTTCAAGGAAAACTACGACTTCCACTACGAGATCCTGGCCAAGCGCCTGCGCGAACTCTCCTTTTTGAACAACGGCGTGCGCATTCGCCTGAAGGACGAGCGCAGCGGCAAGGAAGACGACTTCTCCGGCGCCGGCGGCGTGCGCGGTTTCGTCGAGTTCATCAACAAAGGCAAGACGGTGCTGCACCCCACGTCGTTCTACGCCGCAGGCGAGCGCCCGGCCGAGACCTACGGCGGCATCCCCGGCACGCACATCGGCGTGGAAGTGGCCATGCAGTGGAACAGCGCCTACACCGAGCAGGTGCTGTGCTTCACCAACAACATCCCGCAGCGCGATGGCGGCACCCACCTCACCGGCCAGCCCATGTGCTCATGACCTATGAGCTGTACCAGCGCTTGACGGGCAGCCCGCAAAAAATTGCCGACCTGCTGGCCATGCCAGGCGCAGCCGATGCAGAGCTGGAGCTTGCGCGCTCGCGGGACCTGGCACGCGCTGCGGATTTGTCCTGATGTTTGTGCTGGACACCAACGTGGTCTCTGAACTGCGAAAAGTGCGCCTGGGCCGGGCAGACCCCAACGTGGCCAGGTGGGCAGACAGCGTGGACGCCACGACCTTGTTCGTATCCGCCATCACGGTCCAAGAACTGGAAGTGGGCGTGCTGCAGGCAGAGCGCCGGGACCCGCCCCAGGGTGCCACACTCCGAACCTGGCTTGAACAGCATGTCTTGCCGGCTTTCGCCGGCCGGATCCTGCCGGTTGACGCCGCCGTAGCGCAGCGCTGTGCGTCGCTGCACGTACCGGACCCACGCCCTGCCATGGACAGCCTGATCGCGGCAACCGCGCTGGTCCACGGCATGACTGTCGTGACGAGAAATACCGTCGACTTTCAATCTTTCGGCGTACCTATCCTGAACCCTTGGCTCGCTACCGCTTCTCTCTAAAGAGAAAGCAAAGGCCTGCGACCAGCCGCAATAGCCAGACCGCGCGACATGATTCAAGACCCGAAATCACTCCAGCAACTGGCCCTGCGCCTGCAGGAGTTTGCGCAGCAGCGCGACTGGGGCCAGTTCCACTCGCCCAAGAATTTGGCCTCGGCCCTGATCGTGGAGGCCGGCGAGCTGCTGGAACACTTTCAGTGGCTGACCGAGGAGCAGAGCCGTAACCTGCCGGCGGACAAGAAGCAGGCTGTGGCCTATGAGATGGCGGATGTGCTGCTGTATCTGGTGCAGATGGCCACGGCGCTGGGTGTGGATCTGATCGAGGCCACGAATGCCAAGGTGGAGATCAACGAGCAGAAATATCCCGTGGATCAAGCGCGGGGGAGCAGTCGCAAGTACGGCGAGCTGTTGTCAGCGGCTCGTATACATGCTTGCAGTGGGAACGATTCGGTGACAAGTGGGGCTAAAGCTGCTGGTGAGCACGACTTAAGCGGTTCGCTCTAACCATTTTTTTGCACCCTGCCAGACGGCTTGGCGCCAAGGTGAATCTTGCAGTGGGGGCGGGTTGACCAAATCGGTTGGATACCAAGTGCCTCGCACAAACCCCATCAGTTCTGGCAACAGCGTCTCGCGATTTTGTAGCCTCACTAGTTCGCGGAGAGGCAACTGCTTGCCAATCACCAACACTCCTGCAGAGTCAGCTACCGATACGGCGGCCGCCATATTTTCAACGCATGGCGGATGGTACATATACCATTCATCGGACAGAAGCCAGTACCGGGAAAACTGCTCTCCGTCCAATCCGTTCTCTATTTCTTCATAGACCAGAAATACCGGACCATTTGCACCCGGTCCTACAGGCTGGTCATGAGTCGTGACGACGGTTAGAACGCGGTCAACATCCGGCGCCTGGGCCATGCGGTCCGCGAACCACGGGCCGTAAAGCGCAGGCTGCTTGTAGTGATTTACGATGTGGTGGGGCGGCGTATCAGCTTTGCCATCAAGCCAGGCACGACGCACATTCAAAAACTCGGCAGCCCAATCCAGCAGGGCTGGTGACAACTTAAATTTCAACTGCTCAGGCTTGGAAAAGTCGGCCATCGACAATTCGGGCCTTGCCTGCGCTACTGAGGTGGGAACCAGTCGAATGATTTGTTGACGCCCCACCCCATGGGCTTCAAAAGCCCGGATCAGACTGCGAGCAGAGCGCAAAGCAGGATCATGTCGACTCTGCCACCAGCTCCATCCCTTGCTGAGCATGCCGAAAATGCTAGACGCGTCGCCAACAAAAGACATATTCGAACTCCTAGCTTTTAGAAAGCGGATATTGCCTATATGGCGGATGTGCTGCTGTACCTAGTGCAGATGGCCACGGCGCTGGATGTAGATCTGATCGAGACGGCGAATGTCAAGGTGGAGACCAATGGGGAAGTATCCGGAGGAGGAGGCGCGGGAGAGCAACCGCAAATACCTGTAGTTCCGCCAATGGAGATCGCCAGCTTGCTTCTGACAGCCTCTAGTTACCCCGCTGGAGCTATGAAACGGATGGATCGCAATGGCAGACGACGCCTGGCTTGGTCAGTCAGTTTTCCGTAGTGCTCGTCCCACAGGTCAAATAGCTTTTCCAGACCGATCAGCGTAACGCGGCGCTTCTCCTGTGTACGCGCTTCCGTCTCGGCGTCCTTGGTGAAGCCGCCCGTGCAAACGAAAAGACCAACATCGTCGTCGCCCAGCAACGCCATGAAGGATCGCAAGCCGTCAACGCTCACCGCTTGTTGTTGGCGCTTCACTTGCACCTTGATTCGCGGTGGCCGCGTACCCAGCGCATCAGGCCACGCCAGAATGTCTATTCCGCCATCTTTTCCGGGCGGGGAGACCCAAGTCACGTGGTAGGACATCGCACGCAGCAGATCGGCCACAAGGTCCTGAAAGTCATAGGGATTCATCGCGCGGAGGTAGGCTGAGATCTCTGCCCATGCTTGTTCTTCAGCCTCCTCGTAGGTCACGCTCACCGACTTGGCTGTTGTGTCCGGCTCGTCGGCGCCCGGGCTCGTTCCCGTTGCCGCGACAGGTTCAGCGTCAGGCTGCGCAGCCCGCCACTCGGCGTAAAGCTTGCAGGCTTGGCGATAAAACGCTTCGGGGTCGGGAAGCTCAAGATGGGCCTTCCGACCTTCCTCTGTGATGGTCCAAATGCCTTTGTCTTTGACCAGCCAGCCAGCTTTAACGCAATCCACTGTTGCGAAGCGCACGATTTTCTCGAACCGCCTGCCACCCGACTCATAGGAGTCAGCCTCGTAAGGTGTCAAGGTGACTCGACTAGCCAATTCCTGCAATGCGGCGCTAGCTTGCAAGCCATCCGGCTCCGCCATCAGAATACCAAATAACTCCCGAAGCAATTCGCCGGTGCGGCGACGTGTGATCTCTGCCATGTTCTGATTGCTCCCTTTGCGCTTTCAGGTCAGTGCGACTGCATTCTTAGCTTGTCTCCCTCACCCGGCCAAGCTCAAAGTCGGTTAGAAGACTTCACCAAGGCTTGAGCCGATGGGATTGCGTAGCCGTCAGGCGCTTACGCAGGTCGGCGCACAGACGGCGCAGAGCTGCGATGCGTGTAAATATGCGGAATTGTTCGACGAGCCGGGGAGGGAAGGGAAAGCACATTTTAGATATCTTGGGGATTACAACTTGCACATTACATTAGTCGATGTCAACGCTAGCAAGAATCTCCGGCTTCACACCTATGATAGTGCTTTACATCAATACCATCATCCGGGATGCGACAGCTACGCGTTCAGAGAGACAAGCCGCTCCTCGCCAAGCATGTCAATGACTTTCACTGCAACAATTGATCCAGCCGGCGGAGCTGCCAATTCATATCGGCCGGCCACAAGGTCTTGCTTACGCTCAGGCACGTCGGCAAGGATCACATTGAAAACGGCGCCATCGTATTGAGCGTCAATAAGAATACAGTCCACCACTGCGCGCCAGTCCGGTATCTGTGCCCGAAAAATACCCTCTTGCAAATCCAGCCGCGCGATGATGCTTGGCGAAACCACATCGGCAATCGTTACTATCAGTTTGTGACCTTCACGTTGAGCCTTGGCCTGCACCGACATCGGCTCATGCTTGATAAAGCCCCCGGCCTTGCGGTCAGTGCGTAGCTCAATCAAGTGGATTTTGTTGATAGGCCGATTGTTGTTGTATCGTTCCACCCATTCGCGCGCCTTGTGCTCTTGGCCCAGGCTCACCACCAAGAGGTCGCGCTCTTCTTCGGGACGGTTCTTGAGTTCCGTGCGCAAAGCCTCCAAGTCCAGGGGCGTGAGCGGATGGTTCAAGGGGATGATTTTGGCCAGCATCTTGCCGCGCGTTCCGTCGAAGAATGGGTCGGTTCGGGTGCGCATGATGCCCAGGTGCTCACATGCCAACTCAACGGCCTCGTTGTGTTGGATGTGAAGGTCATAGTCGTTCACTCGCCAAGTGGAAAACGCCAACTGGCAAGGCGGCGGTGAATCTTCGCGGGCCACCAGTTCACCCTGCTTCGTATCAGCAAGCACAGCGATCTGCTCGGCAACAATACCCTGCAAGCGTTTGGCAGTGGTCTGGATTGCGCCCTTGTTGATGTCACACCCAATCCAGCGGCGGCCCAGTTTCTGTGCCACTGCGGCAGTAGTGCCGGAACCGATAAAGCAATCAAGCACGATGTCACCGGGTTTTGTCGATGATTTCACGATCCGCTCCAAAAGGGCTTCGGGCTTCTGCGTTGGATATTCTTCTGATTCGTTCGCATTGCTGGATAAGGCACTGAATTCAGTCCAAATCGACTGGAGTTCGACACCCTCTAAATCGTCTTGATACTGAATCAAATTTGGCCGCCCAGCACCATCTTTTGCCCAGCGAATTCGTCCAATGTTTTCCAATGCATCCATCGCTTTTTGAGGCGAAGTCGTCGCCTCAGCAGGAATAAGTTTCTTTGAAAACTCCGGAATTGCCCAATGTCTGCCACGCCCGATTAAGCCGGGGCTTAGGCCCTTCCAAGGCTCGCCTGAGGGGCCCACGCGAGTACCGGGAGCGGTTATAGGCGTTTCCCGGAATAGCTTACCGTTCTCATCTGGCTTAAAATTGGAGTTCAAATACTCTTGGCTGTACGGTGTGTACTGCTGATTCCAAGTGAAATTACTGCCTTTAGAAGCAAATAAAATCGTGTCGTGAATATGGTTATAGGCACCACTTCCCGAGCGAGCAGTAGTCCGCTTCCAAACAATTTCATTGCGTAAGTTGTCTGTTCCGAATATCTCCTCCAACAAGCAACGCAAGTGATGAGCTTTGTTCCAGTCACAGTGCAGATACAGGCCACCGTCCTCACTCAGTAGCTCCTTGAGCATCAACAGCCGCTCATACATAAACTGCAAATAGTTGTCATTGCTCCAGATGTCGGTGTACTGCACCTGCTCGCCCAGCGCATAGTCTTCGCCGTCAATCTTGAGCGTGCCCTTGGGGCCACGCAATTGCACTTTGCGCACGTAGTCCGCCCCACTGTCAAACGGGGGGTCGATATAGATCAGCTTGACCTGTCCTCGAAATCCGTTTGCCAAAAGGTGCGCCAACACCTCCTTGTTGTCCCCGTGATAGAGCAGGCCGCCCTGCGCCAAGCCCTTGGGCCAATTGGACCAATCAGCGGAACTCGGTGGCAACGGGTGTGCGGCATCTTCCGCACTGAAACGCTCAATATGCTGGGCAGGGAATGCAGTAACACGGCCCAGCGGCTTCTTGCCTACCCAACTCAACATCGGCCGCCCCTTGGCGCGGCCTACCATTACATCTGTCGGCTTCTTCTTGGTTTTGGTTTGTTCGGTCATAACGGTCTATCAGGTAGCCGCAGGCGCGGCGATTACTTTGGCTGTGATGAAGTTCAGCACGGTCTTTTTGCCAGCGTCATGCAGGGCGGTGTCGGCAAACATAACGTGGTAGCTGAGACGATCAGGGTTAAGTTGCTCCCAGCGTTTCAAGGCCACAGCCTTGCGGCCTTCCAACGTTTGCGGAGCCTGACCCAACGCATGGCGTGCCATGTCCGCATCAATGTCCGGGCTAAGCTTGTCGTTCTTCACCTCGACCACGAGGTGCTTGCCATCTGCACGACGTAGCACAAAGTCAGGTGTGTAGGTGTGCCAGCGTCCATCGTCGCCCAGGTACTCAGCCCGCAGGTCGGTCTTTCCGGCATCGGCGAGGCCGCCCGTGAACCAAAGGCCTTCAATCTGGTGGGGGTGCGATTGCAGCAAGCCCAGCGTCCAGTCGAGAAACTCGGCTTCGGGATTGGAGTCGAAGTTGTAGCCCTCATAGTGAAAGCTGCTGCGCAGGGCATGCGCGGCATCTGCGGTCTCGTTGGCCGTCTTGTAGAGGTGCTGATTCTTCTTGTCAAAGCTGATGCGGGCGGTATAGACCGGCTTACCGTTGACTTCGGCAACATCGAAGCCATCGGCCTTGACCAGTGCTACGGCCACCTCAATTTCATCCCATGCCTCTTCGTACTGGTTGCGCTGCTCCTCAATCTGCTGACCCAAGGCTTCCATGTGGTGGTCCGGCACTTCCTGGGCTTCGTAGACCTGGCGAAGTGCGGCAAGCAGTTCGGTAGTTGGCAAGTGGTGGCACGCGGCAAGGCGGGCGGCAGCGGTGTAGCAATCCAGCAAGGGAGTGAACGACTCCAGCAGTACATCTGCGGCATCAAGCCGTTGCATGCGGGTGTCGCCGCTCGCGGTGAGCACCGGACTCCATGTCTGAACCACCGGCCCAACGGGAGCAGAAACATCTGGCAAGGTGAATACCAATGGTGCGACGTCAGCGGGGACTGCCTTGCGCTGGATGCGGAGCACGCGCTTCATTATCAGCAAAGCAGGCAATTGTGGCTTGTGCAGGTAAATGGTCTTTTCAACCCGCTCGGCTTGCTGGGTGTGCAGCGACGTGAGGCTGGTGCCGTAGGTTTCGGTCAGTTGGTCTTCCAGCGTCTTTTTGTTGCTGGCCGTCAGGTACACGCGGGCAGGCTTGGTATTGCCGGGCACTTGGCGTAGGCACCGGGTGGCGGCCTGCAGCACAAAGTTGTTGCTGGTTGCCAGCTTGCGCACCAATGCGCAGGCAAACAGGCTGGGGCAGTTCCACCCCTCGGTGCCCATGTTGACCAGCAGCATGACGCGATGCGGTGCCGCAGGGTCGCGTGCCACGGCTTCAAAGCTGCGCCGGGTCGCTTCGCTAGATTTGTTATCCACCGCTAGCAGAGTGTCCGGGCCAATGCCATGGGCCAGCAACGCGGATTCGATGCTGGGGCGCAACTCGTCGCGGGTTTCAAGGTTGGGGAAGTACAAAGCTAGGCGTGCGGGTGCCCCGTTCTCAAGGGCGACGGGCCAATAGTCCTTCACGAAGTCATCGACTACGCTTTGCACCATGCGATCGGCTTCACCGTCCCCCAACTCAAGCACCTTGATGCCGTTCGCCAACTCTTTCAGCACGCCATCACGGATACCCTCACCCAGCCCGTACCAGACCACCACGTCGCGCAAAGGCTGCCGCTCAAAGTACGGCGTTCCGGTCGCGTTGATGGTGACAATGAGGTTGGTTTCCTGCGCCAAGTAGTCGATGGTGCGACGCACCTTCTTGATGCCGTCGTCCTTGAACACCAGCTCCCCGGTTTCCTTGTTCTTCTCCCACTTGCCCAGCAGCTTCTGGCCATAGGTGTGGTGAGCCTCGTCGGAGAACACGGCCAGATGGGGCAATGAGGCAATCGCCTGCAGGCGCAGGTTGGCCATGGCAGTCGCCTCTTCGTCCTTGGTGCCCGCGAACAGCCGACTCTGCGCGGCATTGCGCACGATCGGCTTCTGGATGCGGATTTTCTCGGTGTTGGTTACGATGAGGTTGAAGCGGCTGCCCAAGGTGATGGGTATTTGCTTGTCACCGTCGCGCGTAAAGGTCAGCTTGAGGCTGGCCGCGAACGGCTTATGTAGGCGGGCGGGCAACAGACGTTCAAATGGGATGTCCGCCAGTTCCCGCAGGGCACTGAGGATGGTCTTGCCAGGGGCAAAAACCAATGCGTTCTGCACAAACGGGCCGTCAGGGTATTCCAGCGCCATGGCGAACTCGGTCGCAACGATGGAGCCCATAAGGATGGTCTTGCCCGCGCCCATGGCGAGTGCCAAGATGTAGCTAGGGTACTCCAGCGAAAAAGTCTCGCGCAGGCTCTCCAGTCCATGCTTACGGACAAACGCATTGTCGGTTTGAACCAGCTCCAGGACGGCTTCCAAGCTATCGTCGGCAATCATGTCCACGATTTCGCGCGAAGTCAGACCCATGGCCTCGCGCCGGTCCTTGGGCTTCGGGAACAGTATGGCGTACAGCTCAGGAATGCGCGGTGTGTGCAGTACCAAGCGCAAGTACCAATAGGTCTCTAAAGCTCGAAATTGCGCCCGACGCAAATATCTTAGCTGGTCGGTAGTTGGGTCTTCCAGCGCGAAATCCAGAATTTCAGCGATTGCAGGAAAGTTTGAGCACTCGTATCTGGCCTTGCGCCATTCGTCCACACGTACAGACAAAGCTTGAAACAGGTGGTTCATTGGTATGTGATGAGCTTCTGCGTTAAAGGAAGTATCGCACCTGCCTAGCCGTCATTCGCCTGCTCCGCCCCATCCTTTTGGGATGAAAGCGACCTATTCGAGGGTTTCTATGCGAGAGCCAACTATCGCTCTCAGCGCTGCTGCTCGCTGACATCGCAACCAATCGGATTCAGAGGCTGAGGTGATAGGGCACATCTCCGCCCGCCTGGCCCAGCTCTACCCCGGCCAGGAACCCAAGCACTTTGGCACGCTGATCTCGCACATGCTGGGCGGGCCGGACCCGCTGGACGGCATCAGCGCGTGGCGGCGCATGGACCCGGTGCCGTACTGGCACTTTGTGACCTATGGGCTGAGCGAGCTGTATGCCAAGGAGTCCGATGACCCGGAGGTGAGCGGCTATGGGTTCGAACTGACCTTTCGGCTGGCGATGGAGCCGGGCGAGATAGCCGACGCCTATGCGGAGCCGCCGGCCTGGGCGCTGAACTTTTTGCAGAATCTGGCACGCTATGTGTTCCAGAGCGGAAACATCTTCCGTGACGGGCATTGGATGACGGCCAATGGGCCGATTGCGCTGGAGCGGGCCACGCAGATCTGCTCCATGGCCTTTGCGACCGACCCGGAGCTGGCCGAGCCGCTGGCCACGCCCAATGGCTCCGTGGAGTTCTTGCAGGTGGTGGGCCTCACGATAGAAGAGGAGCGCGCGGCCAAGCAGTGGCGCACGCGCAATCTGCTGGAGGTGCTGCTGCCGCACATGCCGCTGTGGGTGACGGACCTGGGCCGCGCTTCGCTGCTGGCCCACCCGGCGGTAAAGCAGCAGGTGGACGAGGGCTTGCGGCGCGATGGGTCGGCCAGCGGCTTCCTCTTTACCGATGTGCTGGGCCTCAAGCAGGTTAAGGCAACACTGAACAAATCCTTCGCGCGCCGCGCACCCCGCTTTGGGCGTTCTGCGGCGTTGCAAATGCTCGCCATAGCGCGGCTATGGCTGCGCTTTGCGCCTAGCAGCCCATCCCAAACCAGGGCACGCGCCTTCACGAAGATTTATTCAGTGTTGCCTTGGCGGCTGCTGCGCAAGCCGATCACCCAGGTCACCGTGGGTGCCCGCCAGGTGGATGAGCTGGTGACCCTGCTGCCGCTGCGCCTGCCGTTTGGCCGCACGCTGCGGGTGGCGGGGCATGAGTGGCAGTTGCTGCTGGAGCCTGTAGGCGCTGATGGCATCAACGCGGTGGAGTGGCAGGGCGAGGGCGAGAACGCCGTGGTGCTGCGCCTGACCGATGCCACGGTGCAGCAGCTAGCGCAGACGCTGCAGCCGCGCCAGGGCAGCTATGTGCTGCCGCTGTTGCCGCAGGTGGAGTGGGTGGTGGAGAAGACGACGATCAAGGATTCGACCGGCAAGGTCGTTGAGGTGATCGGCTAGCCAGCCGGCCTCAATCATCCACGCGCCGTGGCCGATGGCTGCGCTTGCAGGCAGCCAATCGACCACGGGCGCCCCCCGCTTATTCCTGTTTCGTTTGCTTCCAGATGCGGTCGGCCCGCTCCCAGGCCGCCTTGGCGGCGGGCTCGGCGTCCTTCCAGTTCAGGCGGCTGTTCGCACGGTCGGTGTCCCAACGTGTCTGCAGATCGCCGCGCACGTCGTTCCAGTCACCGCGCCCGTCGATCACGCTCTGGTAGCCGTGACGGTAGGCGGGGGCATAGTCGTCGTAGGTGTACGCGTCGGAGTAGTAGGGCTCGCGGCCATGGGCGTCGCGCCAGTAGGCGTCTTCGGCCGTGGGGTTGACGGCTTCTGCCGCGCCCTTGCCGGCCAGGCCGCCGACGACGGCGCCGACCACGGCACCCACTGCGGCGCCCACAGGCCCGCCGATGGAGCCGGCCGCAGCGCCGGTGACCGCACCGCCTGCAGCGCCAACGCCGGTGCCGATGGGGTGGGCACCGGGTGCGCCGGTGATGGGGTCGGGGTTCAAGTCGCGTGCAGTGTCGATGTTGTCTCGGGCCATGGTGTGCTCCTGTTGGGTGGTGGTCTGGACGCGGATGTCCATTTCCGTGTCCCCATGATCCGAGGCGCACCAGCGCCTTGGCGTAGGCCAGGAACCCATTGGGGCGAAGGCGGGGCTCTGTAAGCAAGGGCAACTCGGTGCTAGAGTGCCCCAGCGATGCCCGGGCCAATACGGCATTGCCTGCGCGGGGAGCGCAGCCCTGAAAACAAAACCCGTATGGACTTGAACCGATGACCCAATACTTTCGCGCATTTGCCCTGTTCGTTGCCACCCTGGCGCTGGTGGGCTGCGCCACCCACCCCCCAGGCTCTCCGCAGGACGATGCCAAGGCCAAGCAGTTCACGCCCGCGCCGCAGAAGGCGTCGATCTACATCTACCGCAATGAGAACCTGGGCGGCCTGGCGCCGCTGACGGTCAAGGTCAACAACCAGAGCATTGGGCAGACCGGTGCGATGACGTACTTTCACCTGACCGTGGAGCCAGGTGTGTACAACATCGAATCGGAGTCCGAAAACACCTCGGTCATCAGCGTCACGGCCGAGCCGGCCAAGAACTATTTTGTGTGGCAGGAGATGAAGATGGGCATCTGGGCGCCACGCACCCAGCTCAGCCAAACGGACGATGCGGCTGGCCGCAAGGGGGTGATGCAGTCCCGGCTGCTCGCGACCATCGTGCCTGTGCAACCCATGGCCGCACCAGGCGCTGCGCCGGCAGCCAACACCACGGCCGACAAGCTGCGGCAGCTGCAGAAGATGTACGAAGAAAAGCTCATCTCTGCCGACGAGTACGAGGCCAAGCGCAAGCAGATCCTGAGCGGGTTTTGAGAGCGCTTGCGGCAGCCGGCCCATTACCCACCCATCCATGATGCAAGGGCCCGCAGCGAAGCGGGCCTTTTGCTTTTTTAGAGCACCCTGCGCGGCGCAGCCGTGGCCGCATCGCCGCTGTTGGGCGTGCCGGTGGATTCGATCAGCAGAATGTGCGCCTCTTCTCCACCCCTGGTTCGCGGCCGGTGCTCCACACCCTTGGGCACCACGTAGAGTTGGCCGGGGTGCAGGGTGACCATGGCGCCGTGGGGCAGGTCGATCTCCACCACGCCGTGCAGCACGTAAAAGAAGTCGTCGGTGTCGGGGTGGCTGTGCCACTGGTACTCGCCCTGGATCTTGGCGACCATGATGTCGTGGCCGTTGAACTCGGCCACGGTGCGCGGGGCCCAGTGGTCGGTGAACTGGGAGAGCTTGAGGGCCAGGTCGATGGCGGGGACGGGGGTGGGGGCGTGGGTGCAGGTGGTGTCAGGCATGGGGGTGGCGTTGGTTGTTGGCATTACCGCGTTGATGGGCGGGTTGGTGCCTGCAGTGTCGCCACCGGGCGCGGGGTGGTCTTGTACATTTGTCGCATGCATGCCGGGGACCCCAGTTCCTCCTCCTCTTCTTAATCTCCCTCATCGCCGCGCCCGCGCGACTGGGCCGAGATGCGGCCGCTGGCCTCGGGCGGGGTCACGCTGCTCAACGCGCATTTCACGCAGCACCGGTTCGAGCGGCACAGCCACGAGACGTATTCGATTGGCGTCACGCGTTCGGGTGTGCAGACCTTTGCGTGCCGGGGGGCGCGCCACGCCAGCCTGGCGGGCGATGTGATTCTGTTCAACCCCGATGAGCCGCACGACGGCAGCCGGGGCACGGAGGCGGGGTTTGGCTATTCCATGCTGTATGTGGATGCCACGCTGGTGCATGCGTGGATGGGTGACCGCGATGCGGCCGGTGGTGGCGCGCCCGACCGCAGCAGCATGGCCACCCGCTACTTCAAGGCGCCGCTGGTGCACGACCCAGAGGGTGCGCTGCTTCTGCAGCAAGCCGTGGCGGCGGTGGCCGAGCGGCAGGAATCGCTGCACGGCGAGGAGCGCACAGCCGCGGCCATGGTGGCGCTGCTGGGCCGGCATGGCGAGCTGCGCCGGCCCTGGGCAGCCACCGGCCTGGATGCAGGCCGCCAGCGCATGGCCCTGGTGCGCGAGTACCTGGATGCCCACTTTGCCGACGATGTGACGGTGCAGGCCCTGGCCACGCAGGCCGGCCTGTCGCGCGCGCACCTGACGCGGGCCTTTACCGCCACCTATGGCATGGCGCCGCACGCCTACCTGAACATGGTGCGCATTCGCCAGGCCCAGGCGGCCCTGCGGCAGGGCGGGGCGCTGGCCGATGTGGCGGCGGCCTGCGGCTTTGCCGACCAGAGCCACCTGACGCGGCGCTTCAAAGGGCAGGTGGGCATGGCGCCGGCGCGCTGGCTGGCGCAAACCAGCCAGCCCTGACAAACCGGGCCTTCGTCAATCGCCAAGAAGGGGGTGGTGTTGCACGCGCCGCACAGCCCATAGGCACACGCACCTAAGTTGCTGCACCGCCTGTAAGCAGTTGCAACCCGATGCTAGAGTGCGCGGGCGGGTATGCCCGCCTGCGTGGGGAGCGCAGTAACCACCCAACAAAGAGTCCAACATCCATCATGCGTTTTCTGACGAGATATTTCCGTGCGCTTGCCTTGTTCATTGCTGCGCTGGCCCTGGTGGGCTGTGCGCAGGTGCCCAGGGCCTCCATGACAGAAGAGGCCAAGGCCAAGCAGTTCGTGCCCCAGGCCGAAACGGCTTCGCTCTACATCTTTCGCGATGAAGTGATTGGCTCGGCGATCACCATGCCGGTGAACCTCAACAACCAGAACATCGGCCACACCGGGCCCAAGAGCTTCTTCTACCTGAACGTGGCACCGGGCCGGTACACCATCGAGTCGGTCGCCGAGACCACCACCTCCTTCAGCATCGATGTGGAGGCGGCCAAGAATTACTTTGTGTGGCAAGAGATGAAGATGGGTCTGATGTCTGCACGCAGCCAACTCAGCCTGACGGATGAGGCCAGGGGACGCCAAGGGGTGCAGGGCTCCAAGATGATCGCGGTGAAGCCGGGCACGGCCTTTGCCCCTGCGGGCGGCGTGCCCACGGCCGTTGCACCTGCGCCAGTGCCGGTGGCAATGCCCGTACCGGCACCTGCTTCAGCCCCGCGGCCAGCGCCGGCCCAGGCAGGCGCCACGGTGACGATGCCATTCGTGCCCGACACCAAGCCGATGGGCCGTGCCGCGCCGCCAGCACCAGCCGCTGCCCCCGCAACCGCCACCGTAGCCGTGGTGAGCCCGGCCCAGCCCGCACCTGCAGCAACGGCACAAGCCGCCGCGCCCACGCCCGCCAGCAAGAAGGAATCGCGCCTGCAGTGGCTCAAGCAAATGCGCGATGCCAACCTGATCACCGCAGGCGAGTACGAGACCAAGCGCCAGCAGGTGCTGAGCGCGCCCTGATTCTGTTCACAGCAGCGGTTTGTTCGTTCAACCACTCCAGGGGCCCGCAAGGGCCTTTGGCTTTTTGGGGAAGCCGCGTTGGTTGACCGCCATGTAGGACATTGCGCACCCGCATTGCCCGTGGCATCCGACCCCGGCGCGGGCGGGGGCGTGGTCCGATAGTCCTTTTGCACTTACAGGAGCCCAACCATGTCCGAAAAGAAAGCCAGTGTCCATTGGGAAGGTGCCGGCAAGACCGGCCAGGGCCAGGTGAGCACCGAAACCGGCGCGCTCGACAAGCACCCCTATGGCTTTGGCAGCCGCTTTGGCGATGACCGCAAGGGCACCAACCCCGAGGAGATCGTGGGGGCGGCGCATGCCTCGTGCTTCACCATGGCGTTTGCCTTTGCGGCGGAAAAGGCGGGCATCGCCACCGAGGTGATCGACACCACGGCGGCAGTGCGGCTGACCAAGGAGGGCGATGGCTTCGTCATCGACCGCATCGCCCTCACGCTCAAGGCCAAGGCGCCGGGCCTGGACGAGGCGGCCTTCCAGAAGCTGGCGGCCGATGCCAAGGCCAACTGCCCGTTGTCGAAGGCGCTGGCCGCGGTGCCGGAGATCACGCTGACCGCCACGCTGGTGCAGTGACCGACCGGCGCGGCGGCCGGGCGCGGCGGCTTTACGCCAGCTCGCGCAGCTCCCGCCGCAAAATCTTACCCACGCTGGATTTGGGCAGTACATCGACCAACACGATCTGCCGGGGCACCTTGTAGGGGGTGAGCTCCCGGCGGCAGTGCTCGGCAATGTCATTTGCGCTCACGCGCACTTCGGCCATGCGCACCACGTACAGGCGCAGGGCCTCGCCGGTCTTGTCGTCCGGCACGCCGATGCAGGCGCATTCGAGCACGCCGGGGCAGGCGGTGGCCACGGCCTCGACTTCGTTGGGAAAGACGTTGAAGCCCGAGACGAGGACCATGTCCTTCTTGCGGTCCACGATCTTGAGAAAG
>NZ_JBKDTZ010000297.1:0-10035 GCF_046339755.1 Acidovorax sp. | reverse complement strand
TCGGCCCATGCCAGCGCCAGTTCGGGCAGCGTCGCCTGCGGGTTGTCTCTGACCACCTCGCGCAGCGCCGCGTACTCTGCCGGCGCAATTACGGGTGGTCGGCCTGTCCTTGCCATCGCATTGCTCCTGTGCAATCAATGCCGCAGGATTGGATTATGTTTTTTCTACACCCTCTTGGCGGCCCAAGAGAAAGTTACTGCGCCGCCGGGCGCACATCCCGGCTCCCGCCCACCAATCAGGCAAATTGTTCGCTTGGGTATTGAGCGTCAATACCGAGGTTGAAATCTCGCGATCGCATCACGCACTGCAGCATCCAAAGCAAACCCCGTCCCAAACCTCTGCGCCAACTCATCCGCCCGCGCAAGGAACGCCTCCACTCCTGTTCCATAAATGAACTGCATCGCCCCCCCCGTCCAAGCCGGAAACCCGATCCCGAAGATCGACCCGATGTTCGCATCGTGCACGCTCGTGAGTACGCCCTCCGCCAGACACCGCGCCGTCTCCACCGCCTGCCGGTACAGCAATCGGTCCTGGATCTCCTGCACGCTCAGGGCGCTTGACGTATCTGCAGGGCGCCCGAACAGCGACGACAGCTGCGGCCACAGGTGCTTCCTGCCACCCGCAGGGTAGTCGTAGAACCCGCCCCCGCCCGCCCGTCCCGGACGTTTCAGCTCCTTGACCATGCGCTCCACCAGCAACTCGCCAGGTGTGGCGAGGTACGTACGCCCCTCGGCCGCATAGTCGGCGCGGGTCTGGTCGAGAACATGCACGCTCAGGGTCAGCGCCGTCTCGTCGAGCACGGCCAGGGGCCCCACGGGCATGCCGGCCTGCATGGCCGCGTTCTCGATCAAGGCGGCGGGCACGCCTTCGCCGAGCAGGGCTGCGCCTTCCATGACATAGGTGCCGAAGGTGCGGCTGGTATAGAAGCCGCGCGAGTCGTTGACCACGATGGGCACCTTGCCCAGGGTCTGCACATAGTCAAACGCGCGCGCCACGGTCTCGTCGTCCGTGGCCTTGCCGCGGATGATCTCCACCAGCTTCATCTTGTCCACCGGGCTGAAGAAGTGGATGCCGACGAATTTTGCGGGCCGGCTGCTGGCCTGGGCCAGGCCGCTGATGGGCAGGGTGGAGGTGTTGCTGGCGAAGAAGCCGCCCTCGGCGAGTTGGGGCTCAGCCTCCTGCGTCACCTTGGCCTTGAGCTCGCGGTTCTCGAACACGGCCTCGATCACCAGGTCGCAGCCAGCAAGGTCGGCGGCATCGGCGGTCGCCTTGATCCTGTCGAGCAGCGCCTGCTGCGCAGCAGCTTCCATGCGGCCCTTGTCCACGCGCGCCTGCGAGAGCTTGGCGCTGTAGGCCTTGCCGGCATCGGCTTTCTCTTGCGTGACATCCTTGAGCACCGTGGCAATGCCCCGGCTGGCCTGGGCCCAGGCAATCCCCGCGCCCATCATTCCGGCACCCAGGATGCCGACCTTCTGCGGCTTGTAGCGTGGGGCATTGCCGGGGCGCGACTGGCCGCTCTTGATCGCATTCATGTCGAAGAAGAACGTGTTGATCATGTTGCGCGCCACGGGGCCGGTCATCAGGCGGGCCAGGTAGCGGCTTTCGATGCGCAGCGCCGTGTCGTAATCGACCAGGGCACCTTCGACCATGGTGGCCAGAATCGCCTCGGGGGCAGGGTAGCGGCCGCGCGTGGTCTTCTTGAGCATGGCGGGCGCCACGCTCAGTGCGCCGGCCACCTTGGGGTTGGCGGGCGTGCCGCCGGGCATCCTGTGGTTCTTGTCGTCCCAGGGCTGTACCGAGTGCGGGTGGGTGGCGATGCGCGCCAGCGCGGCGGGCAACAGTTGCTCGGGCGTGGCCACCAGTTCGTGCACCAACTGCAGTTCCAACGCCTCGCGCGGATTGAACAGCTGGCCTTCGAGCAGGTAGGGCTGGGCGCCCATCAGCCCCAGCAGGCGCGTCATCTTGGTGCTGCCGGTGGCGCCGGGCATCAGGCCAAGGGTCACCTCGGGCAGGCCGAACTGGATGCGCGGGTTGTCCACTGCGATGCGGTAATGCCCGAACAGCGCCACCTCCCAGCCGCCGCCCAGCGCTGCGCCATTGAGGCAGCTGACCACCGGGATGCCCAGGGTCTCCAGCGTGCGAAAGTGCTTCTTCATGCGCTCGATCTCGCCGAAGGCCGTGGGCGCATCGGCCGGTGTGAGGCGCATGGTGGCCTTGAGGTCGGCCCCTGCGAAGAAGCTGGTCTTGGCCGATGCCAGCACCACGCCTTTGAGTTGGGCGCGGTCGGCCACGACGCGGGCCGTGGCCTCGCCCAGGTCGGCCTGCCACTGGCGGCACATGGTGTTGACGCTGGAGTCGGGTTCGTCGAAGGTGATGAGGGCCACCTTGCCGTCGGCGGCATCGAGGAGTTCGTAGCGGATGGTCTGCATGGTGGGGTCCTTCCTAGACACGTTCGACGATGGTGGCAATGCCCATGCCGCCGCCCACGCACAAGGTCGCCAGGCCGTAACGCAGCTGCCGGCGGTGCAGCTCGTCGATCAACGTGCCCAAAATCATGGCGCCCGTGGCGCCCAGCGGGTGGCCCATGGCGATGGCGCCGCCGTTGACGTTGACCTTCTCGTGCGGCACGCCCAGCTCGCGCATGAAGCGCATGGGCACGGCGGCAAAGGCCTCATTGACCTCGAACAGGTCGATCTGGGCCATGTCCATGCCGGCCTTGGCCAGCGCCTTGCGCGCGGCGGGCACCGGTCCGGTGAGCATGCTGGTCGGGTCGGCGCCGCTGAGCGCCGTGGCCACGATGCGCGCGCGGGGGGTGAGGCCATGGGCCGCGGCGGCGGCCTCTTTGCCGATCAGCACGGCCGCCGCGCCATCGACGATGCCCGAAGCATTGCCCGCGTGGTGCACATGGTGGATGCGCCCCACCCCAGGGTAGCGCTGCAGCGCCACGGCGTCGAAGCCCATGCCGCCCAGCTGCTCGAACGAGGGCTTGAGCGCGGCCAGGCCTTCGAGCGTGGTCTGCGGCTTGATGAACTCGTCTTCCTCCAGGATAGGCAGGCCCAGGAAATCCTGCACCGGCACCACCGACTGCTTGAAGTACCCGGCCGCACGCGCAGCAGCGGCGCGGCGTTGGGATTCGACGGCATAGGCGTCGACGTCGGAGCGCGTGAAGCCATCGAGCGTAGCAATCAGGTCCGCACCGATGCCCTGGGGCACGAACAGGGTGGCCGAGTTGGTGTCCGGGTCTTGCGCCCAGGCGCCGCCGTCCGAGCCGATGGGCACGCGGCTCATGCTCTCCACGCCGCCGGCCACCACCAGATCCTCCCAGCCGGAGCGCACCTTTTGCGCGGCCAGATTTACGGCCTCCAGGCCCGAGGCACAGAAGCGGTTGACCTGCACGCCCGAGGCGCGGAAGTCCCAGCCTGCCTTGAGCGCCGCCACCTTGGGCAGCACCGAACCCTGCTCGCCCACGGGCGAGACGATGCCCATGACGATGTCGTCCACGGCGGCGGTGTCGAAGCGGTGGCGGCGCTGCAGCTCGGCCAGCAGGCCGGTGAGCAGGCTGATGGGCTTGACTTCGTGCAGGCTGCCGTCCTTCTTGCCCTTGCCCCGCGGCGTGCGGATGGCATCGAACACATAGGCTTGTGTCATGGCGTGTCTCCAGTTGGTCGCCGCAGTATAGGGCGGTACGGCTTTATGCAGAGCATTTGCTTTGTATAAATGGTGACACAGAGGAGCCGTTATCCACCCCGGCTGTAGGAACAGGACGGCAGGGGCTGGATGGTTTGGCTGACGGCGGTCCTGCGCCAGGGCTTCGAGACTCATCTCCCAGCACCTTGTCCATCCTCTCTTCCATCCAGGTGAACCATGAGCAGCAGCACCCAGCGTCGCGAAGCAGATCCGCCGACCAGCCACCATTGCGCGCCGCAATCGCCGCAGGCCGGGTATGGGGCCTTGGACAAGGAGGGGATTCGCTACATCGCCGTATGCCTGCTCGCGGTACTGGGGGTCGTCTGGCTGTTGGGGCCGTTCATGGGTATGGCGGCCCTCATCGTGCTGGCGACGCTATATTTCGTCTGGCGTGAACCCGTCGCGTCCCATGGCCTTGCGTTGCGCTGGGACGAGCATTACGAGCAGCCAGGTCGCATGCAATAGGGCGGGGAGGTAGACGGTTGCCGAAGTTGTCCCGGCACCATGCTGCTGGCGCTGCCGGGGGCCGGCGGCGCCGTTCGTTGTGCCTCAGAACCGGTAGCGCACGCCCACGGTGGCCATGTCGGCAGGGGCCGTATCGTCCGCGAAGTGCAGGCGGTGGCGCTCCCACTCCAGTACGGCAGCGATATTGGGCGTGAAGCCCCAACTGGCGCCCACGCCGAAGGACAAGCCCATGCCGCTGTCCCTGCCGGTGCGCAGTCCATAGACCGGCTGGGTGGAGGTCACGGTGCGGCTGTAAGTGGTGCCGGCCTTGGCAAACAGCTCCAGGCGATCGCCGATGGGGGCACGACCGACCAGGCTCAGGTTGACGCCCTGGGCCTTGGTCCTGCCGTCCAGCCGGTACGAGCGGCCAAAATCCAGATAGCCCAGCTCCACGCCGAAGTTGCGGTGAAAGTACCCGCCGGTGCTGAGCTTCCAGGCGGTGTCGCTGTCGTCGTAAGCCAGCCCGGACGGCCCCGAATACAGGTCGTACCGGGAACGCCCGCCCGACAGGCCGACGTAACCGGCCTGGGTGAAGGGCAGGAACGACCTCGATGAGGGCAGGGGCGCATCTGGCGGGGCCTGCGCCCGCGCGATGCCGCACACGACGCCGAAGAGGGCGCCGCCGACAGCGGCAATGAGCCAGGGGGAAGTGCTGTTGCTGCGCCGTGCATGTCTCATGGAAGTCTCCCGGGGTAAGGACACCGTTCTTGGCGCCCGCACGCGCAGGCCGCCTGACTTCCAATTTATGCGGCTGCCCTGTAACAGCACGTGGGATTTGGTAAGCGGCTTTTGTAGGAATCCGCCTGCTGGGAACTGTGCGGGCAGCACGCTATCCTGTAGCCTGTGAACAACTGGTTCTCATGGCCGGCCTGCATGCATGGAGGCCGGCTGTTCATTGATCGCTTCCGACATCCAGAACATGGCAAAAACCCTTTCCGAATCCCTGCAGCGCCTGGCACGCGACGCCATCGAATACGACGACGCGCGCTCCGGCTTTTTCCTTGAGCACCACCTGGCGCTGGCCGCCGGCGCGGGCCTGGCCGTGTCCGCGCTGATGGCGCCCAGCCGCAGCGCGGCGGCCGTGCGCGGCATCGCCGCGGGGGTGCTGCTGGTGCGCGGGCTCAGCGGCCGCGATGGCGTGCGCGACTGGCTGCAGGTGCGCGGAGCGGCGCCTGCGCCGCGCAAGCTCAGCCCCGAAGAAATCCGCGAAACCTGGCTTCTGTAAGCTACTTGCCCAGCCCCATGGCGCGGGTGATCACTTCCTTCATGATCTCGTTGGTGCCGCCGTAGATGCGCTGCACCCGGGCATCGGCATAGGCGCGGGTGATGGGGTACTCCCACATGTAGCCGTAGCCACCGTGCAGCTGCAGGCATTCGTCCATCACCTTGCACTGCAGGTCGGTGGTCCAGTACTTGGCCATGCTGGCGGTGGCCGTGTCAAGCCGGTCGGCCGCGACCAGCTCGCAGCACTTGTCCACGAACACGCGCGCCACCTGCACCTCGGTCTGCAGCTCGGCCAGGGTGTAGCGGGTGTTCTGGTAGCTGGCCACGGGCTGGCCAAAGACCTTGCGCTGCTTGACGTAGTCCACCGTCCAGTCGATGGCTGCCTGGGCGGCGGCCACGGCGCTGATGGCGATCTGCATGCGTTCCCAGGGCAGTTGCTCCATCAGGCAGATGAAGCCCCGCCCTTCCATGGCCGCGCCGCCGAGCAGGTTCTCGGCCGGCACCTTCACATCGGTGAAGAACAGCTCGGAGGTGTCCTGCGCCTTCATGCCCAGTTTCTTGAGGCGCTGGCCCTTTTCGAAGCCCGGCATGCCGCGCTCCACCAGCAGCAGGCTGGTGCCCTTGGCGCCGGCGGCCGGGTCGGTCTTGGCCACCACGATCACCAAGTCCGCATGCCAGCCGTTGGTGATGAAGGTCTTGCTGCCGTTGAGCACATAGTGCGATCCGTCGGCGCTCTTCACGGCCGTGGCCTTGATGCCCTGCAGATCGCTGCCGGCCGCCGGCTCGCTCATGGCGATGGCGCCTACCATGGCGCCGCTGGCCAGTTGCGGCAGGTAGCGGCGCTTTTGCTCCTCGCTGCCGTAGTGCAGGACGTAGGGCGCCACGATCTCGCTGTGCAGCCCGAAGCCCAGGCCGGTGAAGCCCGCGTGCGCGATGGCCTCCATCTGGGCCACCGAATACAGCCGGTCGGCGCCCGCACCGCCGTATTCCTCGGGCAGGCTCATGCACAGAAAGCCGTTCTCGCCGGCCTTGGCCCATACGGCACGGTCCACGTAGCCCTGTTCCTCCCAGGCTGCGTGGTGGGGGGCGACCTCCTTGTCGAGGAAACGCGCGAAGCTTTCGGCAAAGGCCTGGTGGTCGGCGTTGAAGAGGGTGCGTTCGATCATGGTGTTCGTCTCCGGTGTAATTTTGCAAAGCATGTGCTTTTCAAAATTCTGCCATGGACCTGCGCCAACAAAAGGCCGCCCATTGGGGGCGGCCTGGAGGCGAAGGCGGACGCCGCTTACTTGACGTAGTCCGACACCACCTTCCACTTGCCGTCCTGGATCTGCGACAGGCGCGACAGGTCGCTGCCCAGGCGCTTCTGCGGGCCGTAGGACGCTTCCGCGCTGCCGAACATGTCGGGCGGGATCACCATGGTGTCCATGGCCTTGATGAAGCTTTCGGTGGTCAGCCCGGTACCGGCCTTCTGCGCCGCGCGGATGAAGGCGTCGATGGCGCCGTAGCCGTAGACCGAGAACACGGTCGGGTCTTCATTGAACTTGGTCTTGTACTTGTTGGCCCAGAAGCGGATGGGCTGCGAGGCCTCGTCCAGGTAGGGGTGCTGCACCGTCATGGTGGCGTACAGGCCGTCCATGGGCTTGCCGCCCAGCTTGTGGATGAGGTCGGTGTAGGCCGCACTCGACCCCAGGAAGGTGGGGTTAAAACCGGTCTTGCGTGCCTCGCCGATGGTGCCGATGGTTTCGCGGATGATGGTGCCCAGGACCACAAAGTCGCACTCCGCCGCCTTCATCTTCGCCACCTGGGACGAGAAGTCGGTGGCACCGCGCTTGTACGAAGTCTTCTCGGTGAAGTCCATGCCCATGCTCTTCAGGGCCGCTTCGCCGCCGCGCATCACCTCCAGGCCGAACTCGTCGTCCTGGTAGATGGTGCAGATCTTCTTGGCGCCTTTTTCCTTGATGAGCTTGGGCGCAGCCAGGCGGATCTGGTCGTAGTAGGTCGCAGCGAACGAGTACTTGAGCTTGTGGAAGGGCTCGTACATCTCGCGCGCCGCCGTCACCGGGAAGAAGTTGATCACGTTCTTGCTGAACTGCACCGGCATGGCCGCCAGGTTCTGCGCGGTGCCGATGTGCGCCACCATCATGAAGATCTTGTCCTGGTTGACGAGCTTCTGCGCCGCCAGCACCGCCTTCTTGGGGTCGTAGCCCGAGTCTTCCACCTTGAGGTCGATCTTGCGGCCGTTGACGCCGCCCTGCTCGTTGGCCTCGTCCACGCGCAGCATCATGCCCAGGCGCACCTGCTTGCCGAAGCCCGCCAGCGGCCCCGACAGGTCCTGGATGGAGCCCAGCGTGATGGTGTCCTTGGCCACGCCCTGCGTGGCCTGGGCATGCGCGGCGCCGCCGGCCATGGCCACGGTGGTCAGTGCGGCAAGGTGAAGAAGTCTCATGGCAGGTCTCCTTGTATGGATAGGACGGATCCCGTTATAGAACGATGCGCCGGGTGGAGCACCAGCACTTTCCCTAGCGGTCCATGGCGCGCCGCAACATGGGCTCAGCGGTACATGGCCTCGATGCGGTCGGCGTACTTCTGCTGCACCAGCTTGCGCTTGAGCTTCATGGTCGGAGTCAGCTCCTCGTCCTCGGCCGAGAGCTGGGTGTCGAGCAGAAAGAACTTCTTGATCTGCTCTACGCGCGCGAAGCGCTTGTTCACGCGGTCCACCTCGGCCTGGATCAGCGCCTGCACCTCGGTGGCGCGCGTCAGGCTGGCGTAGTTGGAGAAGGGCACGTCGTGGTCCTGTGCGTACTTCTCCACGTTCTCCTGGTCGATCATGATGATCACCGTGAGGTAGGGGCGGGCGTCGCCGATCACCACAGCATCGGTCACGTAGGGGCTGAACTTGAGCTCGTTCTCCAGCTCGCTCGGTGTGATGTTCTTGCCCCCGGCCGTGATGATGATGTCCTTCATGCGGTCGGTGATGCGCAGGTAGCCGTCGGCGTCGATCACGCCCACGTCGCCGGTGTGCAGCCAGCCATCGGGGGAGATGGTCTCGGCGGTCTTCTCGGGCAGGTTCAGGTAGCCCTTGAAGACGTTGGGGCCGCGCACCTGGATCTCGCCCGTGGCCGGGTCCACGCGCACCTCGTTGTAGCCTGCGGCGGGGCCGATGGAGCCGGGCTTGATGCGGCTGGCGGGCACGCCCGTGGCAGCGCCGCAGGTCTCGGTCATGCCCCACACTTCCAGCATGGGCACGCCCAGGGCCAGGTACCACTTGACCAGGTCGGGCGAGATGGGCGCCGCGCCGGTGACCAAAAAGCGCGCGCGGTGGATGCCGATGAGCTTGCGCACATTGTCCAGCGCCAGCCAGCGCGCCAGGCGGAACTGCAGCTTCTGCCCGGCGCCCACGGGCTGCCCGGCCAGCACCTGCTCGGCAATGCGCGTGCCCACGCCGATGGACCAGGCATAGGCCGCCTGCTGCAGCCGGGTGGATTCCTTGAGCGCGATCATCACGCCCGAATAGAACTTCTCCCACACGCGCGGAACGGCGGTGAACACGGTGGGAGCGATCTCGCGCACGTTCTCGGGCACGGTGTCGGGGTTCTCCACGAAGTTCAGGCGAGAGCCGGTATAGAGCGAAAAGTACTCGCCCCCCATGCGCTCGGCGATGTGGCACAGCGGCAGGAAGCACATGGCCTCGTCGTCCTCGGTGCGCGAGATCAGCGTGTTGTAGCCGCGCACGGTGTAGGCCAGCGCGGCATGGGTGTGCATGGCGCCCTTGGGCTTGCCGGTGGTGCCCGATGTGTAGACCAGGATGGCCACGTCTTCGGGGCGGCAGCCCTGCACCCGGCGCTCCAGCTCGCCCGGGTGCTGTGCGTTCCAGCCGCGGCCCAGTTCGCGCAAGGCCTGCAGGCTCAGGATGTGCGGGTCGGACAGGCCGCGCAGGCCTTCCATGTCGAAGACCACGATCTTGCGCAGCAGCGGCAACTGGCCGCGCACCTCCAGCGCCTTGTCCAGCTGTTCGTCGTCCTCGACGAAGAGCACCGTGGTGCGCGAGTCTTCGCTCAGGTCGTGCCCCTTGCTGGCCGCGCCGGTGGGGTAGATGCCATTGGAAACGCCGCCGCAGCTGAGCACGGCCAGGTCGGCCAGCACCCATTCGATGTTGGTGTTGGACAGCACCGAGGCGCATTCCCCGGGCGCAAAGCCCAGGGACATGAGGCCGCCCGCGATCTCGCGCACGGCTTCTGCGGTCTGGTTCCAGGTCCAGCTCTTCCAGATGCCGAGCTGCTTCTGGCGCAGCCACACGTTCGGGCCGCGCCGGGCCACACCGTTCCAGAACATCGCGGCCATGGTGTCGCCCGCGAGCACATCGGTGCCGGCCGGCTGGATGTGGGAAAGATCCCATAGGTTGGACATGCCGGTCACCTCCAGTTCTTCTTTTTCTTCCAGCGCCGCTCGCCGCGCACGCCGGCGTCCTTCATGCCCAGGTAGAACTCCTTGATGTCGTCCTTCTCGCGCAGGCGCTCGCAGCTGTCCTCCAGCACGATGCGGCCGGTTTCCAGCACATAGCCGGAGTCGGACGCTGTGTTCTGGCGGTTATCCGACTGGGACGCCGCCGGGGTGGCGGGC
>NZ_JBKDTZ010000296.1:0-18442 GCF_046339755.1 Acidovorax sp. | reverse complement strand
CGCAGGCCCAGAAAAACGCGGTCTAGGATCGATATGCGCGATATGGGTCCAGAACGGGTTCAGCGATCTGAATGAGATCCGCCGGGCAAGAAAAAAGCCCTGCAAATCAATGACTTGCAGGGCTTTATCTTGGCGGAAACGGAGGGATTCGAAACTCTAAGCCAGCATATCCCAGCATGCTCCAGCAGGGAAAGCTATGTTCTGCGGCCGGCTCTGGCATGCTGGAACATGCTTGAATTGGTGAGGATATTGGTGTGGTGACGGTATGGGCGTCATGCCCCCGCTGGAGGGGAAAGCGGTGGCCGCCCTTCCTGCACCAACCCGTAGTTGTGGACAGCGGCGAGCACGCCGTAGGCGAGGGTCCGGATGCCGGAAAGATCATAGTGCATTGCTTTCTTCTCGTGGGCGTAACGTGCATGCACGAAATAGTGGGCGCAATTCTTAAGTAACGAGTGAATATTTTCACCTGTCCAAATATGAAAATCGGATGCGATGGCAACCTGGATTTCCTCTGGAAGGCTATTGAACACAGCTTCTAAGTCATGCCCCCATGCCTCGGATCCGATGGAAGCCGCGCTGATCAGGCCATCCTTTGTTGGGGGAGAAATGACGACTCTTCCAACAGCAGCTTTCAGGGCTAGCTCCACACAAAGTGCGTAGTTCGTGATGACGGGATACACCATGTTCGGCATGCCTACAGTCGTGTCGTCCATCAACACCTCAGCTGCCTTAAAGAATTGCTCAGCTCCGGACCAAATGTGACTGTTTGGCCGCACCCACACTTTTTCACCCGCGTTCAATTTGGTTTTTTTTAGAATATTACTTTGCATATTTTTCCTTAAAATGAACTGAATGCGCAGCTCGAAACGCAAGTTGATTAACAACTCGCTTTCATAATACCACGCATGTCAACCCCGCATAAACGCAATTTATATTACCCTAAAAATGTAATTATTCTCTAGAAATAATATTCATACTTTAAGAGATTTAATGAATGGCAGCCGCCGCTCCGAATGCTCCCCGCAGCTGTGGCACTGCATGCGGGCCCAGCCGTAGGGCGAGCGGGGCCGAAAGATGAAGCGGGCGGGCTGCTCGCCATTCTCATAGTCGGCCACGGTCTCGGTGGCGCCGCAGGCCTCACACCGCAGGTGAAGGGCGTCACCTTCGAGCCCCCAGGACACATGCGCCTCGCGGTCTGTGTACGCTGGCATGGTTAGCTCTTGAACTGGCCGTGCAGCGCCATCAACCGCTGGGCCAAGCCCTCGGGGTCAATGCGCATGTTGCTGGGCGTGCAGGTGCCGGCACAAACGTGCTCATACCAGACGTGGTAGCCGGACAGGCCAGATAGATCTGGGTCCGCACGGGCGCCCGCCTCTCGGATGGCGGCGCTGATGCTGATGGTGTCGAAGGTGCCCAGTTCCTCGCGCCCGTCCATGACGTGGGCGCGGTAGTGCCCCGGCTCTACCTTGACGATGTGCAGAGAAAGAAGCATCTCTTGAAGCCTGCCAACCGGACCTCAATAGATGCCCCGGCTATAGCCGATCTCAGTGATGTCCACACCAATGTCTTGCCTTGCCGCGTTGATCCAGCCAAGCGCCAGCTCGCGGGTTCTTGCCCAGTCGGGAGTAGTGCCCTTCAATGCGTTGTCGAGGAACATGACTACGAGTTCGTCGTACGCATTCATGACCGATTGCGGGGCCACAAGAGCCATTCGACCATACACCTCGAAGCGCGCACTCTCGAACTCGGCAAAAGATTCCAAGAACGGCCGCGCACCAGGCAGATTTAAGTGAAGCGCATTCAGATCGCCGAAGAACTTCGCCACCCGATGAATGGCGTCGTGGTACGCACTCAGTTTGTCCGCGTGCGCCTTTTCGTGCTTCCCTCTTTGGAATTCCAATTGCGTCTTTATCAAGGTCAGACCGGCGTCTACATCACCTCGTAACCTCGATTCAAGCTCTTTCAAGCGCGTCGCATGTTCAGCCTGTTCACTGGCGAGTTTTCGCGCATGCTCGGCCTTTTCGGTGTTCATCAAGCGCTCAGCCCACACCTTGCCCAGCCAGCCTGAAAGTCCAAAGACCACGACCGCCCCTCCTCCAATGGCCCCTATCACAGTGCCTACTGCGCTCAGCAATTCAGATGGCATCTCATCTCCTAAGGCAACTTTGAAATCTGCTTTGGCTGCACCCAGTAAACCCACACCCCATGCATCCAGGCGCCACAGTAGATCACGCACAGGGTGAAGATGCCCACTGGCCGGCCGTCCAGGCCGCATAGAACCATCCGGGCTGCCCGAGCATGCCGAAGATGCAGGCCCACCGGCGCAGACGGTCGGTGCGGGTCTGCGACAGCTAGGCCGCGAGGGCGCCGAACAGGGCAATGGTGATCTGGTCCCAGGTCATGGTGCGATTGTGCACCACTGTTCAAACGATCAGTAATCTATTTTTTGTAGATACGCAAAAGGTACTTGTGCCTAGGTATTTTGTGGATACAATAAACCCATGCTCACCGTAATCGAAACCGCCCCCTTCCAGAAGCAAGTCGCCTCCGTGTGGAGCGAAGATGAGCGCCTGGAGTTCATCACCTACATCGCCGCGAACCCCACGGCCGGTGACGTGATCCAGGGCGGTAACGGCATGCGCAAGGTGCGTTGGACCGTGGCAGGCAAGGGCAAGCGCGGCGGCGCCCGGGTGATCTACATCACCTTCCTCGAAGCCGGCGAGCTGGCCCTGCTGGCGGTCTACACGAAGGCAGAACGGGCAAACATCCTGCCCAAGGAAGTGAAAAGGAAATGACCATGACGATCAAGAGCTACAATGACCTGCAGGGGGCGGACCTGGAGGCCATGGCCCAGGCCGCCGAGGCCGATGCGGGCCAGGCCATTCCGGGCCTGCGCGAGTCCCTGGCCGAGCTGGCGGCGGGCAAGTTCGCGGCCGTGCACACGCCCGAGAGCATCGCAGCGGCGAACGCGGCGAAGAACAAGGGCGGGCGGCCCAAAGGCTCGGTGAAGGTGAACGCCAAGGTGCCCACGAACGTGCGTTTCGACCCCGACGTGCTGGAAGCGCTGAAGGCCACGGGCGCGGGCTGGCAAACCCGGTTGAACGACATGCTGCGCGCCGACATTCAGGCGGGCCGGCACGTCAAGGCGTGAGCCTCCTGGCTACTTGACAGCCTGCAGCTCGCGCAGTTCCCGCTCGTACCCTTCCAGCTTGGCGCGGATGTCGCGCGCCTTGGTGTCGCACGTCGTGGCGGTGGCCTGCATCTCAGCCGAAATCGAGGCCTCCCAGGTTGCGCCGGCCAAGTTGTTGCGGGCGCCGCCCTTCTTCGCCGCCAAGGCGGCTTGCTGCTGCTGGCATGTCTGCAGGTGGTTGGCCACCTCGCCGCGCGCGTTGCGGATCAGGTGAGATTCCAGATCAGTCTTACGGCGCCACGTTTCGCCGAAAGCGCCTTCTTTCTTGGCGGTGGCCGTCGGCGCTGGCGCGGCGGCAGCAGGCGCGGCACCGGATGCCGCAGAAGCGGGGGCGGCCACCACGGGCGTGGGCGCCTGGCCGCTCGCGGGCTTCACGGTGATGGTCTCGCCTTTGCCCATGCAGGGGCGTCCTGAAACACGGTCTTGCCGTCGGCACCGGTGCACTTGTTGATGGCGAGCGCGAGGCCCGCGAGAACAAGGCCCAGGGATGCAGACAGGACGGCGCGGATCATGGTTTCTTTCCAAAAGGCGCGAAGTGTAAATGCTCTGAAACATCTATTCTGCCGCCCATCTGGCATCCGCGCCTCAGTCTTTTGGGTGACCCACTCGCCAGTACAATACGCCTTCGCTGGCTCAGTCGAACCGGAAGTGTTCGATGGGTAGTGACGCGCTTCGGCAACAGTGAGTATCCAATCTCACCCCACCCTTGTGGACCAGATAAGCCCCCCGTAGAAATACGTGGGGCTTATTTTTTTGGCAAGCGGAGCAGTGCACACCACCAGCGCGGCACGTAGCTGCATCTCGTAACCCTCTCGCCGGACGATCTCCGCCAGTGCCACGCGCAGCAGCACACAAGGGTGAGCCCCGAGGCAGCAGCAGTTCGGTGGGCAGGCAGGCCGGTCGGGCACCGGCTCGCGGCACTCCACAGGAATGGGCACCAGCACGCGCACGGTCGGCCCGGGCGCGGGGCTTGCGCAGCCCACCAGCGCCAGCGCGCCCAGCACCAAGACAGCGGCCTTCATGGCTTCGCCCTCCCCTGCAGCCAGTCGTCGCCCATGGCCTGCATCGAGGCGCACAGCTCGGAGGACTTGCTCGGCTGGAGGCTGAACTTGGGATCGGCGCGGGCCAGGTGCGCGCGTGCAGTGCTGGCGGCGGCGGCAGCGGCGCGGCGACAGCGGTGCGCCGGTCGGCCAGCTCGCGCAGCGCCTCGGTGGCATCGCTGCAGGCCGTGGCGTCGGCGAGCGCCTGGTCGCGCCCGGTGATGGCCGAACATAGGTCGTGGGCAAGAAGGTGTTCTACAACCCCGCCACGGGCCGGCCCGATGTGGATGAGCAGAAGCAACACCAGGTATGGACGCGCAGCCTGCGAACCTGCCAAGTGAGATACCGGCCGCTGAAGGAATGCCGGGACACCAGCGTCACCCTGGGGCTGATGGCCGGCGCGAACCCCATATGGGTGGCGCTGCAGCATGGCCAATCGGTGCTAGTGATGCTGCGCCATTATGCGAATTGGATCCCCAGCGCCGGCACGGGGGCGAACCTGGCTGCCGTGAACCTGGCAATTGAGGGCACCACGCAGGCCCAGAAAAACGCGGTCTAGGATCGATATGCGCGCTATGGGTCCAGACCGGGTTCAGCGATCTGAATGAGATCCGCCGGGCAAGAAAAAAGCCCTGCAAATCAATGACTTGCAGGGCTTTATCTTGGCGGAAACGGAGGGATTCGAACCCTCGATGAGGCTCTACACCCCATACTCCCTTAGCAGGGGAGCACCTTCGGCCACTCGGTCACGTTTCCAATCACGCTATTATGCCCCATTTTCGGGGCACTTCAGCCGAGTTGGGGGCCTAATGCCGCTCAGGCGGCCGGCTGGTCCAGCTCGAAGGCCTTGTGCAGGGCACGCACGGCCAGCTCGACGTACTTTTCGTCGATCACGACCGAGGTCTTGATTTCCGAGGTGGAGATCATCTGGATGTTGATGCCCTCTTCGCTCAGCACGCGGAACATCTTGCTGGCCACGCCAACGTGGCTGCGCATGCCGATGCCGACGATGCTCACCTTGCAGATCTTGGCGTCGCCGACGACTTCCTGCGCGCCCAGCTCAGGCACGACCTTTTCCTTGAGCAGGTCCACGGTGCGCGCGTAGTCGCCGCGGTTCACCGTGAAGCTGAAGTCGGTCTTGCCGTCCTTGCTCAGGTTCTGGATGATCACGTCGACTTCGATGTTGGCATCGGCCACGGCGCCCAGGATCTGGTAGGCGATGCCTGGCTTGTCGGGCACGCCCAGCACGGAGATCTTGGCCTCGTCGCGATTGAATGCGATGCCGGATACAACGGCTTGTTCCATTTTTTCGTCTTCCTCAAAAGTGATCAGCGTGCCGGACTTGGCTTCTTCGTTGATGTCGATGTCCCAGGGCGTGAAGCTCGACAGCACGCGCATGGGCACCTTGTACTTGCCTGCGAATTCCACGGACCGGATCTGCAGCACCTTGCTGCCCAGGCTGGCCATCTCCAGCATCTCTTCGAAGCTGACGGTGTGCAGGCGGCGCGCTTCGGGCACGACGCGGGGGTCGGTGGTGTACACGCCGTCCACGTCGGTGTAGATCAGGCACTCGTCGGCCTTCATCGCGGCGGCCACGGCCACGGCGGAAGTGTCCGAACCACCACGGCCCAGCGTGGTGATGTTGCCTTCGTCGTCGATGCCCTGGAAACCCGTGACGATCACGACCTTGCCCTGGGCCAGGGCGGCACGCACGCGCTGGTCATCGATGGATTCGATGCGGGCCTTGGTGTAGCTGCTGTCGGTGCGGATCGGCACCTGCCAGCCGGCATAGCTCACCGAGCCCATGCCTTCGGTCTGCAGCGCAATCGCCAGAAGGGCCGAGGAGGCCTGCTCGCCGGTGGCGGCCAGCATGTCCAGCTCGCGGTTGTAGGCCTCGGTGGCGCGCGGGGGCGCCAGTTCCTTGGCCAGGGCGAGCAGGCGGTTGGTTTCGCCACTCATGGCGCTGGGCACGACCACCAGTTGGTGGCCTGCGCGGGCCCACTTGGCCACGCGCTTGGCGACGTTGCGGATGCGCTCCGGAGAGCCCATCGACGTGCCGCCGTATTTGTGAACGATCAATGCCATTGGATTTCTGGGGTGACGAAACACGTGCCACGGCGCCGGTTGGACACTGTTTTGGCGCGCCGCCGTTGATTTCGTGCAGATGGGAAAGCAGGGCCCGGCCCGTGTTGGCTGCAGAAACCGGAGCCGGTTTCATCAGGGCGACACGGATCAGTCCCCAGGGACCAAAACCTGGGGATTGTACCAATCGAGCCCGCCCTCCACGCGCACCACGAATCCGGTCCCCACCTTGATGCGGATGCGGTGCCCGCGCGTGGTGCAGGCTGCCACCTGGCCCAGCAGCTCGGCCAACTGTGCCGCCGTGGGTGTGGTGCGGTGCACGCTGCGCAGCCAGTGGCGCAGCACGTTGGCCTGGCGGGCACGGGTAAGGGCCTGCAAGGCCGCCAGCTGCGGCGGGGTGCCCACCTGGGCGAGGTCGGCCATGGCCACCTCGTCGAGCAGTTCGCTGGCCTGCGCCGCATTGGCAGCCGAGCGGGCAAAGGTATCGCGGAACGCGGGGAACGCGGCTTCGAGCACCGGCAGGACCTGTGCACGGATGCGGTTGCGCGTGTAGTGCAGATCGGCGTTGGTGGGGTCTTCCACCCAGGGCTCGCCCTGCGCCCGCAGCCAGCCACGCACGGCCTGACCGGGCACCTGCAGCAGCGGGCGGTGCCAGGGCAGACCCACACGCTGCCACTGCGCAGGCATGGAGGCCAGGCCCGCCACGCCGGCGCCGCGCGACAGCGCCAGCAGCAGCGTCTCCACCTGGTCATCGGCATGCTGGGCCAGTGCGACCGTTGCGATGCCGGCCATGGCGGGGACTGTCTGCAGCGCCGCATCCAGCGCTGCATAGCGGCCCTGGCGCGCAGCATCCTCGGGGCTCTGGCCAGGCGCCGGCCGGGCGTCGATGCGCTGCACAACCAGCGGCACGGCCAGGCGCGCGCACAGGTCCGCGCAGTGGCGCTCGAAACCGTCTGCCGCCGCCTGCAGCCCATGGTGCACATGGATGGCGCGCACCTGCCCCGGCCAGCGGCGTGCGCAGGCCAGCACCAGGGCCGTCGAATCCGCGCCACCGCTCAGCCCCACGGCCAGCGGCAACGCGGGCGCAAAGGCCGCCATGGCGGCGTCGAAAGACTGGGTCATGCGCAGAGCCCCCGTGCCCCGCCCGCGGGTGGCAGGGCATGATGAACGGAGGTTGCGGGCAGGCAGCGCATGGCTGCCGATTATCGCGGTGCCTCAGTGCTGCTGCGGCCCAGACAGCCGGGCCGCGCCCTGGGCGCCGCCATCGGCCGACAGCCTGAAGGTGCCCACCACCTCCGACAGGCGCACCGACTGATCCTTGAGGCTCTGCGCCGCCGCAGCGCTCTCCTCCACCAGGGCAGCATTCTGCTGCGTCATCTGGTCCAGGTGCGACACGGCCTGGCCCACCTCGTTGATGCTGGTGCTCTGCTCGTTGGTCGAGGCGGTGATCTCGGCCATGATGTCCGTCACGCGCTGCACCGAGTTGACGATGTCGGTCATGGTGGCGCCCGCGTCGTGCACCAGGCGCGAGCCATTCTCCACCCGCTCCACCGAGGCGCTGATGAGCTGCTTGATCTCGCGCGCGGCCTCGGCGCTGCGGCTGGCCAGGCTGCGCACCTCGCTGGCCACCACGGCAAAGCCGCGGCCCTGCTCGCCCGCACGCGCCGCTTCCACGGCGGCATTGAGCGCCAGGATATTGGTCTGGAAGGCGATGGAGTCGATGGTGCCGATGATGTCGTTGATCTTGCGCGATGCGGCGTTGATCTCGTCCATGGTGGTCACCACATTGCCCACCACCGTGCCACCGTGCTGGGCCACGCTGGCGGCCTGGCCCACGAGCTGGTTGGCCTGGCGCGCGGCATCGGCGTTGTGGCGCACGGTCTCGGTCAGTTGCTGCATCGAGGCCGAGGTTTCCTCCAGGCTCGATGCGGTGAGCTCCGTGCGCCCGCTCAGGTCGTGGTTGCCGGTGGCGATCTCCTCGGCCGCCACGCGCACCGAGTTGCTGGCATCGCGGATCTGCGACAGCACGCCCGACAACTTGCCCGCAAAGCTGTTGAAGCTGGCCGCGATCTGGGCCAGTTCGTCCTCGCCCTGCGCATCGATGCGGCTCGACAGGTCGCCGCCACCCGCGCCGATCTCGTGCATGGCATCGCGCACCAGGGTCAGTTGGCGCAGCCGCCGCGACAGGATGCCCGCCAGCACCACCAGGGCCACCAGCAGCACCACGATGCCCGCGCCCAGCGACACCCCCAGCATGGTGCGGATGGCAGCCAGCGCCTCGCCCCGGTCCAGCGCAATCGCCAGCAGCCATGGTGTGCCGGTCACAGGCGCCACGGTGAGCAGCACGGCCCGGCCCTGCAGGTCCACGGCGTTGAGGTCGGCGCGCTTGGCCATGTCGGCCAGTGCGCTCGCCGTGAGCGAAGGGGCGAGGTCGGTCGCGGGCTTCAGGGCCAGCTTCACCTCGGGGTGGGCGATGATGTTGCCATCGCTCCCCACCAGAAAGGCATAGCTCGCCGGCGTGGGCTTGATCGATGCCACATTGGCCACCACGGCCGACAGCGACACATCGCCCGCCATCACGGCCTTCACGCCGCTGCCCTCGCGTGCGGCCTTGGCGAAGGTGACCACCAGGCCGGCGCCACCCGCGTCGGCATACGGTGCCGTGAGGATGGTGGCCTGCGCCTCGGCCGCCTGTTTGTACCAGGGGCGCGAGGTGGGGTCGTAGTCGGGCGGCAGGTTCTGCTTTTCCGAGAACACCGTGCGCTTGTCGGCATAGCCGAAGTAGGTGGTGAGGAAGTTGCCGGCCTTGGCCAGCATCAGCAGCGGCTTGGCGGCCTCGGCATCGTCGAGCGCGGCGGCCGCCGACTCGACCACCATGGCCTTGCCGCGCGCCCAGTCGCGCAGGGTCTCGATGTGGCTGTGGGCCAGGGCCTGCGACTGCGCCGTGAGCGACGCATAGGCCTGGGACCGGGCCGTGAGGTAGTTGGCCACCGTGAGGGCCAGCAGGCCCGCCACCAGGCAAGCCACGGAGACCAGAAGGATCTGGCCCTTGAGAGTCTTCAGGAACGCCATGCTGCCCCCTTCGAATCCACCCACCACCCAGTGGGCGACGACCAGCCATGCTACATCCGGTTACGGTTGGGGCGCCAGAGGGTTGGCACGCCCAGGCCACAGCGGGCGCAAAAAACAACAACGGCCCGCGAGGGGCCGTTGGCGGGTTGGACCGGGGTTGCCGGGCTCAACGAGCCTCGGCGCGGGTATCGCTGAAGCGACCATAGCTCTGCAGGCGCTCGTAGCGGCGCTCCAGCAGGTCTTTGGTCTTGAGGTCTGCCACCTGGCGGAAGGCATCGCCCAGCGCACGCTTCAAGAAGGCCGCCATCTGCTTGTGGTCGCGGTGACCGCCGCCCACCGGCTCGTTCACGATCTTGTCCACCAGACCCAGGGCCTTGAGGCGGTGGGCGGTGATACCCAGCGCATCGGCCGCGTCCTGCGCCTTCTCGCTGGTCTTCCAGAGGATGGAGGCACAGCCCTCGGGGCTGATCACCGAGTAGATGGCGTACTGCAGCATCACCACCTGGTCGGCCACGCTGATGGCCAGCGCGCCGCCGGAGCCGCCTTCGCCGATGATGGTGGTGATGATGGGCACTTCCAGCTGCGCCATCTCGAAGATGTTGCGGCCGATGGCCTCGGACTGGCCGCGCTCCTCGGCGTCGATGCCCGGGTAGGCGCCGGGCGTGTCCACGAAGGTGAACACGGGCAGCTTGAACTTCTCGGCCGTCTTCATCAGGCGCAGGGCCTTGCGGTAGCCCTCGGGCTTGCTCATGCCGAAGTTGCGCATCGCGCGCTCCTTGGTGTCGCGCCCCTTCTGGTGGCCCAGCACCATGCAGGCATGGCCATTGAAGCGCGCCAGCCCCCCCACGATGGACAGATCGTCCGCGTAGTGGCGGTCACCGTGCAGCTCCACGAAGTCGGTGAAGATGTCGCGCACGTAGTCGAGCGTGTAGGGGCGCTCGGGGTGGCGGGCGATCTTCGTGATCTGCCAGGGCGTGAGCTCGGCGTAGATGTCCTTGGTGAGCTGCTGGCTCTTCTTGCTCAGCTGGTCGATCTCTTCCGAGATGTCGACGGCGCTCTCGGTCTGCACGTAGCGCAGTTCTTCGATTTTGGTTTCGAGTTCGGCAATCGGCTGCTCGAAATCCAGAAAGGTCTTTTTCGCCAACGTTGTTCTCCTTGGGTCGCGCCAGGGGCGCGTGCCATGAATGAGGCACGCACTGTAACCGACGCGTTACGAGTTTGGTTTGACGCCTGTCTAAATAAAAACCATCCACTGCGCAGCGCTTGTTTCGCCACCGTTTGCCTGCGGCAACGGCCCGCTGCAAGGCCACTTTGCGAGGCCACCCCGCCGAAACGGTGGCGCCTTGGCTTGGCTCATACCGCCACGACGGGCTGCGGATCCATGGAGCGCCAAATATACCAAGTCGCCACACTCGCCCACGGCCGCCAGGCCTCGGCGACTTCGCGGGCTTCGCTGCGGCTCACCGTTTCGCCCGAGAAGTAGTTGTGGCTGATGCCGCTGATCAGCCCCGGGTCGTCCAGGGGCAGGACATTGGGGCGCATCAGGTAGAAGATCAGGAACATCTCGGCCGTCCAGCGGCCGATGCCGCGAATCGCCACCAGCTCGGCGATGATGGCCTCGTCGTCCATCGACGCCCAATCCTTCACATGCAGCTTGCCGCCGTCGAAGTGCAGCGCCAGGTCCACCAGGTAGTCCACCTTGCGCGCCGACAGGCCGGCCGCGCGCATGTCGTCCACCTTGAGCTTGAGCACGTTGGACGGTTTCATGCTGCGCGGCAGTTTGGAGAAGCGCTCCCACACAGCCTGGGCGGCCTGGGCCGAAACCTGTTGGCCCACGATGGAGCGCGCCAGCGTGGTGAAGGCGTCACGCCGTGTCTGCAGTGCGGCGTCGCCGAACTGCGGGATCAGGCGCTTCATCACCCGGTCCTTCTTCATCAGGTGCTTGCAGGCCTCAGCCCAGTAGGTGGGCGTGGAGACGACCACGGACTTGGCAGGGGCCGCAGCAGACGACGATGCGGCGGCAGCAGCGGATACAAAGGCCGCGGCAGCGGCGGCGACTTCGGGGGCCAACAGTTCTTCTTTAGCCATTTTTTTGCTTACCGCAGCCATGTTTGTTGTTCTTCTTGGGGTCTTGTTCGTTCATTCTTCGGTCGTTCGGGGGCATGCGGTTCTTGCTTGTTTTCAACTGTCTATCTGTCTGTCTATCGGGTCTGGCTGTCGCTTACTGGGCGGCTTCCCAGGTGGTGCCGGCAGCGGAATCCTTGAGCACGATGCCCTGGGCCAGCAGCGCCTGGCGGATGCGGTCCGCCTCGGCAAAATTCTTCGCGGCCTTGGCAGCGGCGCGCGCAGCGATCTGCTCGGCGATGGCGGCCTCGTCCAGCCCGGCACCTGCCTGCAAAAAGGCCTGTGGATCACCCTGCAGCACGCCCAGGCAAGCGCCCAGGGCCTTGAGCAGGCCGGCCAGTTCGGGCGAACGGGTCTTGTTCACCTCTCCCGCCAGCTCGAACAGCACAGCCATGGCTTCGGGCGTGCCGAAATCCTCGTCCATCGCGGCCTTGAAGCGCGCGGCATAGGGGTCGGCCCAGTCGATGGCCGCCACCGGGGCCGGTGCCACCAGGCTCAGTGCGGTGTACAGGCGCTTCAGGGCGTTGCGGGCATCGTCCAGGTGGGCGTCGCTGTAGTTCAGCGCGCTGCGGTAGTGGGCGCGCACGATGAAAAAGCGCACCGTTTCGGGGTCGTACTTCGCCAGCACCTCGCGGATGGTGAAGAAGTTGCCGAGCGACTTGCTCATCTTCTCGTTGTCCACACGCACGAAGCCGTTGTGCACCCAGAACTTCGCCAGCGGCTTGCTATTGGCACCTTCGCTCTGGGCGATCTCGTTCTCGTGGTGCGGGAACTGCAGGTCCATGCCGCCACCGTGGATGTCGAAGGTCTCGCCCAGCGTGGCGCCGCACATGGCCGAGCACTCGATGTGCCAGCCGGGGCGGCCCGAGCCGAATGCGCTGTCCCACTTGGCTTGTGGCGGCTCTTCGGGCTTGGAGGCCTTCCACAGCACGAAATCGAGCGGGTCTTCCTTGCCATCGAGCACGGCCACGCGCTCGCCGGCGCGCAACTCGTCGATGGACTTGCCCGAGAGCTTGCCGTAGCCATCGAACTTGCGCACGGAGTAATTCACGTCGCCGTTGCTGGCGCGGTAGGCCAGGCCCTTGGCCTCCAGCGTGCCGATGAGCGCAAGCATCTGCGGCACGTATTCGGTGGCGCGTGGCTCGATGGAGGGCGGCTCGATGCCCAGGGCCGCGATGTCGGTGTGCATGGCGGCGATCATCTCGTCCGTGAGTTCTCGGATGGTGATGCCGCGCTCCAGCGCGCGCTTGATGATCTTGTCGTCGATGTCGGTGATGTTGCGCACGTAGGTCACGCGCAGGCCGCTGGCACGGAGCCAGCGCTGCACCACGTCGAACGCCATCATCATGCGGGCGTGGCCGATATGGCACAGGTCGTAAATGGTCATGCCGCACACATACATGCGCACATGGCCAGGTTCGAGCGGGGAAAAGTTCTCCAATTCACGCGAAAGCGTGTTGTAGATGCGCAGACTCATGGGATGTCAGTAGGGGAAATCGGCGGGGGGTGCGGGTGAAGCCCGTTCACCCGGCAGCAGCCAGGGGGAACCGGCCCCCTCTTGGGGGTGCGTTCGTCAGCGAACGCCCATCGAAATCACCAGCGGCAACAGCGCACCGTCATGACCACCCCCTCAGCTACAATCCGCCGCAGTATAAGCCCCGCCGGGGTCCGACGCTGTCAAACACCTTCCATAACCTCATGAAGCAAGTCCGCCGCACCCTCCCCCGACTCCTGCGCCTGCTGGCCCTGACCGCCGCAGTGAGCGCCGGCTTTGCGGCGCACGCGGCGGACGACTACGCCGACATCACGCAATTGCTCAGGGCCGGCAAGGCAGGCGAGGCCCTGGCCAAGGCCGACCAGCGCCTGGCCGCCAGCCCGCGCGACCCGCAACTGCGCTTTCTGCGCGGCGTGGCCCAGTCCGACTCGGGCAAGCCCGCCGACGCCATTGCCACCTTCACCAAGCTGACCGAGGAATACCCCGAGCTGCCCGAGCCCTACAACAACCTGGCCGTGCTCTACGCCAACCAGAACCAGCTGGACAAGGCCCGAACCGCGCTGGAAATGGCGATCCGCACCAACCCCAGCTACGCCACCGCGCACGAAAACCTGGGCGACATCTACGCCAAGCTGGCCAGCCAGGCCTACAACAAGGCGCTGCAGCTCGACGCCACCAACGCCAACTCCGTCAAGCCCAAGCTGGCGCTGATCCGCGAACTGTTCTCGGCCGACCCTGCCGGCAAGCGCCCCGCCGCTGCCGCACCGGCGCCTGCCGTGGTCGCCACGCAGCGCCCGGCACCCACACCTGCGCCCGCTGCGGCGCCCACCCCGGCCCCGGCAGCACCCGCTCCAGCCCCTGCCGCCGCAGCGCCAACGCCCGCGCCAGCCCCCGCGGCTGCCGCCCCGGCACCAGCAGCAGCGCCAGCAGCCGCATCGGCCTCCGCATCCACCCAGGATGTCACCGCTGCCGTGCAGGCCTGGGCCGCGGCCTGGGCCGCCAAGGACATGAAGGCCTACCTGGCCGCCTACGACAAGGACTTCGACCCGCCAGGCCGCCTGACCCGTGCCGCCTGGGAGAAGGAGCGCGAATCGCGCATCGTCGGCAAGTCCAAGATCGCGGTGCAGGTCTCCGACATCACCGTGAGCGTGAGCGGCAACAAGGCCACGGCGCGCTTTCGCCAGGCCTACAGCGCCGATGCGCTCAACGTGACCAGCCGCAAGACGCTGGACCTGGTGCAGAACGGCGGCCGTTGGGCCATCGTGCGGGAATCCACCGGCGGCTGATGGGCGTGCACGACATGGCGACGGCGCCCACCACCGCGTGGGCTGGCGGGCATTGCGCCACCAGCCCCTGAGCGAAGCACGGACATGATGGTGGAGCCGTCCCTCTGGGGCCGCCGCACGGCGGCCGTTGTCATTGCCATGGCCTGCACGGCGCAGGCCCTGCCCGCCTTCGCGCAAAACCCGCAGGCGCGCATGCGCAATGGCGCTGCGGCCAAGCCCGCAAAGGCCCCCGAGGCGCTGCGCGACGGCCAGGCCGAAACGCGCCTGCTCGAGGTCTACCAGCTCACCAGTGAAGGCCGTGGCCGCGAGGCCCTGGCCCGCGCCGAGAGCCTGGCGCGCGACTACCCCAACTTCCAGCTCGCGCAACTGGCCCTCGGTGACCTGCTCAACGCCCGCGTGCGCCCGGTGCGCAAGCTCGGTGACGTGCCCGAGGGCGACGCCGCGCGCGCCCCCGAAGCCGGCGGCATGCTCGACGAGCTGCGCACCGACTCGCTGCAGCGCGTGCAGGCGCACAAGCACCGGCCGGGCGCAGACCGCATCCCGGCCCAGTTCCTGGAGCTGTCCTCGCGCTCGCGCCATGCGATCGCCATCGACGCATCGCGCTCGCGCCTGTACCTGTTCGAGAACACGGACAAGGGCCTGCAACTGGTGGCCGACTACTACGCCTCGGTCGGCAAGCTCGGTATCGAAAAGCTGGTCGAAGGCGACCAGCGCACGCCGCTGGGCGTCTACTTCATCACCAGACGCCTGGACCCCGCCACGCTCAAGGACTTCTACGGCGCCGGGGCCCTGCCCATCAACTACCCCAACCCGCTGGACCAGAGCCGCGGCAAGACCGGCAGCGGCATCTGGCTGCATGGCACGCCGCCCGACCAGTTCGCGCGCGCGCCGCTGGCCACCGATGGTTGCGTGGTGCTGGCCAACCCCGACCTGGAACGCATCCTGCGCCAGGTGGAGCCTCGCTCCACGCCCGTGGTGATTGCCCGCCAGCTGCAGTGGGTGGCACCGCACAGCGTGCAGGCCGAGCGCAAGGCCTTCGAGGCCGTGCTCAACGCCTGGCGCAGCGCCAAGTCGCAAGGCGACATGGCCCGGCTGACCAGCTTCTATGCCCCCGACTTCCAGAGCTACCGGCAAAAGCCCCTGGCCGAATGGACCAGCGTGCTGCAGGCCGAGTCGCGCGCCCTCAAGGGCCGGGAGATACAGCTCAAGGACAGGTCTTACCTGCGCTGGACAGACGCGGCCGACACCATGGTGGTAACGTTCGGCGAAGTCGCCGAAGGCGCACGCACCGGCCCCGTCAAGCGCCAGTACTGGAAACGCAAGGGCCAGCAATGGCAAATATTCTTTGAAGGAGTGATTGGATGATTTCCAAGAGAAACGCGGCCCTGTCGCTGGCCGGCATGGCACTGTCGGCCCTGGTTGGCCTGTCCCCCGCCCAGGCGCAGGATGCCCCCAAGGTCAAGCTGGCCACCTCCATGGGCGACATCGTGCTGCAGCTCGACCCCGCCAAGGCCCCCAAGTCGGTCGAGAACTTCCTGGCCTACGTGAACGCCAAGCACTACGACGGCACCATCTTCCACCGCGTGATCAACAACTTCATGATCCAGGGCGGCGGCTTCACGCCCGACATGAAGCAAAAGCCCACCAACCCGCCCATTCCGCTGGAAGCCAAGAACGGCCTGAAAAACGACCTTTACACGGTGGCCATGGCGCGCACCCCCAACCCCAACTCGGCCACCGCGCAGTTCTTCATCAACGTGAAGAACAATGATTTCCTCAATGCGGCCAACAGCCCCGACGGCAACGGCTATGCCGTGTTTGGCAAGGTCATCAGCGGCACCGAAGTCGTCGACAAGATCAAGGCCGTGCCCACCACCGGTGCCGATGTCCCAACCACGCAGGTCGTCATCACCTCCGCCACGGTCGTGAAGTAAGCCCTTTCCACCCCCTCTGAAGAAAGCATTGCCCATGAGCAACCCCCAAGTCGAACTGCACATCGCCGGCTACGGCGTCATCACCCTCGAACTCGACGCCGACAAGGCTCCCAAGTCGACGGAGAACTTCCTGGCCTACGTGAACAAGGGCCACTACAACAACACCATCTTCCACCGCGTGATCCCCGGCTTCATGGTCCAGGGCGGCGGCTTCGAGCCCGGCATGTCGCAAAAGCCCAGCGATGCCCCGATCCAGAACGAAGCCAACAACGGCCTGAAGAACGCCAACTACACCGTGGCCATGGCCCGCACGAGCGACCCGCACTCTGCGACCGCCCAGTTCTTCATCAACGTGGCTGACAACGGCTTCCTGAACCACACTGCCCCCTCGGCCCAGGGCTGGGGCTACGCCGTGTTCGGCAAGGTCATCTCGGGCACCGACGTGGTGGACAAGATCAAGGCCGTGAAGACCGGCCGCAAGGGCTTCCATGACGACGTGCCGAAGGAAGACGTGATCATCGAAAAGGCTGTTGCTCTGTAAGCCAGAAGCAGCCCGCGTCACCCCGTGACCACGACCGTGCCCCGGTTCGAGGAGTTCATCGCTCCCTCGCACTGGCGCACGGTCGATTTCATTTCGGACCTGCACCTTCAGGCCAGCGAGCTCGCCACGGTGGCCGCATTCCGCCACTACCTGCAGACCACCCCGGCCGATGCCCTGTTCATCCTGGGCGACCTGTTCGAGGTCTGGGTGGGCGACGACGCCATCGACGAGCCCGGCAGCTTCGAGGCCGAGGGCTGCGCCGCCCTCTTCGCCGCCTCGCAGCGCCTGCCGCTGTACTTCATGCACGGCAACCGCGACTTCCTGGCCGGCCCGGCCTTTCTGCAGCGCACAGGCATGACCGGGCTGGCCGACCCCACGGTGCTGGTCTTTGACGGCCAGCGCATGGTGCTCAGCCATGGCGACCTGCTGTGCCTGGACGATCTGGACTACCAGCGCTTTCGCGTTCAGGCGCGCGGCAGCGCCTGGCAGCAGGCCTTTCTGGCCCAGCCCCTGGCCACACGCCGCATCCAGGCGCGCGGCATCCGGCAGGAGAGCGAGAACAAGAAGCAGTCGGGCGCGACATATGCCGACCTGGACGCCCCCGCCTCCATCGCCTGGCTGCAGGCCGCGAATGCCGGCACGCTGGTGCACGGCCACACCCATCGGCCTGCCGAGCACACCCTCGCGCCCGGCCTTACCCGCGTGGTACTCAGCGACTGGGATGCCGCCGCATTGCCCCCGCGGTTGGAAACATTGCGTTTATCGGATGCGGGCTTGGAACGGATCGCCCTCACCCCCAGTTAGCAGGTGTCCTGAATTCCAAGCGCATGCATTTCTTGGCATGCTCTGACACCATGCCCCCCATCCTCAATCGGCTCTGGCGCCGTGTGCGCACCACCGTCGCCCCCGTGCCCGACATCTCGGCCACGCTCTGGCTCGATACACTGCAGCGCTACCCCTTCCTGGCCGCGCTGTCGCTGCACGACCAGTCCAAGCTGCGCGCGCTCGCCGCCCTCTTCCTGCACGACAAGCGCTTCCACGGCGCGCATGGCATGGAAGTGACCGACGCCATGGCCATCGACATCGCTGCCCAGGCCTGTCTGCCCCTGCTGCACTGGGGCGATCCGGCCAAGGCGCTCGCCTGGTACGACGATTTCGTGGGCATCGTGCTGCACCCCGGCGAGGCGGTGGCCCGGCGCAAGACCATGGACGAAGCCGGCGTGGTGCACGAGCATGAGCAGGTGCTGCTGGGCGAGGCCATGGACCGCGGCCCCATCATGCTCAGTTGGGAACATGCCTCCAACGGCCGCGAGAACACCGAGCGCGGCACCAACGTGGTGGTGCACGAGTTCGTGCACAAACTCGACATGCGCAACAAGGGCGAGCCCAATGGCTGCCCTCCCCTGCCCGCCGGCTTCATGGGCACACGCACCGGCCGCGGTGCCTACGAAGCCTGGTGGAACGCCTGGGAGCCGGCGTACCAGGACTTCCGCGAAGCCGTCATCAAGGGCGAGCGCTTCGGTGCCGAGATGCCCTGGCTCGATGCCTACGGCGCCACCTCGCCCTCCGAATTCTTCGCCGTGGCCTGCGAGGCCTACTTTGTGAACCGCACGCGTTTCACCCAGGAGTTCCCTGGCCTGGTACCCGTGCTGGATGCATTTTTCTCCCGCCCCAAAGA
>NZ_JBKDTZ010000295.1:0-5102 GCF_046339755.1 Acidovorax sp. | reverse complement strand
CGGCCAATGCGCCGCGCATGTACACCGTGCGCCTGAACTATGACACCAGCAGTTTCAGCGGCGTGCAGTTCCTGTCGACCTTCAGCATGAAGCAACCAGGCGGCGCGGTGTACCCCAAGGTGCCCGATCCGCTGGTGGCCGACCCCGAATCGGTGCGCATCGACCGCGCCACGGGCAACCATGTCTGGGTCAGCGAGGGGGATCGCACGCTGGCCACGGGCACGAGCGCTGCGCGCATCATCGACCCGTTCATCCGCGAGGTGCGCCCCGACGGCACGCATGTGCGCGAGTACCAGATCCCCGCGATGTTCCGCATGTCGGCCGACAACACCGGTCCGCGTGGCAACCTGGCGTTCGAGGGCATCGCCTTCACGCCCGACAACAGCCGGGCGGCCGTGCTGATGGAGGGCGCGCTGTTGCAGGATGGCCCGGCATCGACCACCACCGCCGGCAGCGTCTCGCGCATCACGATGTTCGACCGCAGCACCGGTGCCGCCGTGGCGCAGTACGCCTACCCCGTCGACAGGGTGCAGGCCATGCCGGTGCCGGCAGACCAGTTCACGGTCAGCGGCGCGACGGAAATCCTGGCCCTGAGCGCCACGCGCTTCCTGGTGCTGGAGCGCAGCTTCTCGGTGGGCGTGGTGGGCAACCAGGCGCGCCTGTACGAGATCAACACCGCCAATGCCACCAATGTGCTGGCCACGGCCGCACTGGCCGGGGCCGCCTACACGCCGGTCACCAAGCGCCTGGTGCTCGATTTCGAGACGATCAAGGGCCCACTGGGCGGCATTGCCAATCTGGAGGGCATCACCTTCGGCCCCAAGTTGGCCAATGGCCGCGATTCGCTGGTGGTGGTGGCGGACGACAACTTCCCCACGGCCGAGTCGACCACCGACCGCAATCAGTACCTGGTATTTGAAGTGCTTCCTTGATCCCGGTCATTGTTGATCGCGATGTGAATGCATGGCGGGCCCGGAAGGCCCGCCATGCTGCCTATAATTGGTCACCATGTTCCGGAGCCTTGTCGCCGTCTTCCTCCTGCACTTTCTGCTGTGCGTGGGGATTTCCGTCGTCGGTTCCAGCAAACCCCTGCCGTCGTTCGAGCCGCAGAAGGACCTCGCGGCACTGAGCCAGTCCGCACCGGGGCACGACGCCCCCGTCGCCAATTCCGACGCCGACGACCATGCCCTGCTCGATGACCGGCAGGACTTTCCAGACCTGCTCCAGCCCAGGACACTGGCCGATACCGCAGCCGCTGCGACCGAAGGCCTGATCTCGCTCGCCCTGGTGCGCACGCCTTCCGTGGCCGTTGCGCCACCGCACAAGCCGCCAAGGGCTCCAGGCATCGTCGCCTGAGGATCGCTCATCCGGCCTACGGCCGGCTCCTCCTTCGGTGCATCCGAAGTGGTTTTTTCACTGCTTTGCCCCCTGGGCAGCCCCAAGCCGCGCGCATCTGGCTGTTGCGCAATCCCTTTGCCTTGAATCAAACGCCGCCGGCCCCTTGGCGCTGCCCGCACCGGAGCGCCATGGCCTATGGCCCCTGAAATCCACCATGGAAATCGCCCATACCCCCTGTCCAGGGCTTGACCTGTCCGGGACGCCATCGTGACCGAGTTCTCCTGGCTGATTGCTCCGAGGACGCGCGCAGTCTGGCCGCGCTGGCGGTTCGCCTTCGCAGCGGCTGCCATTGCCCTGGGTGCCGCCTGCATGGACGGCTACCCCAAGCAGGACGCACCGGTGTCGGACCCGTTTGGCATGACCCAGGCCCAGCGCCTGGCGCACATGAACACGCTGGGGTCCGAGGCCCACCCCGAGCGCCGCTGGAGCTACCGGCTGCTGCCCGGCTGTGTGCTGCGCATCGATGTCGATGGCCCCGGCGGGCCCCAGGCGCCGCTGTCGATCCCCTTGCTCGGTTCGGTCGTGCAGGTCGCGGCCGACAGGGCCGACGGCACCTTCGACGTGGATGTGGCCAACGGCCGGGCGCCTGCGGCATCCGTGCTGGAGGCACTTGACTGGGGCCAGGCGGGCTGGATGCAGTTGCTGCTGCGGGTGGTGCAAAAGGGCTGCGCCGATGCCTGAAAGAAGAAGCTTGAACAAGAACAACGACCGGGTGCTCGCGAAACACCCCCAACCCCACTTTCGGAGTAGCCGCCATGCGCCTGACCACCCGTAGCAAATTTGCCGTCGTCGCCATCGTGGACCTGGCGTCCCGTTCCGTGGGCAGCCCGGTGGCGCTGTCCGCCCTGAGCGAGCGGTACGAAATTTCCGTGTCCTACCTGGAGGTGCTGTTCAGCGGCCTGCGCCAGGCGGGGCTGGTGGCCAGCACGCGGGGCCCTGGGGGTGGCTACACCCTGGCCCGGGGCGCGCGCGATATCTCGGTGGCCGACATCGTGCTGGCCTCCGAGGTCGGCAAGCCCGGCGGGGCCGGGCGGACGGCCGACGCCATGAGCAGCTCGCAAGGCGCCATGACGGCAGACCTCTGGGCCGCCTTCAACCACTCCGTGATGGAATACCTGGCCTCGGTGTCCGTGGCCGAACTGGTGAGCCAGCAGGCCCCTGTCGAGAGCCGTCCACCGGTGACGGTGATGGAGAAAATCAGCGCTGCCAAGCGGGCCAAGCCCCAGCCGCAGCTGCCCCGGGAGGGGGTGCCCAACTCTGTCTTTGCCTTGGGCGCTTCCCGGGCGCTCGAATAGCCGCCGGTAGCGCTGCGGGCCCGGCAGACCCGCACGGGCAGGCGGCCTGCTTACTTGGCGGCGGCGCGTGCCGCTTCTGCCTTGGCCTTGGCCTCGTCGGCCTTGCGCTGCAGCTCCTTGGCTTCCTTCTCGGCGGCCTCGGCTTCCTTGGCCTTGGCATCCTTGTCTGCGCTCGACGGGCCTGCGATGGCGCTGCCCACCATGGCGCCAGCCACGCCGCCTACTGCGGCCGCGCCCAGGGTGGAGCCGATGCCGGGGCGTGCTGCGGGCGCCGCCGCTGCGGCAGGGGCCGCTGCAGCTGGGGCTGCGGTTGCGGCTGCCGGCGTGCTGGGCGTTGCGGGTGCCTTGGGCGCAACGGTCGCGGTCGGGGCTGCGGGCGCTGGCGCGGGGCGTGCCGCGGCAGGCTTGCTGCCACCCATGCGCTTGGCGTGGGCGAGCGTGGGAACGGTCAGGGAGGCGATGGCCAGCGCGATGACGGCGGAGGTGGTGCGAAGCGATGCGTTCATGGGGAGTCCTGGTCCTTGGGGTGAAGGTGATGGAACATGCTACTGAACCAGCCCTTGGCCCTGCGCCACCAAAGGCATTGGGGGCGCATGGATACCCATCCGCGTTCGGCCCTCAACCCAGCTTGTGGACCATCTCCTCGATCTCCTGGCGGTCCAGCTCCCGGCGCTGCTCCAGGTGGTCGATGACCTGCGCGAGCAGCCGTGCCGTGCGCTCCGCAGTGGTCGAGTCCTGCTCGGTGAGCCGGTCGAAGACCAGCTGGTAGGTGTCCTTGTATGCGATGGCGCTCATGGTCGGCTCCAAGTGTCGTGGGCACATTCTGGGCGCGTGCAGCTGGGCACGCTGTAGGCCGAGGGGCGGTGTCGCTGTAGTGTGACCGCGCTAGTTCGCACGTTCCTGGCACGAAGAAAAAAGGGTGCCCCGGCTAGCCGGAAGCACCCAAGGGAGGGATTCAGAGAAAGGGACGGACGGAATGGCGGGCTTCAGCCGCTCACGCCCACGCGCAACCTGGCCACGTAGCCGCTGGCGTTGTCACCCGTCACCGTGGCGGTCTGCAGCGAGACACCGTCGCTGAACACGTTGTCGGTGGCGAACGAGATCTGCGAGAGGTTGCGCACGCTGGCGCTGTAGCCATCGGTGGTGTAGACCTGCTGGCACACGGCCGTGGGGAAGGCCATCTGCGAGGTGCGGATGGAATTGGAACCGCGCGTGGCGCTGGCCAGGTTGCGGTACACCTCGAAATGGATGTGCGGCATGCGGCCCGAATAGCAGCCCGGGAAGATGGACTGGAAGTTGGCCAACCCCGAGGCGCTGGTCTCCTGCACGCCGCGCAGGTAGTTCTCGTTGGTGACGCCGTTCGAGTACATCGAATACAGGCCGTCGCGTGTGCAATGCCACAGGTAGATCGCATAGCCCGACAGCGTGGAGCAGCTTGACGCGGTGTTGACCAGTTCCAGCTCCACGCGCAGCGGGATGCCGGCCGCGATGCCCGTGGCGCCGCCGATGCTGGGGCGGATGTCGCTGCGCACGATGCCCGAGAGCGTGAGCGCATTGGCCACGCCCGACTGGTTGCTGTTGGTGCCATCGCCGGGGTAGGGGCCGGCCGTCTCCTGCGGGATGATGCTGCAGGTCTGGCTGGTGGCGCCGCCCGCGGCCAGACCCACCCAGTGCGACAGGGGCCCCAGGTTCAGGAAGGCGTAGCCGGTTTCTCGGCCATAGGCATACAGGTTCGAATCCTGCAGGCTCACGCCCAGATAGTTGTCGGTGGTGGGGTAGAAGCGGAAGATGAAATTTTCGTTGCTCTGCGCCACGGCGGAGCTGGCCGGGAACCACTGCGGGTAGGTGGACTGGGCCCAGTTGAGCACGGTGCTGGTGTCGCTGGCCGTGTCGGCCATGCTGTTGCCCGAGAGCAGGGACAGGGGGGCCATGCTGCCCACGGCCAGCCAGCGCAGGGCGTTGCGGCGCGTGGCGGCCTGGCGGGTCAGGGTTTGGAGGTCGTGCTGGAGGCCGTGGTGGTGGGCGGTGGTGTCGTCGTGGTACAGGGCGTTGTTGTTCATGGGCTTGCTTGCTGGTTCTGGTGGAAGAAGGAAATCATTCACTCATTCACCCGAACTGCGCTGCCTTGGACTGGCTGTCTGGGTGACTGTGTGCACAGTGTCTCGCCAGCCTGTAAGTTTTGTATATGTAGTTTGTGTCGTGGTTGAAATGAAGCGCCGTAGGGGCGTCGTGGGAATGGCTTGGTCGGTGGTTGGGCCTTGCCTGGTTTGAGGGCGGGAGCCGGGTCTCGGCCCGGCGGCCGAGGTACCTTTCTTTGCGTCGCCAAAGAAAGGTACCCCAAAGAAAGGCGACCCCGCTGCCCGTGTCCCCCTCGCCGGGGGCGAGGGGGCAGCCTGCGATGCTCGGTCC
>NZ_JBKDTZ010000294.1:0-7612 GCF_046339755.1 Acidovorax sp. | reverse complement strand
CCGGCGATGTGGATGACGACGTTGACCGCCTCGGCGATCAGCGCCCGTGGCGGATTCACTGCGACTTCGAGGATCAACTGTTCGAGGCGCAGCAAAGCGCCTAGCGCGGAACCGGCGTGGATGGTGGCGATGCCGCCGGGGTGGCCTGTTCCCCACACTTTGATGAGGTCGAGGGCTTCGCCGCCGCGTACTTCGCCGACGACGACGCGATCCGGGCGCAGGCGCATCGTGGCACGCACCAGTTCCTGCATCGACACCACGCCCGCACGGGTGCGCAGTGGCACATGGTCACGGGCTGCGCATTGCAGCTCGATGGTGTCTTCGAGCACCAGCACGCGGTCGCCGGTGGCGGCGATCTCGGCCAGCAAGGCGTTGGCGAGGGTGGTCTTGCCGGTACTGGTGCCGCCGGCGATCAGTACGTTCTGGCGCTCGCGCACGGCGCGGCGCAGGAAGTCCGCCTGGCCAGCGGTCAGGATGCCGTCGGCCACATACTGATCCAGGCCGATGATGTTCACGGCACGCTTGCGCAGCGCGAAGGCCGGGCCGGGCGCGGCTGGCGGCAAGATGCCTTCGAAGCGTTCGCCCGTCTCCGGCAGCTCGGCGGTTAGCAGCGGCTGGCCGCGATGCACTTCCGCGCCGACGTGCGCAGCCACCAGGCGGATGATGCGTTCGCCAGCGGCTTCGGGCAGTTCCACGCCCAGCGGCGCGCGGCCCGACGACAGCCGATCCACCCATAGGGTGCGGTCGGGGTTGAGCATGATTTCCACCACGTCCGGGTCTTCGAGCGCGGTGGCAATCAGCGGCCCCATTGCCGTGCGCAACATCTGGATTCGTCGATCCAGTGAGGTTGCGGCGGACGAACGAGGTTGAGGCGGGATCTGCGGAACGGCGCTCATGCGGCCCGCTCCCGCGCTTCGGCCAGCGCCGCCGCGTCATCCATTCGCATCGGGTCGGGATGCAGCTCCTCCACCACGTCGCGCACCAGACTGCGCCCGCGCAGCAGATGGCGGCCGAGCTGTTCGACGAACTGCTCGAAGCGTGCCTTGCCCTGGGCGCGAGCCGCTTCTTGATGGGCCTCGGGAACCGGCGTGCTGACGGTGAGGAAGTAGCGGATGAACAGCGCCAGCGTTTCGATCTGGATGTTCTGGTCGCGCTCCAGGCGTTCGGCCTGCCGTGACAAGCGATCCAGTCGCTTGGCGATGGCGGCCTCGCGCTGGTCGCCTGCGTCCGGCGACAGCCAGGACGCCAGCGCCGCCGCGACGATGGACGACTTGGACACGCCTTTCTTGGCGGCCAGTTCTTCCAGGCGCTTGGCGTGCTCGTGCTGAATGAACAGGTTGAGGCGGTATTGGCTCATAGGTCGAGTCCGTCGTTGGGGTCGAGGGAAGCCAGCCGGGCCGTGCGCTGCATGGCCGGGTCGAGCTGGCCGGGAAGCGGCAGCGGCAGGTCGTCGTCATCGAGCAGCGCGAGGTCGGAAGCGTGTGCATCCGGCTCGGGGTCGTAGGCGACGGTTTCGGAGAGTTCGGGCTGGCGGCGCAGGCCGCCGTCGTCGGCGCCGCCGGGGTCATCGGCGGATGCCGTGGCCGGCGCCACAGGCACGGTCGGGATCGCCAGGTCGCTCCAGTCGTCGAGCCGCGATGGCGGCGCGTCGGCGTACTGCCCGGCTGCCAGCGTGGGCGGCGGTAGTACGCGGCGCTTGAAGTTGGCATCGGTGTAGTAGCGCAATTTCTTCGCCTTGATCGGCGCGACGCTGGACACCATCACCACCGATTCGTCTGGCGGGAGTTGCATCACTTCGCCAGGCGTCAGCAGTGGCCGTGCGGTTTCCTGCCGCGACACCATCAGATGGCCCAACCACGGCGCGAGCCGGTGGCCGGCATAGTTGCGCTGCGCACGCAGTTCGGTAGCCGTGCCCAGGGTTTCGGAAATGCGCTTGGCAGTGCGTTCGTCGTTGGTTGCAAACGTCACGCGAACGTGGCAGTTGTCGAGGATGGAATGGTTCTGCCCATACGCCTTGTCGATCTGGTTCAGGCTCTGAGCGATGAGAAAGCTGCGGATGCCATAGCCGGCCATGAAGGCAAGCGCGGACTCGAAGAAGTCCAGGCGGCCCAACGCCGGAAACTCGTCGAGCATCAGCAGCAGTTTGTGGCGACGGGCGATGCCGTCGGAACCGTCGAGCGATTCGGTCAGCCGCCGCCCGATCTGGTTGAGGATCAGCCGAATCAGCGGCTTGGTACGGCTAATGTCCGAAGGCGGCACCACCAGATAGAGCGATACCGGATGCTCGGCGGAAATCAGGTCGGCGATGCGCCAGTCGCAGCGCGACGTGACTTCGGCCACGGTCGGGTCGCGGTACAGGCCGAGAAACGACATAGCGGTGGAAAGCACGCCCGACCGCTCGTTGTCCGACTTGTTGAGCACTTCGCGCGCAGCGGATGCGACAACCGGGTGCGGTGCGTCGCCCAGGTGCTTGGTCGTCATCATCCGGTGCAAGGTCAGCTCGAATGGGCAAGCCGGATCGCTGAGGAAGTTGGCGACGCCGCGCAGCGTCTTGTCCTCGCTGGCGTAGAGCACGTGCAGGATGGCTCCGACCAGCAGTGCGTGACTGGTCTTTTCCCAATGGTTTCTGCGTTCGAGCGCCCCGTCTGGATCGACCAGAATGTCCGCCACGTTCTGCACGTCGCGCACTTCATGCACGCCGCGCCGGACTTCCAGCAACGGGTTGTACGCGGCCGACTTCGCATCGGTCGGGTTGAACAGCAGGCAATGCGAGAAGCGCGAGCGCCAGCCGGCCGTCAGCGTCCAGTTCTCGCCTTTGATGTCGTGGATCACGACGGACGCAGGCCAGCTCAACAAGGTGGGAACCACTAAGCCCACGCCCTTGCCCGAGCGTGTCGGCGCGAAGGTCAGGACGTGCTCCGGGCCTTCGTGCCGCAGGTACTGGCCGCGATGCAGGCCGAGGAAAACGCCGTCGGGTTGGGTCAGCCCGGATTTGCGAACGTCATCCGCATCGGCCCAACGTGCAGAGCCGTAGGTGGTGACAAGGCGCGATTGCCGCGAGCGCCATACCGACATGGCGATGGCGACCACAACGGCCACCAGGCCGCTGCCGCCCGCGATGGCACCGCCCACGTCGAAGACATGCGGCGCGTAGGCATCGAAGAAGAACCACCACTCAAAGAGTCGCCAGGGGTGATAGACCGGCGTTCCAAAGAAGTCGAACCACGGCGAGCCAAGGCGTAGTTGATAACCCAGGGCGGCGGCTGTCCATTGCGTTGCACTCCACACACCGGCGATCACGATGCCGAAGACGGCGGCGATCTGCCCGAACAGCACGCCCTGAGCTTGCATTGACTGGCCTCCGATTTCCCCTGCGCTGATTCCTCATCCAAACGCGGCACAAGGACGTGCCGCATAGCGCGAGGATCAGTGCCGGGTCAGTGCCGGTCAAAGACTGTTATCGGAAGCAAGATGATGAAAAAAGCATCGTTTCAGGCTGTGTAGAACCCAATAAAAACGCCGCAGGCGCGGGCGCACTGCGGCGTGTTGGCAAAGAAGAACAGTTTTTTTGCGACGGACTGGTAATCAGAACTTCGGTGGTGTTTCCGGTGGTGTGTAGGGCGTTGTTCCATCGCCATAGAATCGTTTGCGTGTGGCTTCGGCCACTCGATTGCACAGCACTTCGCCCAGCGTCGCGCGGTCGATCTTGCATTGCTGACGCAGCTCCTTCAACCGCGCCGGATCGGCGGCCAGTTTCTCCACGGTAGGCACGTTGGCCTGCTTGGGTGCCTCCGATGGGCCGCAAGCTGTTAGCACGGCGACCACAAGCATAGGTGTTATTCGCTTCATAGCTCGAATTCCTCCTGTGATTCGGACTGAGGGGGCGGCACGGGCCTCACGCCTTCGGGCAAGTCGATCGCCCGCACCCGTTCGATGAATCGGGACAACACTTCCGAACGCTCGTCTTCGCGTCGCAACAAGTAGGTTGTCAGCATAGGCGAGCGACCCGCCAAGGGCCGGGCCACAACGCCAGGTTCCCGGTTGGACACGATATGCGGAGCGCCAGCCAGCCCCAAGGCGAAGCCGGCCGATACGACCACCATCATCAAGTCGAATGAGGCAACACGTTCGACGATCAGAGGCTCCCGGTCAGAGCGGCGCAGCACACGTTCAACCTGTCGCGCGTAGCCCTCACATGCTTGCGGGTCGCAGAGAACCAGCGGAAAGTGCAGCACTTCGTCCAGCGGGATGCGTCGGTGCTTGAGCAAATGATGGCGTGCTGGCACCGCCACCATCAGCGGGTCATTCCACACGGCTTCGGCGGCTATACCTTCACCTACTTCATCCGATTGCGCGAAGCCCACGTCGTACAGGTCGTCTTGCAGTCCCTTGATTTGCTGCGACAAGGGCACCTGAAACAGCCGGATATCGACTTCTGGTTCCTCCTGTCGGCAAAATGCGAGCAAGGTCGGTAGGCGCGGCGGCGTGATGCCGTCGGACAGGGCAATACGCAACTGGCCGTGGAAGCCATTGGCCGCAGCCTTCACGCTGTCGCGAGCCTGCTGCAAGGCAGCAAACACGCGCGGAACATGCTCCAAAAACAGTTTGCCCGCCCGCGTCAGGCGCGTGCTGCGACTGGTTCGGACAAACAACTGTTCGCCCAAGTCTTCCTCCAACTCCTTGATAGTGCGCGACAGCGGTGACTGCTCGATATGCAGTCTCTCGGCCGCGCGGGCGAAGTGGAGTTCTTCAGCGACTGCAATGAAGTAACGCAGATGTCGTAGTTGCATGATCACCCAGGCCCAAGGCTTGATCTGCGCGCGACGCAAATCGTGTTGCAGGTTCACCGCGAAGCAAGGTTGCTTAGGCTACTGGGTGGCAGATGGCGGCTGAGTGACATCATCGTCCTTAACCTCCTCAATGCGCACCGCGCAACATGCGGACTTCTTGGCGACGGGCATTTGGGTCACTTCCGTCTTGGGCACTTCTTCGATGCGCACCGCACAGCAAGCCGAGTCCTCTTGCTTGCCAAACAAACGCGCTATAAAGCCCTTTTTCTCTGACATGGTCTTTCTCCTTCAAATGAACAGCAGATTGGCGATGTAACCCACGCTGATGGCAACCGTGAAGATGGTCAGCACGAACACTGCCACCAGTCGGGGCCGGAAGATCGTGTTGAGCAGCGTGACTTCGGGAATGCTGGCACCTGCGCCAGCGATGATCAGCGCCGCTACCGCACCGATACTCATGCCTTGGGACTGCAAGGCCATGCCAATCGGAATCAGGGTTTCAGCGCGGATGTATAGCGGCACACCAATAGCGGCAGCCACGGGAATCGCGAACGGGTTGTCGGCGCCTGCCATAGTGGCGATCCACTCGCCGGGTACCACGCCATAAATCAGCGCACCAATGCCCGCGCCGATCAGCAGGTAAGGCAAGGAAGTCTTGAACAAACCGAAGGCCGCGCTGCCAGCTCGCCGCAAGCGCGATTTGAAGTCGGTCGGCCCTGCGATTTCGCTCTCGCCCACCACACGCACCTTCTTCACGTCGCGCTCCAGGCCGAAGAACTGCCAGACCGCGCCCACTGCCACCGCCAGTACAAAGGACGCGGCGCCATAGAAGACGGCGAACTTCCAACCGAACAGCGTGACCAGCAAGCCCAGGATCACCGGGTTGAGGATAGGCGAGGACACTAGAAAGGACATGGTGGCGCCAAACGGCGCACCGGCATTGAGCAAGCCGACCGTGACCGGAATAGTCGAGCAGGAGCAAAACGGCGTGACCGCCCCCAGCCCAGCACCGACGATGTTGCCACCCAGGCCTCGCCCGGTTAGCAGGCGTTGCACAGTGCTGGCTGGTACATACTCCTGCATCATCGCCACCATGAAACTGACGACGAAGAACAGCGCGATCAGCTCGGCGCTGATCATGGCGAAGAACGACAGGGTTTCGGTGAGTGTGTTCGTATTCATTATATATTCCAGATCAATGCATAGATGGTCAATGCTTGTATTCAAAAAAAACCGCCATTACTGACGGGTGATGTGCGCAGCCACCTCCATCCAAGCATCTACCGCCACCGTGAAGGCCTCGCGGCCCTTGTCAGTCAACGTGTAGACCTTGCGTCCACGGCCCGCAACCGTTTCGGTATGCGCGGTGACATAGCCGCCCTGCTCGAATTCGCGCAACACCGGGTAGATGGTGCCTTCGGTGGGTGCACAACAACCTTGGGTCGAACACTCCACTTCACGTGCGATCTCATAGCCATGCATGGGCCGCTTTTGCAGCACGCTCAGGATGAAGAACTTGGACAGGCTCATCTTGATGATGCCACTCCAATGCAACCGGTCGGTATAGTCCACCGGTGTGCGCTCTACGGTCTTGAGGGAAGTGGTCGATTTAGCCATAAGCATAACTATATACCTTGCCCATCAAGGTATCAAGCAGCAACCGAAAAAATCCCCTCCTGGGGCGGTGCTTGGTCGGATGGAGGGCGCTCGCATGAGTCTGCGACCACAAGTGAAGCATCACGAGCCACGGCACACATGAAAAATTCAGTCTTTAGCCGACAGACGGGCCGCGCTGGCGACCGAGTTCCCAGGAGGCATGCCCGCCGCGGACTGTGGCAGCCAGGGATTGGCCCAGCCGCTGCTCGATCACTGGCTTCCACGGCACCAGGCTGAACCCCATGCCGTTGTCGAGCATGGCGTAACGCCCGCTGGCGAGCATGACCGAGCGCCGGTAGATGCCGGTCACGCGCTGCCCGTCGGTGACGGGCCGATGCTGTAGTCCGGTGTCGGCGGCAATGTCCTTGGCGACCTGCGCCAGTTCCCGATTGCGCAGCGTGCCCAGCAGGTTCCGGGTGAGGATCACACGCTGTCCCCGCCGCTCGGCCAACCCCTGTTCGGCCAGGAAGTCGGCGCGCTGCTGCAAGGCTTGCTTGGTATCGCCGCCAAAGCCCAGGTCGCCCAGCCCCTTACCGCCACCGATCAACTGCTGATCCAGCCAGGTGGCCCCAATCACGCGGGCCTGCCGCTCGATTGGCAGGTGCGATTTCAGTTCCACCGCCACACCGCCCAGCCGTTGCGCGTCGTACTGGCGGCCACGCTCGGCCAGGTCATTAGGCACCTTCCATAGTCCTTCGGCCACGCGCTCCACGATGCCGGCCCGGCGCAGGGCTTCCAGTCGGCGGACGTGGGCCGCGACGACTTCCTGCGGGTCGCGCCCAGCCTTGGCCCGGCCTTGTTCGATCGCCAAGTGATGATCTGTGCGGTACAGGCCACCGCTCGCCAGCCCAGCGACGTTCTTGTCGGCCGCCCGCACCTCGGCGGAACCACGCACTTCCACCACCGCACCGGCGGGATAGTTCGCCAGCTCGTCGCGGGCGTTCAGCGCGACGTAGTGGGCCTTGCCGTCCACGCCATCGATGACCAGATAGCCGCGGTCGTGCAGCTCGTCGGCCAGCCCCTTGGCGGCGACGCGACCGATGACAGTACGGCCATCCTCGCCCGGCTCGAACACCGCCAGCTCGCGCGGTCGTCCGCTCATGGCACGCTGCATGGTGCGGATGATGTCGCCGCGTTCGCCCAGGGCACGCAAGGTCTTCTCGGCG
>NZ_JBKDTZ010000293.1:0-3512 GCF_046339755.1 Acidovorax sp. | reverse complement strand
GCACCTGGCCGTGGTTGTGGCCGACGTGTCGGGCAAGGGCGTGCCGGCCGCGTTCTTCATGGCGATCTCGCGCACGTAGAAATCCGGGTCGGGCAGCGTGGACAGCACCGCGTCGCGCAACGCCATCCATTCATGGAAATCCTGCGCCTCCAGCAAGCGGGTGCGTGCCTGGGGCACGTTGACCAACCCCGTTTCGGGCAGCAGGATGGGCGGAATCTGGGGCAAGGGACTGAGCACGATGGGCGAGGTGGCGCAGGCAGCGCGCGGCGGGTCGAAAGGAATTGTAAGAACTCCCCGACTATAGAACAGCTCAATGACATTCGACGAAACCGGTATACCGAGGAATCATTTCCATGACCGACACGACCAACGCCCCACAGGACAGTGAGATCGACGCAGCCGCATTGCAAAAGCGCCTGCGGCGCGAATCGCTGATGTTCGCGTCGATCTTCGCCCTGGTGCTGTTCGGCCTGTCCCTTGTGCTGATCGCCTGGCGGACGGAGCAGTTGCTGACCCAGCTCGCGCAGGACCGCACCGTGCGCCAGCTGCGCCAAGTGGCCGACGAGGCCGAGTCCGGGCTGCGCTTCGGCGTCTCGGTGGCCGACCAGACCGTGCTGTCCGAACGGGTCGCGCGCCTGGGCGCAGCGGGCAGCCCGCTGCGCGGGGTGTTCATCGACACCGACCGCGGCGAGGCGGTGCTGCGCTCGGGCGATGCGGCGCTGCATGCCACCATCGCCCCGCGCTGGCAGCAGGCGGTGATCGATGCCGGGCCGGGCCATGCCCCGGCGGTGCGCAACACCGGCCGCTACGCGTGGATCGGCGCGGCCATCTTCGATTCCACCGGCGCCCCGGCCGCCACGCTGTGGGGAGCGCTCGACCCAACCGAGGTGCGCGCCCAGGCCCGCGATGCCGCGCTCGGCATGGTACTGCGCGCCCTACCGCTGATGCTGCTGGCCCTGTTCATCACCTGGTGGCTGCTGCTGCGCTGGAGCACCCGCATCATCACCTCGATGCGCGGCATCGGCGGTAACGCCGGTACGAGCCCCCCCCTGGGCTCTGCCAGACAGCTCTGGCTGGCCGTGGTCTTCAGCGTGGTGGTGGCGCCCGCCGCCATGCTGTGGATCGCTCGCGAGGCCGCCCGCCCGGCCGTCACGGCGCAGATCCAGGCCAACGCCGACGCCGTGGGCCGCGCCCTGTCGGGCCAGGTGGCCCGCGCGCTGTCGCTCGGCGTGCCCTGGAGCGCGATGAATGGCGTGGACGAACTCTTTCGGCAGCAGCTCGCCGAAGCCCCCGAGCTGAGCTACCTGGCCCTGCAGCCGCCCAGCGGCGCGGTGCGCAACTCCACCTGGGGCGAAGACGTGCCCACGGATGCACGCAACGACGCCTCCGACTTCCCGCGCCGCACACTCACGGCCGGCGATGGCTCCGTGGTCGTCGGCTACCCGGCCGACTTCGTGGACCGCCAGCTCGCCGGCATGCTGATCGACCTGGTGCTGGCCCTGGTGATCGCCGCCGTGCTGGTGCGCGAACTCGCGCGCGGCCTGTGGCGCCGCTCACTGCTGTTCCCGCTGGCCGCCTATGTGCAGGCCCGCCTGTGGCAGGGGCTGCAGCGCCGCTGGCAGAAAAACCACGCCATCGACCAGGAAAGCGCAGCCGCCCATGAGCGCGACGCCGCCGAATGCCGGGCCCAGCTGATCCGCACCGCGCGCAACGACGGTGCCACGGCCGAAGCGCCCCAGATCGGCGCCCAGCTCACCTTGCTGCGCCTGACCGTGTTCCTGGTCGCCATGTCCGAAGAGCTGTTGCGTCCCTTCTTCACCGTGTTTGCCAGCGAGGTGCGGCCCATCGATGCCGCGCTGTCGCCCACCATGGTGGCCGGACTACCCGTCGCCGCCTTCATGGCCACGCTGGCCCTGGCCCAGCCCGCCGGCCCGGCACTGGCGCGGCGCTTCGACCTGCGCTGGAGCCTGATGCTGTCGGCCCTGGCCGGCACGCTGGCCCTGACCGCCACCGCCTGGGCGACCGACGCCTGGACCCTGATCGGCCTGCGCGCCCTGGGGGGTGCGGCCTATGGCCTGGCGCTGATCCTGGTACAAACGGCCATCGTGCGCATCACGCCGCCGCAAAAACGCGCGCGCGGCCTGGCCGAGGTGGCGGCGGCCATCGTGGCGGCCGGCATCGTCGGCCCGCCCTTTGGCGGCATGATCGCGGCACGCGCCGGCGACGGCATCGGTTTCCTTGCCTGCTCACTGTGCATGGTCGGCGCCCTGCTGGCCGCCCTGCGCCTGTCGCTGCCCGCGCCCGAAAGCAGCGCCGGGGCCCAGCGCGGCCTGGCCACCACCGGTGGCTGGCGCGGCTACATGGCGGTGCTGCGCGAGCCGCGCGCCATCTGGGTGATCCTGGGCGCAGCCCTGCCGGGCCGCCTGGTGGCCGTGACCATCCTCTCGGTGGTGGTGCCTCTCTATATGAACGAGCTGCAGCAGCCGCCCGCGGTGGCGGGCCGGGTGCTGCTGCTGTACTTCCTGTGCTTTGCGCTCACCGCCTCGCTGGTGGCGCACTGGTCCGACCTGCTCGGGCAGCGCAAGCCCTTCATCGTGGCGGGCGGCGTGCTCAGCGCGCTGGCCTGCCTGTCGCTGCCGGCCCTGGGCGGCGTCTGGGGCATGGCCACCTGCTGCGCCCTGCTGGGCCTGGGCCAGGCGATGCAGTCCTCACCGCAGATCGCCCTGACGACCGAGGCCTTCGAGGGCGTGGACACGGCCCGCGCCCGTGCCACGCCGGAACAGGCCCTGGCGGCGTTCCGGCTGATCGAGCGCGGCGGCAGCATCGTCGCGCCCTTTGTCACCGCGGTCGCCGTGACCGCCTTCGGCTATGCCGGCGCCGTGGTGGCCGTGGGCCTGCTGCTGTCGGTGTCCACCTTGAGCCTGGCCGCCGGCCTGCGCACCCCCCGCATCCAGGCCGCCGCGGCAGCCTGACCCCCTGGAGAATTCCGATGAAACTGCGCCGCATCCTCCTCGCCGCCGCAGCCGCCTGCGCCCTGCTGGGCGCCTCGGCCGCTGCCGCCCAGAGCGCCAGCAACGCCGCCGCCGCAGGCGTGGCCGCCGCCACGAAACGTTATACCGTGGCCATGGTGCTGCCGCGCGATGACCAGAACATCGAAGCCGGCTTCACCGGCTACCTGCAACGCCAGGATGTGCCTGTGCAGTACGTGCCCATCCGCTTCTCGGGGCGCAGCGAGGACATTCCCGAGCTGCGCGCCAAGGTGCGCGCGGCGCGCCCCGACCTGATCTACGCCTGGGGCACGCCCACTACCCTGGCGCTGGCGGGCAAACATGACCAGGCGGGCAAGGACGATGCGATCCGCGATCTGCCCATCGTCTTCACCGAAGTGACCGACCCCGTGGGCGCCGGCCTTTTGCGCACGCTCGAGGACCACGGCCGCAACGTCACGGGCGTGAGCCACGTGGCGCCGCTACCGGTGCAGCTCAATGCCATCAGGGCCTACCGCCCGTTCA
>NZ_JBKDTZ010000292.1:0-8227 GCF_046339755.1 Acidovorax sp. | reverse complement strand
GGCGCATGCCGCCCGAGAACTGGTGCGGGTAATGGTCGATGCGCTCTGCCGCCGCCGGGATGCCGGTGTCCTGCAGCAGTGCGATGGCGCGCTGGCGCGCTTCGGCGGCGCTCACAGGCAGGTGGGCCAGGATGGTTTCGGTGAGCTGGCGGCCCACGGTGTACAGCGGGTTCAGCGAGGTCAGCGGGTCCTGGAAGATGGCGCCGATGCGCCGCCCGCGGATGCTGCGCATCTGGTCGCTGTTCAGGTTGTCGATGCGCTGGCCCTCCAGCAGGATCTGGCCCGAGGCGACGCGGCCCGGCGGTTCGAGCAAGCCGATGATGGCCGCGCCGGTCAGCGATTTGCCGGCGCCGGACTCTCCCACCACGCCCAGGATCTCGCCGGGCGCGATGGAAAAGGAGATGTCGTCCAGGGCGCGCAGGGTACCGCGGCGGCCCGGAAATTCGACAACGAGGTTTTTGACTTCGAGAAGACTCATGGGAATATCGCTTTTCTTGTTCTTGTGCTTGTTCAGCGCAGACGCGGGGTCAGGGCGTCGCGCAGCCAGTCGCCGAGCAGGTTCACCGACAGGGCGATCAGCACCAGCATGGCGCCGGGGAACACGGTGATCCACCATTCGCCGGAGAACAGGTAGTCGTTGCCGATGCGGATCAGCGTGCCCAGCGATGGCGAGGTGGGCGGCGCCCCCACGCCCAGGAAGGACAGCGTGGCCTCGGTGATGATGGCGGTGGCGACCTGGATGGTGGCCAGCACCATCACCGGGCCCATGACGTTGGGCAGCACGTGCTTGCGCATGATGCGCAGCGAGGACACCCCCGTGACGCGGGCGGCCTGAACGTATTCCTTGTTGCGCTCGACCAGTGTGGAGCCGCGCACGGTGCGTGCGTACTGCACCCAGCCGGTGAGCGAGATCGAGATGATGAGCACGCCGAAGGCCAGCGATTCGTGCGCATTGGGGAACAGCGCGCGGCCGACGCCTGCGATCAGCAGCGCCACCAGGATGGCGGGGAAGGACAGCATCACGTCGCACAGGCGCATGAGGACCGCGTCGATCCAGCCGCCGCGAAAGCCGGCCAGCAGGCCGAAGGCCACGCCGACCACCACGGACAGCAGCACCGAGGCGAAGCCCACCACCAGGGAGATGCGGGCGCCATAGATCAGCGCCGAGAGGATGTCGCGCCCCTGGTCATCGGTGCCCAGGGGGTATTTCATGGAGCCTTCCGCGATCCAGGCGGGCGGCAGGCGGGCGTCGCCGAGTTCCAGCGTCGCCAGGTCAAAAGGGTTGTGGGGGGCGACCCATCCTGCAAACAGGGAGCAGAACAGACAAATCAGGGCGATCACCGCCGCCACGATCGCCATGGGCGAGGTGCGGAAGCTGTAGCCAACGTCGCTGTCAAACCAGCGGGCAAGGGTTGTTTTCATTGTGGGAAACCAGTGGGCAGACAGCACGCGCGGCGCGGGTAGCAACCGGCGTGGCTGGTCTGCTGAATGTCCGTCTCTATCTAGGTACTCGAAAGGCAGGTGCTTGCTTACTTGATGCTCATCCACTTGAAGGGCATGAAGTTGTCGGCCAGCTGCACCAGCGTGACCTTCTTGCTCACGCCCCAGGCCAGGGCCTGCTGGTGCAGCGGCAGCGTGCCCACGTCGGCGGCATGGATGTCGAAGGCTTCCTTGATCATGGCGTCGCGCTTGGCCTTGTCGGTCTCGGCCTGGATTTTCTTGGTCAGCTCATCCACCTTGGGGTTGCAGTACGAACCCAGGTTGAACTGGCCGGCACCCTTGTCGTCCACACAGGCCACCAGTGCATTGAGCGCGTTGTGCGAGTCGTAGGTGGCAGGCGTCCAGCCCAGCATGTAGAAGCTGGTGTCGCGGCGCAGGATCTTGGGAAAGTAGGTTCCCTTGGTCTCGGCCTGCAGGTTGATCTTGACGTTGATGCGCGAGAGGTTGGCGGCTACGGTCTGGCAGATGCGTCCGTCGTTCACGTAGCGGTCGTTGGGGCAGTTCATCGATACTTCGAAGCCATTGGGGTAACCGGCTTCGGCCATCAGCTTCTTGGCGGCTTCGACGTCGTAGGGCAGGCGCTTGGCATCGGGCTGGAAGCCGTTGATGCCGGGGCCCACCAGCAGGGCCGAGGGGTTGGAGGCGCCGCGCATCACGGTGCGCTTGATGCCGTCGATGTCGATGGCCTGGTAGAAGGCCTGGCGCACGCGCTTGTCCTTGAAGGGGTTCTTGCCCTTGACGTTGGAGTACAGCAGTTCGTCGCGCTTCTGGTCCATGCCCAGGAAGATGGTGCGCAGCTCGGGGCCGGTGATGGCGCGCGTGTTGGCGCTGGTGTTGACGCGCTCGATGTCCTGCACCGGCACAGGTTCCATCACGTCCACCTCGCCCGACAGCAGGGCGGCCACGCGGGTGGCGTCGTTGCCGATGGGCGTGAAGACGACTTCGGCGGCATTGCTCTCGATCTTGCCCCAGTAGGTGCCGTTGCGCGTGAACACGGTGCGCACGTTGGGCTGGCGCTCGCGCAGGCGGAAGGGGCCCGTGCCGTTGGCCTTGAACGATGCGGCGTTCTCGATGCCCTTGCGGCGGTCCACCGGTCCCATGGCCTGGTTGGTTTCGCACCACTTCTTGCTCATCATGTACACCAGCGAGACCACGTCGGGCAGGATGGGGAACGGGGTCTTGGTCTCGATCTCGACCGTGTGGTCGTCGATCTTGCGCACTTCCTTGAAGTCGTTGGTGTAGCTCTTCATGTCCGAGCCCTCGACCTGCGTACGGCTGAAGCTGAAGACCACGTCGTCGGCCGTGAAGGGCGTGCCGTCATGGAATTGCACGCCCTTGCGCAGCTCGAAGCGCCAGACGGTGGGCGAGGTCTGCTTCCAGCTGGTGGCCAGGGCCGGGGCCAGGCTCAGGTCCTTGTTGCGGCCGACCAGCGGTTCATACACGTTGCCGGTCACGCTCAGCTGCAGCGATTCGTTGAGCGAGTGCGGGTCCATGGACAGCGAATCGCCCTGGTTGGCCACGCGGATGGTCTGCGCACTGGCGACCATGCTGGACGCGGCCAGCGCGGCAAACACGGCCGTCACGGCCAATTTCTTCTGGAAGGTCATGCAGTTCTCCTGGTGGATGAAAAGTGGGTTTTAGGAGGGGTGGGTGAATGCGCCGGATGTCTGGTGCAAAAAGGTGCTCGTTGTGCGCTCAAAGCGTCGGCAGCGGCATGGCCTGCTCGATCAGGCTGGCGTGCAGCGCCGAGCCCAGGGGCAGGATGTCGTCGTTGAAGTCGTAGCGGCTGTTGTGCAGAGCGCTGCCGCTGGCACCGGTGCCCTGGCCTATGCGCAGGTAGGCGCCTGGCTTGTCCTGCAGCATGAAGGAGAAGTCCTCGGCGCCCATGCTGGGTTCCAGGTCACGCACCACATGGTCGGCACCGACCAGCGATTCAGCCACGTTGCCGGCAAAGACCGCCTCATCCTCGGAATTGATGGTGGCGGGATAGATGCGTTCATAGTGCACGGTGGCCGTGGCGCCAAAGCCCAGCGCAATCGCGCTGCACAGCTCCTTGAGGCGCTTTTCGACCATTTCCTGCACCACGGGGTTGAAAGTGCGCACGGTGCCCACCAGCGTGGCCGAGCCCGGCAGCACGCTGAAGGCGCCCAGGTCGCCGGCCTGCATGGCGCACAGGCTGACCACGGCGCCATCGAGCGGGCGCACGTTGCGCGAGACGATGGTCTGCGCCGCGGTGATGATGTGCGCAGCCACCAGCATCACGTCCACCGTCTGGTAGGCGTGCGCGCCATGGCCGCCGCGGCCCGTGATCTCGATGGTGATGCGGTCGGCCGCTGCCATCATGGCACCGGAGTTCAGGCCCACCGTGCCGGGCGCCATCGCCGGCCAGTTGTGCATGGCGAAGATGGACTGCACGGGGAAGCGCTCGAACAGTCCGTCCTCCATCATCACGCGGGCACCGGCAAAGCCCTCTTCGCCGGGCTGGAACACCAGCACCGCCGTGCCGTCGAAATTGCGCGTCTCGGCCAGGTAGCGGGCCGCCCCCACCAGCATGGCCGTGTGGCCATCGTGACCGCAGCCGTGCATCAGGCCCTGCTTGCAGGACTTCCAGGAGAAGTCGTTGTGCTCGGTGAGCGGCAGCGCATCCATGTCGGCGCGCAGGCCCACCATGGAGCCGCTGGCCGTGCTGCGCCCGCGGATCACCGCCACCAGGCCGGTGCGGCCGATGCCGTCGTGGATCTCGTCCACGCCGCACACCTTGAGCGCCTCCTTGACCCGGGCACCGGTATAGACCTCTTCGAAGCCCAGTTCAGGGTGCGCATGCAGGTCGCGGCGCAGCGCCGTGAGCTCTGGGTGGAACTGCGCGATGTGCGCGAAAGCCCGGCCGCCCGCTTTGAGTCGGCTCGCCTGCATCTCAATGCCCCCCGGCCTTGCCCACGCGCAGGCGGGGGTCGACGGCGAAGTACAAGAGGTCGACCACCAGGTTGATGACCACGAAGATCAGCGCGATCAGGCACAGGTAGGCGGCCATCACGGGGATGTCGGCGAAGGTCACGGCCTGGATGAACAAGAGGCCCATGCCCGGCCACTGGAACACGGTTTCGGTGATGATGGCGAAAGCGATCAGACCGCCGAGCTGCAGGCCGGTGATGGTCATCACGGGCACCAGCGTGTTCTTGAGGGCATGGCCGAAATGGATGGCACGGTTGGACAGGCCGCGGGCGCGCGCGAACTTGATGTAGTCGGTGCGCAGCACCTCCAGCATCTCGGCGCGCACCAAGCGCATGATCAGCGTGAGCTGGAAGATGGCCAGCGTCACCGCCGGCAGGATGATGTGGTGCCAGCCCTTGGCTTTGAGCAGTCCGGTGCTCCACCAGCCCAGTTGCACCACCTCGCCGCGGCCGAAGCTCGGGAACCAGCCCAGGTGCACGGCAAACACCAGGATCAGCAAAATGCCGATCAGGAAGGTGGGCAGCGAGACGCCCAGCAGCGACAGCGTCATGAACAGCTGGCTGGTGAAGGTGCCGCGCTTCAAGGCTGCATACACGCCCATGGGCACGCCCAGCACCAGGGCCAGCACGGCGGCCACCATGGCCAACTCAAGCGTGGCAGGAAAACGTTCGGCAATCAGGCGCGAGACCTTGGCGCCCTGGCGCAGGCTCAGGCCGAATTCCCCCTGGGCCGCGTTCACAAGGAAGTGGCCGAACTGCACGAAGAAGGGTTTGTCCAGACCCAGCGCCACGCGCAGTTCACGGATCTGTTCAGGTGTTGCGTCCTGGCCGAGCAGGAAGACCACGGGATCTCCAACGTACTGGAACAGCATGAAGGAGATGAAGGCCACCGTGACCATGACGATCACGGCCTGGATCAGGCGGCGCAAAATAAAGGCAAGCATCGGAGAGTCGAGTGTGTATTCGATGGGACGCCTTGGCCACTTTTGGTGGCGCGGCGCTCATGGGGAATCGGGTCGGAAAAAACCAAGGAGAGCAAGGACCCAGAGGCCCTTGCCCTCCCTCTGCAAGGATAGATCAGTTCACCTTGACCAAACGCATATCCACGCGGTTGTCGGCGCGGTGCACGAGTTCGATGTTCTTCTTCATGGCCCAGGGGATCACCTGGTCGTACAAAGGGATGTGCGAGACGGTGTCGTTGGACAACTGCAACGCTTCGGTCAGCATGCGCGAGCGCACTGGGGCATCGGTCTCGGCCTTGATGCGGTCCACCAGATAGTCCATGCGCTGGTTGCTGTAGCGGCCCACGTTGTAGTTGCCGTCACCGCCCTGGCCCACGCTGCGCACCAGCGATTGCAGGCTGTACAGCGCATCGAAGGTCGGCACGCCCCAGCCCAGCATGTAGATGCTGGCTTCGTAGCGCTGGATCATGGGGAAGTAGGTCACCAGCGGCAGCGTGCGCAGCTTGGCCTTCACGCCGATGCGCGACCACATGGCGGTCACGGCCTGGCAGATGGCTTCGTCGTTGATGTAGCGGTTGTTGGGGCATGCGAAATCGACTTCGAAGCCATCGGGGTAGCCTGCTTCGGCCAGCAGCTTCTTGGCCGCATCCACGCTGTAGGGGAAGCGCTTGCCGACGGCTTCGGTGTAGCCGGCCACCTGGGGGGCCACGAGCGTGCCGGTGGGCTTGCCCAGGCCGCGCAGCGTGACGCGCTCCAGCGAGGCGGTATCGATGGCCTGGTACAGCGCCTTGCGCACCTTGACATCCTTGAGCGGGTTCTTGCCCTTGACGTTGGAGCCGGGCAGTTCGTCGCGGAACTGGTCCATGCCCAGGAAGATGGTGCGGTTCTCGAGACCGTCGATCACCTTCAGGTTGGAGTCCTGGCGCAGGCGGCCCAGGTCCTGGGGAGCCGGGTCGAGCACCATGTCCACCTCACCCGAGAGCAGCGCGGCAATGCGGGTCGCAGCCGACTTGATGGGGGTGTAGACGATCTCCGTCACGTTGCCGTCCATCTTGCCCCACCAATTGGGGTTGCGCTTGAACACCATCTTCACGTCGGGCTGCCAGGAGTCCAGCGTGTAGGGGCCTGTGCCCATGGCGTTGCGGTGGGCGAAGTTCTCGTCCGTGCCCTTGATGTCCTTTGGCTCCACGGAGCGGTTCTTCTCGGCCCAGGCCTTGCTCATCATGCGCAACTCGGTCATCTGGCGCAGCAGCACGGGGTTGGGCGCCGACAGGATGACGTCGATGGTCTGGGCATCGACCTTGTTGATCTTGGTGATGCCCTGGACATAGGGCGTGAAGTTGGAGGTCTTGGCCATGGCCCGCTGCAGCGAGTACACGGCATCGTCGGCGGTGAAGGCCGAACCATCATGGAACTTGACGCCCTGGCGCAGCGTGAAACGCACCTGCGTGGGGGTCACTTCCTTCCAGGCCGTGGCAAGAACGGGCTCTACCTCGAACGTCTTGCTGTTGTAGTAGACCAGGCTTTCATACACATTGGCATGGATGCCGTTTTGCAATGCGTTGTTTTGGGAATGAATATCCCACGTGGCAATTTCGCCCTGGCTCGCCCATTTGAATGGTTTGGCATTAGCACCCGTGGCCATCAGCATGGCGGCAGCTGCGGCAATCGACAGCAGGCTGAGATTGAGTTTCATGAAACCTCTTCAACAATGTAAAAGTTTTACTATGCAGTAAATAGCGGCCATCGGCCAACGGGAAATCCCTGAATCCCGCCCTCGTGCGAGGGACTATTCCTGCCCTGGTGAGGCAGATGGACATGCAAGTAAAGTGCCAGCACCACGCCAGCCGCCTCTCCCTCGCTCCGCACGGTGGCAAGCCACGTGCAGTCTTGATTGCCCACCTGCGCACCATGGGAGTCCACAGTCCACGGTTGCCCTGCCCTGCACTCCAGCACCGATCCGAACCAATGCCACCCGCCCATGCCGGCGCCCTTCTTCTGGCAAGGATCGCACACCCATTCCTGCCGCCCATACTCCCCAGATACCCGCCGCGCGCCGCTGAAAATATCCGGCTTTTACAACACCTCCCCCCAAAAAAAGGACAAGGCGCGATAAAAGTCAAATCCATGGCGAGAATAAAAAAAGCCGCCCGAAGGCGGCTTTTTTTGTATTCATCCATTGATGACTGGCATATAGCCAGCCGTCAATATCAGAAGCTGTGACGGATACCGATGTCGTAACCGCTGGAGTTGCGGTTCAGGTTCGTGCCGTGCGAAGCGCCGTTCAGAACCGTGTTGGCTCCGTTCTTGTTCTTCACAGTGGCAGCGGTAGCGTACACGGCGGTGCGCTTCGACAGATTGTGCACATAGCCCAGAGCGAACTTGTTGGTGCGTGGGTCAGAAGCGTTGGCGATCTCGACTTCGTACGTGGAGTACGAAACGCGGATTTCGCCAGCGCCGACGGGGATCAGACCACCGATCAGCCAGCCGGTGCCTTCGTTGCCGTTCTTGACGTCGTCACGGTTCACGTGGGCCAGCAGCTTGCCGAAGCCGAAGTCGTATTGGCCACCCAGGTTCCAGGACTTGAGGTCAGCGTTCAGGAACTTGGTTTGCGACACGGCCAGAGCCACGTTCACAGGACCATTTGCCCAGCCAGCGCGAGCAGCCAGACCATTGCCGTCCTTCTTGTTGACAGCGGTGCTCAGGTTTTCACCCATGTAGTACTGCACTTGGCCGTAGAAGCCGCCCAGGTTGCCTGGCAGGAAGTAGCCGATGGCGTTCGAAGCGCGGGTGTTGGTTGGGCCACCCAGGTTG